>CAZLLV010000514.1:0-13132 GCA_964560325.1 uncultured Thermoanaerobaculia bacterium | reverse complement strand
TCGAGCAGCAGTCGGAGGAGGCGCCGGTGGTGCGCCTGGTCAACATCATCCTCACCGACGCGATCAAGCGCGGCGCCTCCGACATCCACGTCGAGCCCTACGAGAAGGACTACCGGGTCCGCTACCGGATCGACGGCCTGCTCTACGAGATGATGCACCCGCCGATCAAGCTCAAGGAGGCGATCACCAGCCGCATCAAGATCATGGCGCGGCTCGACATCGCCGAGAAGCGCCTGCCGCAGGACGGCCGGATCAAGATCAAGACCCGGGTCGAAGGGAAGGTGAAGGACCTCGACTTCCGCGTCTCGGTGATCCCGACGATCTTCGGAGAGAAGATCGTCACCCGCCTGCTCGACAAAGACAAGCTGATGCTCGACATGGCGAAGCTCGGCTTCGAGGCCGAGTCGCTGCGCAGGTTCGAGCACGCGATCTTCAAGCCGTACGGCATGGCGTTGGTCACCGGCCCGACGGGCTCCGGCAAGACCAACACCCTCTACTCGGCGCTCCAGCGGCTGAACACGGCCGAGGTCAACATCATGACCGCGGAGGACCCGGTCGAGTTCAACATCGAGGGCCTGAACCAGGTCCAGATGCAAGAGCGGATCGGCCTCAACTTCGCCTCCGCCCTGCGCTCCTTCCTGCGCCAGGACCCGAACATCGTGCTGGTCGGCGAGATCCGCGACTTCGAGACCGCCGAGGTCGCCATCAAGGCCGCCATGACCGGCCATCTGGTGCTCTCGACCCTGCACACGAACGACGCCCCGTCGTCGATCAACCGCCTGATGAACATGGGCATCGAGCCGTTCCTGGTGGCGACGTCGGTGCACCTGATCGTCGCCCAGCGGCTGGTGCGGCGGATCTGCACCTTCTGCAAGCAGCCGGCGGAGCTGCCGCCGCCGGCGCTCATCGACCTCGGCTTCTCCGAGCAGGAGGCGAAGACGATCCAACTCTTCGAGGGGCGCGGCTGCGAGCGGTGCAGCAACACCGGCTACAAGGGCCGGATCGCGCTCTACGAGGTGATGGAGGTCAACGACGCGATCCGCGAGCTGATCCTCTCCGGCGCCTCGGCGATCGAGCTGCGCCAACAGGCGCTCGAGAACGGCATGATCTCGCTCCGCGCCAGCGGCCGCCAGAAGATCCGCGACGGCGTGACGACGATGGACGAGGTGATGAGAGAGACAGTGGCCTGAGGGGCCCCGGACCCCGAGTCAGTCCTCGTCGACCACTACGCGGCGCGTGCCGGCTCGGTGCTGCTCTTCCGGCGGCAGCTCGCGGTGGCGGGTGCTGCTCACGCCCTTGACGATCGCCATTCCGACCAGCACGACCACGCCGACGCCGATCCAGACCGGCGGCACGCCGAGCAGGAAAGCACCGTAGGCGAGCCCGGCGATCACGATGATGAACCCGACGATGTAGAGACTGAAGTTGGACATCGGTCGATCCTCCGAACTGCGTCAGGGTAAAGAAGCTCGGGAGCCTCCGGGCACGGCCCGGAGCGTCCCCCGGTCGGAGGAATAGCAGGTTTTATGCCTGATCGCCCCGGCGGGCGGTACGAGGGTCGCGAGGGGGACGGGGATTGGGGGGGGGGGGCGATCCGATCAGGCCCTGGAGTTCCAGAGGACTTCGGGAGTCTCGGTCCGGTGGTTCTCGTCGCGCGAGAGCACGAACAGCAGGTCGGAGAGGCGGTTGAGGTAGGTGACCGCCATGGCGGTGGCGCCCCCCGGGGCGACGCGGGCCAGGGTCACCGTCCGCCGCTCGGCCCGCCGGCAGACGCAGCGCGCCACGTGCAGGCGGGCCGCCGCCTCGGTGCCCCCGGGGAGGACGAAGTTCTCGAGCGGCGGCAGCCGGTCGTTCACCTCGTCGATCCACCCCTCGAGCGCCTCGACGTGCCGGTCCTCGATCGCCGGCCCCGGGAAGCGCTCCCGGTCGTCCTCGTGGGTGGCGAGCATCGAGCCCATGTGGAAGAGGTCGTTCTGGATCCGGGTCAGCATCTCCCGGCAGCGCCCGCCGACCTCGCTCGAGAGCGCCAAGCCGAGCGCCGCGCCGAGCTCGTCGACCGTCCCGTACGCTTCGATCCGGGCGTCGTCCTTGGCGAGCTTCTGCCCGCCGACCAGGCGGGTCTCGCCCGCATCCCCCTGGCGCGTGTAGACCTTGGTGATCCTCGGCATCGCAACGACCTTAGCACCCGGGGGGCGGTCTCAGAACAGCTCGATCGCGCTCTCCGTGCGGTCCGAGACGACCGCGGCGCCGGACCAGGTCCGGCCGTCCGAGGACTGGACGACGGGCGTCCAGGTGCCCACCGGCACCCCGTCGACCGTCGACCGGCCGCCGCGGACGATCCACTCGCTTTCGACCGTGCCGCCCGGTCCGAGCGTCCAGAACCGCGCGCCGTCCGGCCCGAGGAGCGTCAGGGCGGCGAGCCGGCTCTCGGCCGCGAGCGCCGGCACCTCGACGCGGAGGCGCCCGGCCGGCGGGAGGGTGACGCGGACCGGTGCCGCGGAGCCCGCTCCGGCAAAGTCGACCGTTGCCACGGCTCCACCCGGCGCCCCCACCGTGATGCGGCCGCTCTGCGCCGGGACGCTGGCGAGGACGAAGACGCCGTCCGCCCGGGGCGCGTAGGAGCCGCGGAGCGACACGGCCCCGGAAGCGTCGAAGACGACGGCGTGGATCGCCGGCGGCACCGTCCCGGCGGCGAGCCGCACGTCGAGCTCGAGGCCGGCGGCACGCGCGAGCCCCAGGTCGAGGTCGAGGAGCGCCTCGCCGGGCGCCATCCGCAGCTCCCGGCGCACCGGCTCGTAGCCCGGGGCGACGACCTCCAGCCGGTACTCGCCCGCCGGTACGTTCACCACGTGGAAGGCGCCGTCGGCCTGCGTGGAGTCCGCGATCAGGAAGTCCGCCCCGACCGTCGGTCGCAGCGACACGAGCGCGTCCGCCACCGGATCGGCGCTCTCGACGTCCCGCACCCGGCCGGCGACCGATCCCGATTCGAGACGCACCACGACCTCTACCTCGCCCATCACGTCGAGCGTCTCGTTGTGCACCAGGCGCAGCTCCGGCTCCTTCACCCCCAGCCAGTAGCGGTCGGCCTCCAGGTCGCGGAATACGAACCGGCCGTCGTGCCCACTCGTGACGCTCCGCTCGATCTCGAAGCGCTCGCCGCGGATCGAGACCGTCGCGCCGGTGAGCGGCTCATCGCCGTGCAGCACGCTCCCGGAGAGCGCCGCGCGGTCGAGGAACTCGAGGTCGCGCACGACCTCCCGGTCCGACGCCGCGATCGGCACCCGGACCTCGACGCTCCGCTCGCCGTCCCAGAGCGCCGCGCGCAGCCGCCAGGGACCCGGAGCGAGCGGCCCGACCACCTCGTAGCGCCCCTCGGCGTCCGTCCGAGCCGGGCGCTCCTCCCCCTCCGGCCCGTGCGCGCTCACCGCCACCTGGGCGAGCTCGGCCTCGGTCAAGCCGGTCACGGCACCATGGACGATGGCGCCCCGGACCAGCACCAGCTCCAGGTCCTCGACCGGGTCGCTCGCGACGGTCACGGCGATCCCGTCGCCGCCGGCGGCGAAGCCGTCCGCCTCGCCCTGTAGGCGGTAGCGTCCCGCCGCGACCGGGGCGAGCCGGAACCCGCCGTCCTCCCCGCTCCGCTCCCGGTAGCGCGAGCCGCGGAAACGGTCGAGTGACGTGAGCTCGACCGTCGCTCCCACCACCGGATCGCCGGACGTATCAGTGACCCTCCCGGTCACCTCGGTGCCCGCCGGCAGCTCGAAGTCGAGGACGTTGAGGCCCTCCTCGATCGAGACGACGCGTTCCTGCCGGGGGTAGTCGGGATGGAACAGCCGGAATGCCTCCTCGCCGAGGGTGAGCCCGCCGATCGCGTAACGCCCCTCAGCGTCGGAGACCCCCGTCCGCGCCTCGCCGGAGATGCGGACTCCCGCCACCGGGTCGCCGGCGTCGGTCATCACCTGTCCTTCCAGCCGCGCACCCTCGCGCAGCACCAGGACGAGCTCCGGCTCGTCGTCACCCCGCGGGACCTGGACCTCCACCCCGTCGACGGGGACGAGATCCTCCGCGGAGACCGCGAGGGTCACCGTGCCCGGCGGCACGTCCGCGACCTCGAAGGCCCCGTCGCCGCCGGATGTCGCGGTCCGCTCGACCAGGTCCCCGGAAGGGCGCCGGAGCGGATCGTTCGGCAACACGAAGCGCCACTCGACGTGGACGCGCGCCCCGGCGACCGGCACGTCCTCCTCGTCGACCACCCGGCCCCGCAGGGTGGCGACCGGATCGAGCCGGACGAGGAGGGGCTCGGGAGGCGGTGGGCGCACGCCGAGCACCACCTCGGTCCGGTGGCCGGCCGCGGCGACGACCAGGTGCTTCGGCTCGCCCGCCGGCAGGTCGCCGAGCACGAACTGCCCGGCGCGATCGGTCGTCGCGTCGGGCGTGCGCTCCCGGGGCACCTGCGGTGCTCCCTCGCGCGGCGCCCGTTCGGCCAGGAAGACCTCGGCGTCCGGCACCGGATCGCCCCTGCGCGTCACCACCCGCCCTTCGACCCGGGCTCCGGGTCGGAGGACGAAGGTCCCGAGATCGACCGGCGCGCCGCAGGCGGCTCCCTCTCCGGGCAGCTCGACGCCTCGCCGGAAGGTCGGCGCGAAGCCCGGCTTGCGCACCTCGACGTCGATCCGCCCGGCGGGGCTGGCGGCGACCGCGAACCGGCCGGAGGCGTCGGTCGCCGCCTCCGCATCCCCCGGCGCCGCCGGCCGCTCGTCGGCCGCACCGAGCCGGCGCCGGAGCCTGCTCTCCCGGCCCGGACGCACCGCCGGACGGACGACGACGGCGGCCTCCGCGATCGGCGCGCCCTCCCGGTCCGCGACCCGGCCCCGGAGCGCACACGCCTGCCGGAGCGCGATCCGGAGGAGCGGCTCACCGGCGGCGCTCGGGGCGAAGCCGGCGACCGCCCGCCGGACCTCCGGGAGGTGACCGGGGCTGCGCACCCGGAGCTCGTACTCCTGCTCCGGCCGCAGCCGTCGGAGCACGAAGACGCCGTCCGCGGCGGTCTCCGCACGCTCCGCCGTCGGGTCGTCCCGCGCGTGCTCCCGCGGGCCGACGGCGGCCGGGTGGACCGCATCGACCGCGGCTCCCGCGATCGGACGGCCGTCGGGGCCGGTGACGAGGCCGCGAAAGCCGGCGGCGCGCTCGAGCGCCACCGTCGGCGCCCGTCCGGCCGCGGCGTGAGCGGGCCCAAGGCTCAAGGCCTCCGCGACGTAGCCGGGCGCCGCGGCCACCAGGGGAAGGCGCCCCCCGGCGGGCACGGTCAGGGCGTAGCTGCCGTCGCGCCCGACCGGCACCACGCGGGCCGGATCGCTGCGGCTCCAGACCACCGCGTCCCGGAGCGGGCGCCCGTCCGCTCCGAGCACGCGGCCCCGGACCGGGAGCGCGCGCGGGAAGAGCCACCGCGTGGGGGCCGGCTCCGGTTGGTCGGCCCGCGGCCGCTCCAGGCGGTACCGCCGCTGGCGGCCGTCGGCGGCGAACAGATGGACCTCCAGGGCGCCCGCCGACGGCGGCACCGGGAGGGCCAGCTTGCCGTCCGCGCCGGTCGCTCCGAGCGGCAGGAAGCCCTCACCGGCGCGGGCGATCAGGTCGGGCACCGGCGTGCCGTCGCGGAGCGTCACGCGCACGGAAACGGTGGCGGGCTCGCCGCCGGTGGTCGGAGCGTCTCGGGCGTACCGATCGGGCGACGCCGCAACCCAGGCGCCCGCCACCGGCCGCCCGGCGGTGCCGAGCACCCGCGCCCGGGCGCTCCCGTCGGTCGGCAGCACCGCCGGCGGCAGGGAGACCCGCTCGAGCAGGAGCAGGGGACCGTGCACCATCGCCACCCGGCCCGGTGCACGCGCCACCACGTCGTAGGCGCCGATCGCCGGCGCGGCGAGCACGAAGCGTCCCGCGGCGTCGGTCGTCACCGCGGCGGCGGCAGGTGGCCGCTCCCGCCCTGCGAGGCGCCGGCGGCCGCTCTCGTGGGCGCTCAGGAGCGCTTCGAGCTCGACTCGGGCACCGACGACGGGCGCTCCCTGCTCGTCGAGCACGGTCCCGGTGACGGCGGGGTCATGAAGACCGGCCGAGGCCGGGAGAACGAACGCGAACGGAAGGAGGAGAGCGACGGCGAGGCGCGTCATGACGGCGTCCGGACTCGAAGACGGGCGGGAACCGCCGGCCCGGGAGAGGCCGACGGCTCCGCGGCGGCGGACCGCCAGGTCAGTAGTCGAGGCCGCCGTAGGGCACGCCCTCGCAGCCGGAGTAGCCCTCGCCGTTCTTGCAGAAGTCGAACCCGGCCTCGCCGTAGAGGTAGTCGGTGCCGCTCCCGCCGTCGAGGTCGTCGTCGCCGTCCTCGCCGTAGAGGTAGTCGTTCAGGTCGTTGCCTCGGAGATCGTCGTCCCCGGTGTACCCGAACATGCCGTCGCCTCCGTTGCCACCCTGCATGAAGTCGTTCTCGGTCCAGCCGTCCATGTAGTCGACCTGCGGGCCGCCGATCAGGTGGTCGGCGCCGGAGTCGCCGTACACGTCGTCGGCGCCGAAGCCACCGTCGACGGTATCGGCCTCGCTGTCGCCGTGCAGCAGGTCGTCACCGCCGAGGCCGTAGATGGTGTCGGCGCCCGCCCCTCCCGAGATGCAGTCGGCGCCGCTGGTGCCGTAGATCACGTCGTTGCCCGACGTTCCGTAGATGCACTGCGCGCCGGCCGGTGCGGCGGCGAGCACGACGGCCGCGAAGGCCGAGGCGGCGATGGCTCTTCCGATCCTCATGGTCCTCACCCCTTTCCTCGGTCCACGGGCCGCATGCCCGCGGACGGCGGGCACGATGCCCGGATCCCGAACCTACTCAGCATGTAGTGCAAGACTGACGCGAAACGTGTCGCGCATCATCCGGTGTCCGTGCGGCCACCCCGCTACAATCGCCCCATGAGCCAGCCATCGACCATCTTCGACAAGATCCTCGCCGGCGAGATCCCCTGCCATCGCGTGTACGAGGACGACCACGTGCTCGCGTTCCTCGACATCGGGCCGCTCTCCGAGGGGCACACCCTGGTGATCCCGAAGGAGCGCAAGGCCCAGCTCCACGAGCTGTCGGACGAGTCGGCCGCGGCGATCGGCCGGGTGCTGCCTAGGATCGCCCGGGCGGTGCTCGCGGCGACCGGTGCCATCGCCTACAACGTGCTCCAGAACAACGGCTCCGCCGCGCACCAGGTGGTGATGCACGTGCACTTCCACGTCATTCCGAAGGTCGGCGGCGAGGGCCTCGGAATCGGCTGGAACGCCGGCAGCCTCTCTTCCGAGAAAGGCGCCGAGCTCGCCGGCCGCATCCGCGGCGCGCTGGAGAACGGGTGAGGGCCTGGCGGGTCGAGGGCTCGTTCGGCCTCGCGAACCTGCGGCAGGTCGAGCTGCCCGACCCGGAGCCGGGGCCGGGCGAGATCGCGCTGCGCCTGCGGGCGGCGTCGATCAACTACCGCGACCTGCTGATGGTCGAAGGGAAGTACAACCCGAAGCAGCCGCTGCCGCTCGTCCCCTGCTCGGACGGCGCCGGCGAGATCGTCGCCTTCGGCCCGGGCGCCGAGCGGCGCGCCCCGGGGCTCGCGGTCGGCGACCGGGTGATGCCGATCTTCGCCCAGAGCTGGCTCGGCGGCCGGCCGCGCCGCGACATGGTCGGCAGCACCCTCGGCGGTCCGCTCGACGGCACCCTCACCGAGGCGATGACGGTGCGGGCCGAGAGCGTGGTGAAGGTGCCCGATCACCTGTCCGACGAGGAGGCGGCGACCCTGCCGTGCGCCGCGGTGACCGCCTGGAACGCGCTGACCGGAGCGCCCGATCCGCCGATCCGCGCCGGCGACACGGTGCTCACGCTCGGCACCGGCGGCGTCTCGATCTTCGCCCTCCAGCTCGCCCGGCTCCTGGGGGCGCGGGTGATCGTCACCTCGTCTTCGGACGAGAAGCTGGCGCGCGCCCGCGAGCTCGGCGCCTGGGAGGGGATCAACTACCGGACGACCGAGAGCTGGGGCAAGAGGGTCCGCGAGCTGGTGCCGGAAGGGGTCGATCTCGTGATCGAGGTCGGCGGCGGCGACACGCTGCCCCAATCGCTGCGGGCGGTCGCCTCCGGCGGCACGGTGGCGCTGATCGGCGTGCTCGCCGGCCGGCCGGCGCAGCTCGACGTGGCGTCGGTCCTGATGCGGAGCGTGCGGATCCAGGGCGTGCTGGTCGGAAGCCGGGAGCAGTTCGAAGCGATGAACCGCGCAGTCGCCGGCCATGAGCTGCGGCCGGTGGTCGACCGGGTCTTCGACTTCGACGACGCGCGCGACGCCTTCGCCCACCTCGGCGCCGGCAAGCACTTCGGGAAGGTGGCGATCCGGGTCGCTTAGGGCTGGCTCCCCGGTTCGCTCGGCTCCTCTTCGCCGATCTCCTCGAAGAGCCCTCCGGCGGCCTCCTCGTCCGCCGCCTCGCGCGCCCGGGCCACCTGCCGCTCGATCTCCCCATCGACCCGGGCGAGGGCGGCGGAGACCGAGGCGAACGCCTGGTCAACGTCCTCGCCCACCGCCTCGTCGGCGCGCTCGAGGTCGGTGCGCAGGGCCTGCCAGCGTTCGCGCGCCCCCTCGTCCTCCCCTTCGAACATCGCCTGTAGGTCGTCCCCCGCCTCGGCGAGGGCGCGGCGGATCTCCTCCACGTCCCCCTCCTCTTCGATCGCCGAGAGCGCCGAAAGCAGCGCCTCGCGGGCTTCGGACGCCAGGGCGCGTTGCTCGATCCGCTCGCGCGACTCCCGCGTGGTCTTCTCGATCTCCGCGATCTGCCGCCGGAGCACGGTGGTCGCGTCGTCCACCTCGCGCGCCACCTCCTGCTCGATGGGCGTCCCGCCGCTGCGGTAGTAGGCGACCACCGCCACCACCGCGGCGAGGATCGCCAGCGCGAGGGCCAGCCACGCGATGGCGGAACCGCTCTCCCTCTGTTTCAGGCGCATCGTGTCCTCCCTCCGGTCCGCTCTCGTTTCAATTCGCATGCCCCCGGCTCCGGGAGAACCCTGCGTGTCCCGTTCCGCGCCCGTCACCGCACTGAAAAGATCGGCGACCCGAAACAGGATCTGCCGGCCGAAGAGCTCCTTCCCTCCCCGGGACGGACGGCCGGATGTCGGTGAGCCGGGCGGACGGCTCGGTGGAGAGGGGCTCGCCCGGAGTCAGCTCGCCAGCCTCTCTCTCGCCTCCCGGCGCACCGCCTCGACCATCCCGGTCAGTCCCATCGACTTGCCCATCGACAGCTCGCGCCCGAAGATCCGGTAGACGATCTCCGGCGGCACCCGCACGATCTCCTCCGGCGGCAGGCCGGAGAGCGTGCGATCGAGGATCGCCGCCAGCGCCATGGCGGAGACCCCCTGCGGGTTCTCGACCGCGAAGTGGAGCTGGACCGTGCCGTCCGGCCGCTCGGTCGACCAGACGTACGCCTCCGACTCGCAGCCCGGAACCCGGCGCTCGTCCCCGAACGGCCGGCGGGCGACCTCCGGCGGCACTTCGCGGAAGCCCTCGCCGAGGGCGATCAGGGTCTCGATCCGGTCGCTCCGCTCGGTCAGCAGATCGAGACGCGACAGCAGGTCCTCGAGAGGCTCGGGAAGCTCGGCCATCGGTCGGCAGGAGTCAACGCTCGATCGGCACGTTCACCAGGTTGCCCCACTCGGTCCAGCTCCCGTCGTAGTTGCGGACCCGGTCGTAGCCGAGCAGGTAGGAGAGGACGAACCAGGTGTGGCTGCTGCGCTCGCCGATCCGGCAGTAGACGACCACGTCGTCGTCCGGGCCGACCCCCGCCTCCTCGGCGTAGATCGCGCGCAGCTCGTCGGCGCTCTTGAAGGTGCCGTCCGCGGCGTCGACCGCGCGGCTCCAGGGTACGTTGGCGGCGCCCGGGATGTGGCCGCCGCGCAGCGCCCCCTCGTTCGGGTAGTCGGGCATGTGGAGGCGCTCTCCCGAGTACTCCTCGGGGCTTCGCACGTCGATCAGCGGCCGGCCGCTCTCGACGTGCGCGAGCACCGCGTCGCGGAAGACCCGCACCCGCTCGTCGTCGCGCTCCGGCGCCTCGTAGTCGCTCTCGGGGAAGGTCGGCACCTCGCGCACCAGATCGCGCCCCTCCTGCTTCCACTTCAGCCGCCCGCCGTCCATCACCCGCGCGCGCTCGTGTCCGAAGAGCTGGAAGACCCAGAAGGCGTAGGTGGCCCACCAGTTGTTGCGGTCGCCGTAGAAGACGACGGTCGTCTCGCGCGCGATCCCGAGCCGGCGGGCGAGCCGCTCGAAGCCGTCGCGGTCGAGGTAGTCGCGCCGTACCGGGTGGTTGAGGTCGCGCGTCCAGTCGACCTCGACCGCCCCGGGCAGATGGCCGGTGGCGTAGAGGAGCGGATCCTCGTTCGATTCGACGATCCGCACCGCCGGGTCGTCGAGGTGCTCCGCCACCCAGTCGGTGGAAACGAGCACCTCGGGGTGCGCGTAGCCTCGGCTCTCGATGTCGCTCATGGTGATCTCCCCTCCGCTGCGAGCGTAGCAGCCCCGGCGGATCGCGGCTCGCAGGAAGGCGGCGTCCTACGCCGGGAAAGCGCGATAGCGGGCCTTCACGATCGAGAACACGCCGTAGCAGGCCAGGCCGATGGCGACCAGGGCGAGGAGCCACGGGCCGTACGGCTGGCGAGCGACCGTGTCGAGCGCCCCTTCCAGGCCGCGCGCTTCGGAGGCGTCCGACTGGATCGCGGCGCGCAGCAGGAAGACGCCGATCAGTCCGAAAACGACGGCGCGGGCGGAGAGCCCGAGGCGGCCCACGCGGTCGACCCACTGGCGGGCGCGGGCGTCGAGCTGCCCGAACGCGACCTTGTCGCGATACTTGCGCGTGTAGGCGCTGTACGCGGCCTTGAGACCGTAGGCGATGACGGCGAGACCGGCGAGGCCGACGACGACCTGGCCGAACGGATTGGCGAGCACCTTCGCGGTCAGGCTCTGGGTGCTCCCGCCGCCGCCGCCGCCGGAGCCGGTCGCGAGGCGGATCGCGTAGAGGGCGAGCGAAGCGTGGATCACGCCGCTCGCCACGTAACCGAGGCGCGCGGCCACCCCGGAGGCGTCGGTCCCCTTGTGCTCCGGGTCGATGCCAGCCTGGATGAAGCGCCAGAGCGCGTAGCCGAAGAGGCCGAGGCCGACCAGCCAGAGCATCGCCTGGCCGAAGGGCTGCGCGGCGATGGTGCGGAGGGCGCCCTCGCTGCCGGTGGTCTCGCCGCCCCGGCCGAAGGCGGCCTGCGTGGCGAGCACGCCGACGATGATGTAGACCACGCCCTTGGCGGCGTAGCCGAGGCGGGCGAGCAGCACGACCCAGTCGCTCCGGAAGGCGCTCCGGGCGGCGGCCTGCGCACTCGCGGTCGAGCGAGTCACGGTGTTCATGTAGATCTCCTTGTCCGGGTGATCGAGCCCTGGCGAGCTCGGGATTCGAGTCTCTGATCCTTCTCCCCGGGAGTGGAGCAAGCCGGATGCCAGAGGCCGCGCGATGGCCACGCGCAGCCGGGGGCTTTGATATCGTCCCGCGCGATGAGAACGATTCAGCCGTCGTCGAAGTCTCGATTCGTCTCCGTCGCCCTGCTCGCCGTCCTCGCCCTCGGGGCGGCCTCGGCCGACCGCGCCGCGTCCCAGGCGTCGCGGGACCGGGGGCCGCGATTCCCGAACATCGTGGTCGTGTGCATCGACACCCTGCGCACCGACCGGCTGTCCGGCTACGGCTACCGGCGCCCGACCTCGCCCACCATCGACCGCCTTCTCGAGCGCGGCGCCCGCTTCACCGAGGCGCGCACCGTCGAGCCGCTCACCGGGCCCGCCTCGGCCTCGATGCTCACCTCCCGCTTCCCGCACGAGCACGGGGCGAGCCGCAACGGGCTGCGGGTGCGGCCCGGTCTCGAATCGCTCCCCAAACTCCTGGCGAAACGCGGCTACGCGACCGGCGCCTTCGTCGGCAACTGGACCCTTCGCGACGAGCTGATCGGCCTCTCCGAGCACTTCGAGGTCTACGACGAGGTGTTCAGCCGCAAGCGCTGGCTCGGCCTGTTCAACGCGGAGGCGACCGGCGAGGACCTGACGAGCGCCGCCGTCGACTGGGTCGAGGAGCACCGGGACGAGAGGCCGCACGATCCGTACTTCCTCTGGCTCCAGTACGTCGAGCCGCACGCGCCCTACCGGCTGTGGGACGAGTTCGCCGGCCGCCTCGACGTGGACCCCGAGCAGGGTGCCTCGAAGAGCGACCGGTACGACACCGAGATCGCCTACGTCGACCGGGAGGTCGGCCGGCTGCTCGAAAGCCTGGGCGGCGGCGCGAGCGAGCCCCCGGAGAACACGATGGTGATCTTCGTGGCCGACCACGGCGAGAGCCTGGGCGACCACGGTTACTGGGGCCACGGCCGGCACGTCTACGACGACAGCCTGCGGATTCCGATGGGCGTGATCTGGCCCGGCCGCGTACCGGCCGGGCGGATCGACGCGCCGTCGCTGATCATCGACCTGCCGTCGACCATCCTCGGGCTGCTCGGCCTGCCGGAGCCCGAGGGCTTCCGCGGCCACGACTGGTCGGGCGTCTTCGCGGGCGAGGAGAAGGCGCCCAACCGGGTGACCTACTTCCAGGCCCACAAGGGCGCCGTGCACATGAACCACACCTCGTCCTCGGCCCGGATCGAAGGTCTGCTCGAAGTGGCGCGCCTGGCGGGCGACCGCAAGGAGGTCTACGACCTCGCCAGTCAGACGATCCGGATCTACGACGTGGCCGCCGACCCGGGCGAGCTCGTCGACCTCGCCGAGCCGGGAACGAAGCCGTCCGAGGGGCTGCGGATCTGGCTCCGCACCGTCCGCGACGGGCTGAAGGCGGCCTCCGACATCCCGGCGACGGAGATCGACGCCGAGTCGGAGGAGCACCTGCGCGCCCTCGGCTACCTCGATTAGCCGGGCCGGAGGCCGGGAACCGATGCCGCGAGCGCTGCTCCGGGTCGACGATCCGCCGGCCGGACGCGCGGGCGGGTGGCTTCGCTTCCGGCGGCCGGCGGCGGTGCTGCGGACCGACCGGCCGGAGGAGGTGCCGGCGCTCCTCGCCGAGGTCGAGGCGGCGG
>CAZLLV010000513.1:0-4480 GCA_964560325.1 uncultured Thermoanaerobaculia bacterium | reverse complement strand
CTTCTCCGGATCGTCGGTCGTGAGATCCGGCGAGATCACCTCCCAGGTCTCGCCGAAGTCCCGGCTCCGGAAGACCACGTTGCCGCCGAACAGGATCGTCTCCCCGTCGTGCGGCGAAGCGACGATCGGCGCGTTCCAGTTGAAGCGGTACTCGAGCTCTTCGACCGGCCCGCCGTCGTTCCTCCGCGGCTGCGGACTGATGTCGACCTGCTGCCGGGTGCGCATGTCGGTGCGCACGATGCCGCCGGCCTGCGACTCGCTGATCAGCAGCTCCGGCTCGTCCGGGTGCGCCACCACCCAGTAGGCGTCGCCGAACGAGATCATCCGCCAGTCGTCGGCCAGGATGCCGGCCGGCTCGCGCGTGCGGCTCGGGCCGTACCAGGTGCCGTTGTCCTGGAGGCCGCCGCCCAGGGAGTAGAACGGCTCCCGGTCGTCGACGTAGACCTGGTAGAACTGCGCGATCGGCAGGTTGCGGATCGGCTCCCAGGTGTCGCCCCGGTCGTAGGAGACGGCGATCCCGCCGTCCTGCCCCTGCCACATGCGGCGCGGGTCGACCGGGTCGATCCAGAGCGCGTGGTAGTCGACGTGGGTGTTGCGCGCGATGCGCTCCCAGGTCCGGCCGCCGTCGATCGAGCGCTGGAGCCGGCTCGCCAATGCGTAGAGCCGGTTCTCGTCCGCCGGGTCGACTCGCAGGTCGGTGTAGTAGAGGCCGCGCGAGACGATCTCCTGGTCGTCCGAGACCTTCCGGAAGTGCTCGCCCCGGTCGTCGGAGCGGAAGAGAGTCCCCTCGTCCGACTCGGCGATCACGTAGACGACCGACGGGTCGGACGGCGCCACCTTGACCCCGATCCGCCCCATCAGCTCGGGCAGCGCCGCGCCCTCCTCGACGCCGATCTCCTTCCAGGTGTCGCCGCCGTCGGTCGACTTCCAGACCCCGCCCTCGCGGCTGCCGGTCCGGTGCGTCCAGGGCTTCCTCTCGAAGCGCCAGAAGGCGGCGTAGACGACGTTCGGGTTCTCCGGGTCGAGGTCCATGTCGGCGACGCCGTGGCGGTCGTCGAGGAAGAGCACCCGCTCCCAGCTGTCCCCGCCGTCGGTCGAGCGGTAGACGCCGCGCTCGTCGCTCGGGCCGTAGATCGAGCCGAGGGCGCCGACGAAGACGGTGTCCGGGTCGCTCGGATGGACGAGCACGCGTGAGACGTGGCGGGTGCCTTCGAGCCCGACGTGGCGCCAGCTCTGGCCGCCGTCGGTCGACTTGTAGACGCCGTTGCCCTCCGACACGCTGTTGCGCACGTTCGCCTCGCCCGAGCCGACGTAGACCACGCTCGGGTTCGACGGCGCGAGCGCGATGTCGCCGATCGAGGCGACCGGCTGGTCGTCCATCACCGGGTCGAACGTGAGGCCGCCGTCGGTCGACTTCCAGACCCCGCCCGCGGCGGCGCCGACCCAGACCTCGCGCGGATCGCCCGGCACGCCTTCGACGTCCGCCACCCGGCCGCTCATGTTGACCGGCCCGACGTTGCGCCAGGCCAGGTGGTCGAACGGCGACACCGGCTCCTCCGCCGGCGCCTGGGCGAGGCCGGGGACGGCAACGGCAACGGTCGAGACGAGCAGGAGAAGCGCCAGGAGCGGGAGCGCCGGGGCGGATCGGCGGACGGCGAGGGAGAGTGGGCGAGGAACGGACATCACGGCTCCTTTCGTGCTGCGGAACGGGATCTGTGAGGGAAGCGCCGGGGCGCGTGGCGATGGTACCAAACGGACGGAAACCGCCGGCTCTCGGGTGGGTGGTCGTTGGGAGGTTCGGGACGAGCAGCCGGCCCGGGGCGAGGGGCCTTTCCGCCCGCGCCTTCCGAAGTGGGTGGCACACCGTCCGGGCCGACCCGGCGACGCTGGCGGCAACCGCGGCGCTGCTCGCCGCCGTAGCCCTCACCGCCGCCTGGGCCCCGGCGCAGGAGACAGTGTGCATCGACCCGCTGGAGACACTGAAGAGCGAGTGACTTGTCGTTGAGCAGCCGGTCCGGGGTGAGGGGCGACTCCGATCACGCTTCGGCGAGCGCTCGGTCCAGCAGATCGCGGATCTCCAGCTCCCCGGCCCAGGTCACCAGGTACTCTCGGTCGAGGCGGTCGCCCTGTGCCTTGACGACTCCGAGCACGTCGGACCACTGACGATCCGACACACGCCCACCCTCCGCGTACCACTGGAGCTTCCGGAGCACCGTGTCTTCCGCGCTCTTGACCGGTACGCTCCGCCCGCCCATCTCCGGCAGCTCAGCGAGCTGGCTACGCTCGAGCTCGAGGTCGTCGAAGGCCCCCTCACGCTTCACGAAGACATCCACCTTGAAACCGGTCCCGAGGTGGATCAGGTTGAAGCTCGAACGTCTCGACACGGCGAACGCCATCCGCTCCTCGTCCAGGTAGAAGCGCTCTCGCAACCGGTCGGCTAGCTCCGGGACGGACGCCGCGTCCAGATCGACCACCAGATCGGCGTCGAGGGTCTGGCGGGGCACGCCGTGGACGGAGCTGGCGTAGGAGCCGCCCAGGTGGTGGCGGAGCCCCAAGCTCGCCAGGGCCTGAAGCACCTCGAAGAGAGGGCTGGCCGTCTCGCCGAGCCCCTGGTTCATCCCGCGTGTTCCCGAGGGTGTGGACCGTAGGCCTCCATCGCCAGCTCCTCGCCCAGCGTGAGGTCCATGAGCCGGCGAAACAGCTCGGCCTCGCCGGCGTTCGGGTGGCGCCGCCGGAGCCCCGCGAGGGCGAGGGCACGGGCCGTGCGGTTCGCCTCTTCCACGAGGGCGAGCTTCTGCCCCGGGGACATGCGGCGGTAGATCTCGATCCGGACCGCTTCCGCTTCGAGGGTCGTGTCCCGCGACAGAGTGCGGCGCGAGGAGTGGGTCACAGGATCAGCGTAGCAGAGGGGCGGCTCATCCCCGGGCCTACCGTTCGGTGGTGGACCGGAGATGGTCCGCTAGATCAGGTGCGGAAAACGCGCCTTGAAGATCCTGCGGAGCTTCGCGGCGACCGCCATGGCGCCTTTGCGGTTGGGATGGATCTCGTCCGCCCACTCGTCGCCCACCACGCCCCGCAGGTCGACGTGGTGGAAGCGCTCGTGATCCGCGTCCAGGTCCGCGAGCAGGTCGTTGAACGAGTCGACGAGGTAGCGGAGCATCTCCGCCTGGAGCTCGTCCTTCCCTCCGTATCCCCGGTCCTGGAAGCTCGGCAGGATCCACGGCCCGGCGACCTTGATCTTGAAGAGCCGGGCCGGCACGCCGAGGCGCTTCGGGTAGTCGTAGCCGTGGGCGTAGATGTCGAGCTGGGGCTGGATGGAGGCGCAGAGCTCGATCAGATCGAGGAAGAGGCCGCGGATCATGTCGAGGGTTCGCCGGAGCTTGTCCTGGCGGAAGCGATCCTCGATCGGCACGTCCCCGTCCTGGAAGTCCCGGAGGAGCCTGCCCATTTCCGGACCGATGATGTCGTTGCCGCCGCCGCTGAACAGTAGAGCGTCGATGCCCTCGAAAGGCTCGAGGACCCGATCCCGCAGGTAGGCGCGCTGCCCCGCGGACAGGATCTCGGCGATCGTGTCGCCGCTCTGCTCCAGCCGAAGCAGCGCCCAGTGCTGCTGGTCGGCGGGGAGGGCGGTGTCCCTCGGATCGTCCAGGCGGTCGATGATGTTGCCGCGCAGCTCGTACGAGAACCACGAATCCCCTTCGCTCACCAGCGAAGGCCAATCCCGGTGCTCGCGCCGAGCCCGGTGGAAATCTCCCCGATAGAGTCGCTTGTAAGGCACGGTGTCACCTCCGGTGGTGGACGAGTCCTGAAGACGATGTGCTGCCGTTCTGATCGTATGACGGACGTGCCGGCAGAAAATCCTCGGAGGGAGCCTCGTCAGGGTGGGAGGGCGAGTGGTGGTTGGAAGGTTCGGGACGAGCAGCCGGCCCGGGGCGCGGGGCGCGCGCGCTTCCGGGACGGCTCGGCTCCATGCACGCCCTCTGGGGGCCTCGCCTGGCGTCGGCTTCGTCGGCGGTACGGGCTTGCCCTCCCACCACCGTTGCCAGCTCGACGGCCTCCGACCCCTCCACCGCGCGCGCCCCGCGCCCCGGGCCTATTGTTCGGTGGTGGGGTCACGGTCTTGACCATCTCACACGCCAAAGCCGTGGTTTCCCGAAGAGGGTGGCACGTCGGCCGGACACAGTAGAATCGCGCCATGAGACTGAAGATCGTCCTGGAGCCGAGCGACGAGGGCGGCTACACCGCGTACGTACCGAGCCTACCGGGCTGCATCAGCGAAGGAGACACCGCCGAAGAGGCGCTGTCCAACATCCGCGAGGCCATCGAGCTGTACCTCGAGCCCGTCGATGATGACCTCGCAGTGGCCGCCGGCGCCGAGGTCCGCGAGCTAGTGGTTTGAAGGTTCCGTCCCTCGACTACCAGCGCATCGTTCGAGCCTTGCAGCGGGACGGTGGTGGTCGTCCGTAAGCGAGGCAGTCAC
>CAZLLV010000512.1:0-21637 GCA_964560325.1 uncultured Thermoanaerobaculia bacterium | reverse complement strand
GGGGGCGATCGGGCCTCCGGCACGGCTCGGCTGGGAGGACGGCCACCGTGGGCCTCGCCTGGGTTCGCTTCGCCGCCGGGGCGGGAGTGCACTCCCGGCGGCCTTGCCGGCTCGGCTCGCTCAACCACCTGCGGCCCGATCGCCCCCGGCCCGGCCCCTCGACTTCGGGGGTGGGTGAGGGGGATGTCTCGGGCGATCGCTGCGCTCCGCCCTGCCGACTCCGCCCGAAGCGGGTAGTACCTCTTCAGCAGGGTCGATCTCCCGGTAGAGCTGGACGAGCCAGGGATTCCTGAGCTGCGTGCCCGTCATTCGGTATGCCCCCATCAATTCGCGCGGGGGGGCTCAACCGTCCGGATCGCCGATTGCCCCGCCACCGTCCTCGCAGCTCTGCTCACAGGATTCGGCCCCGGGGGTCGGCTCTTGTGGCGTCGAGGTCGAATCCCCGATCGTCGAGTTGGCGGATTCCGGGGTGGAATTGTCCGGAGTGCCCATCCACGGACCGAGGAGCGTGTGGATCCATCCGGTGACTCGTGCACCGAAATCCGTCAGCCCGTCGGGAGCTGCGGCTGCCGGGGTGGCGGCCAGGAGACCGAAGACGAGAAGGGTGACGGCAGCGAGGCCGAAGGGCTTCGGGATGCGCAGGTGGAACATGGTGTTCTCCTTTCGCCCCTAAAGTGCGTGTCAGAGCGAAAACTCGGCCCAACCAGCTCAATCCCGAAGCGATTCGAAACACCTCAACCCACCGAGGTGAACGGTTCCTCGAGGGGGAAGAAAGCGCGGCGCACTCGCATCACGACGTCTTCGATGTTCCGTTGCGTGAGCTCCCTTCGCTCCATGGCTCGATGGATCGCGGCAATGGCCGTGGTGGGCTCTGGAGCGATCTCACCGGTGGCGAGGAGCGGGAGGAGATCAGACGCCAGAGAACAAGCGCGATCGAGCTCGCCAGCGCTCAGGTGGATCCGTGCCAGATCGAGAGTGGCGAGGGCGGTGTCGTGGTGGTTTCCCGCGTCCGCCAGGCCATCACGAGCCTCGGTGATGGCGGCGACGGCTCGCTCCCGATTCCCGGTGTAGTAGTGCACCAGCCCCTCGATCCAGCGCACCCGTGCTCGCGCGCTGCTCGACATGTCTCCCTGAACCGTGCGGCGTAACTCACCAAGAGCCGCCAGTGCTTCTTCAAATCGTGCCGACTCGGCGAAGCAGAGCGTGAGCCCGCGCTGCACGATGAGGTCCAGATGCGGTTCCAGCTCGGAGTCGATCTTGTCCCTCGCACCCTGGAAAAGCCGGATCGCCTCGCCGCCCCGCCCCTGCTCGTGCCGGAGCCGCGCCAGCTTGAGCATCGCCCGCCCCTCCAGGTGCTCCTCGCCCAGCTCCTGGTAAATCGCGATCACCCGCTCCAGCGCCTCCTCCGCTTCGCCGAAGCTCCGCCGATCGATGAAGAACGACGCTTCGAGGTCCAGGATACCCACCTCATCCTCCGGATCGCCGGCGCCGTGGAGCAGGTGGTGCCGGGCCGTCTCGAAGGCTTCCGGGACGGCGGCGAGCTCGGAGCGGATCCGCCGGCAGTTCGCTACGTAGCTCCAGGCCCGGGCGCGCTGGTCGTTCAGGCTGGACGGGGGCGGCCCGCCGGCGGACGCATCGCGCTGGCGCGCCGCACGCCGGGAAGAGCGGCCCGCGGCCTCGATGGCGTCGGCGATGCGCAGGGCCAAGTGGGCGAGCGATTCGGCGTGGACCGGATCGTCCGACCAGCTCCGCCGGCAGCGCTCGAGCAGGTGCTCGGCGGCCCAGAAGCTCTGGTACCGGTCGCGGAAGGTGACCAGCCCGGCTTGGCGATGGAGCGGATGGGCGAGCAGTTCGCGAACCCGGCGTGGGGCCTCCTCCCGCTCGGCGGCGAGGGCGGCCTCCAGCTCTGGAAGGGCCACCCGGAGCGCGCGGTGGACGGCGGCCTCGTACAGTCCGCCCGGCCCGTCCGGAGCATCGTCGTGGTCGTCGGGCGGCCCGCTGCCGAACCGGCCGTTGCTCACGACGGCTTCTCCTCCTCCGGCAGCTCGTCGGGCGCTTCGAGCCAGACGCGGAGGATCCCCTCCCGGTAGGCGCGAGCGTACCGCTCTACAGCACGCACCAGCCGGGCGTCTCGGGCAGCGGACGTGGCGTGTGGGCGGTGGGCCACCTCATGCACCGCGGCAGCGAGCAGGATCGGGGCCTGCGCGGGGGAGACCTGGTACCGGTACAAGATCTGCTGCACTGTGGCCAGCGTCTCGTCGGAGGGCGGGCGCTGGATGACGTCGGAGCTGGACATGTCGCGGCGATCCTCCGTACCGGTTGATCTTCTAGCGTGTCCCGTAGAGGATATGATATTTCGCTTCAAAGTGTCCACGAGCGTTCTGCCTTACCCGCGACACACACGTGGCCGCCCATCCGCTCCAGGCGCCGCTCATCCGCCGACCGCTCATCAGCCAAAAACACCGAGCATCAGCAGACCCCGGGGCCGTAGGCCGCAGGAGGGGCTCCCGAAGTGGACGGTACCGCGGGCGGCAGTACATCGGGCGCTAGTCCCCCGTACAGGGCCAGACCGACCCGGGCGGAGCGAAGCGATCGCCCGACACCTCTCCTTCATCGACCACCGATCTCGAGGGTCCGGGCGGGGGCGCTCGCGCCGGAGCGCGGTTGAGCAAGGCGAGCCGGCAAGCCCGGTCGAAGGCCACGCCCGTTGGGCGCCGCAGCGAACCCAGGCGAGGCCTCCGGCGGGAGTGCTCCCAGCCGAGCCGTGCCGGAGGCGCGAGCGCCCCCGCCCGGACCCGCCGGCGCAGGCACGCCCGCTCCGAGCACCTCCCCCCTTCTCGTGGAGTCGCTGCCCAGCAGCGGCTAGACCCCACTGCCGTGCCCTCGACGACGCAACACCAGCCTGGCCGCCGACCTCACCCGCCTCGCCGACCTGCGGGCGAGCCCTCTCGCGCTCGCCCAGCTCCTCGCGTGGGCCCCTGCCGGTGTGCTGCAGCGGGCCGGGTCGATCTTCCTCGACGAGCTGCGCAAGGCTCGGTAGAGCCACTTCCCCCGGGCCGGCCAATCCCGGCTGGCCCGGGCCAGCTTCCATTCCGGGTCGGGACGACGGACGATCAGCGCCCGCTCTTGTTGACGCCGAGCGCGAGCAGGGCGAGGGCGGCGATGAGGACCAGCACCGGGTGCTCGGAGACGAAGCCGATCGGCTCCATCGGCTCCGGCGAGTCCGGCCCGTGGCCGGTGAGCAGATGGTAGGCGCCGGCCACGACCGCCAGCACGATCGCGAGGCCGCCGAGGAGCGGCGGCCACTGCACCAGGCGCGCCCGGTGGAGGTCGAGGCGCGTCAGGACGGCGAGCATGCAGCCGGCCACGGCGGCGGCCGCCGCCGCGGTGAGGAGCGCCGAGTAGGTGTCCATCGAAGGCCGGATCCTACCGCGCGACCCGGTATGCTCGCGCCCCCGATGCGACGCTTCCGGCTGCTCGCGATCTTCGCCGTCCTGGCCGTCCTCGCCGTCCTCATGCTCAGCCACTTCGCCCGCAGCATGCTCTACCCGAGCCCGCCGGTGACGGTGCCCTCGCCGCCGCCCGGGGGGATCGAGGAGGTGCGGCTGCCGCTCCCGACCGGGGGCCGGGCCGTCGCCTGGACGGTGCGGCCGGCGGAGCTGCCCGGCGGCGCACCGGTCGCGATCTTCTTCCACGGCAACGGCGAGAACCTGGAGACGATGCGCCGCTCCGGGCTGTTCGGGCGGCTGCGGCGCCTGCCGGCGGTCTCGCTGGCGGTCGACTACCCTGGCTACGGCCGGAGCGAGGGCGCGCCGGGCGAGGCGTCGATCCTGGCCTCGGGCGCGGCGGCCCTCGCCTGGGCGCGCGGGCAGCACCCGGAGCGGCCGGTGGTGCTGGTCGGCTGGTCGCTCGGCGCCGCCGCGGCCTTCGCGACCGCCGCCGACGGCGACGGGGCGGAGTCGATCGCCGGCGTCGCCGCCTTGAGCCCCTGGACCCGCCTCGCCGACGTCGCCGCGGTCCACTTCCCGCGCTTCCTCGTCCGCTGGGCGGTGCGCGAGCGCTACGACTCGCTAGACGCCGCGCACCGGGTCGCGGCACGGGGCATCCCGACGCTGGTGATCCACGGCGAGCGGGACACGATCATCCCGGCCGAGCAGGGACGGCGCGTCGCCGAGGCGCTGCGTGAAGCCGGCTCGGAGAGCGGCACCTCCACCCACTGGCTGCCGATCCCCGAGGCCGGGCACAACGACCTCCTGGGATTCCCAGAGGTCTGGGACGCGCTCGAACGGTTTCTGATCGAAGCGGCCGACTCCTAGCCGCGTTGGCCGCGCTGGCCGCGCCGCTCCTGCCGCTTCCGTCGGGCCTCTTCGCTCGAGGGCTCGCGCGCCTCCGGGTCGGCTCCGACCACGCGGCCCACGTCGGACTTTCCGTCGTCGGCGACCCGGACGATCGTCCGCCGCTCCCCCGCCGACGCCTTGCCGAGCCGGGAAGGGCTCAGCTCGTGCCCCCGGCCGCCGGCGGGACGCGCCCGGGCCGCGAGCTCGGCGAGTTGCGCCACCGTGCGGCCCGGCGCCTTCCGGAAGAGGTCCCGGATCTCGCCCATCACCGCGCGGAGCTCTTCGCTCGGAGCGGCCGCCATCGCCTCCTCCACGAAGCCTGCGATCTCCTCCGCCCCGGCCTGCGACAGCGTCCGCTCCCGGGGCTCGGCGAGCAGCTCGCGGTGGCGCGCCGCGATCCGGGCGGCGCGTGCGTAGAGCCCCGGCCTCGACCGCGCCATCTCGACGAGCTCGCCCCGGAACCGGCGGTACTCCTCCATCCAGCCGTCGAGCTCCGGCCGCTCGAAGGCGTCGGCAAACGGCCGGAACGTCTTCTCCGCGCCGTCCCGCGCCGCCTCGTCGTCGCCTCCGCCACTCGCATCGGCGCCGGCAAGCGCCGGGCACTCGCCGCCGAGCGCCAGGCTCGCCAGGGTGCCCCACCCCCCGGCCCACCCGAGGACGCGGATGTCGTTCTCGTCGATCACCACGTCCTGCGCCTCGAACCAGAACCCGAGGGTGGTGAGCAGGTTGGCTCGGCCTTCGTCGGTCAACGGCAGCCCGCTGTCGTCGACCGCCTGGTCGATCTGTCGATTCACCGCGCGAAGCACCTCGGCGGCGAGCCGGGGCCGGATCTGGTTCTCGACCAGCCCCGGGAGGATCGACTCGACGGCGGCCTCGATCGCCTGTCGGGCCAGCGCGGCGCTCATGGCGAGCCCCGCGAAGCCCGGCAGGAAGGGCGCGAGCGCCAGGTAGACCCAAAACGGCAGGTCGTCGAGGTCGGTGCCCGGCGTGGACTCGTACTGCGCGTCGGTCACGGTGACGGCGAACAGGTTCTCCAGCTCGGGTTCGTCGAACGGGCCGGACTCGTGGTTCCTGGGAGTGATCGACACCAGGGCGTCGATGCTGCCGACGGTGAAGAGAACGAGGTTGGCGCCGGGGCCGATCCCCACGTCGCCGCGCACCCGGAGCTGGCCGGTGCCGCTGGCGTCGACCACGAAATCGAGATCGAGATCCATCAGGACGATCGGCACCGCGGCCTCGCGGTCCGACAGCGCGGAGGAAATCGTGCCGATCCCGACCCGCTCGTCGATCCGGATCACGGCGCCCGAGTCGGCGTTCGAAAGACCGCCGGGCGCCATCTCGCGCAGTCGGACCGTCACGTGTCCGTCGGCATTCGGTCCGTCGCTGACGAACCGGAGGAAGTGCGTGAAGTCGAGATCGCCGTTCTCGACGAGGAGGTTCGCGCGGTAGAGGTCCCCTTCGTCGTAGGCGGGCGCCTGCCGGACGCGGCCGAAGATCGTGGGCAGGAAGAAGGAAGCGTTCGGCGGAAAGGCGTTCCGCCAGAGCTCGCACTGGAGCGAGCCGACGTCGTCGAAGAACCGGCGAGTCGGTACGTCGTCGAACACGGAGACCACCACCGGGACCACGGTGAGCCCGTCCAGATCGACGCTCACCTCCAGCTCGTCGATCCTCTGGTTGATCGCCTCGCGCAGCGTCTGTCCGGGCGCGGCCAGAACCTCGAAGACGAGGGTCACCGGTCCGGCGCCGGCGACGTAAGGCGTGATCGCGACCACGACGGTGGCCGAGCCTCCGAACGGGTCGAGGCGGTCCTGATCGATCCGGAGCCGGAGGTCGAAGCCGCCGCCGGCCCCGGTCTCCACGTCGCCGGAGACCACGTCGCTGACGGTGTCGTTCGACAGGGTCGCCACGATATTGAGGGAAACGGGTAGAGCCGGCACGCTACCGCGATCGTCGACGACACCTCGGAAGATCAACATCGAACACACCTCGATTCGACATCTGTTCGTAGGGGATGGCGGGGATGGCGCCGGAGTCACTTCGGGTGTCGGGACGACGAGAAACGTTTCCTCGCTCCACCCGGACGTCCTGAATGTGCGCCGCCGATCGTATGCTAGCTTTTCGACCCCATGGCGAAGCGGGCGCGGACGAAGGGAAAAGAGGGAACCCCGACCGAGGAGCGGGCCCTGGACCGAGTCGGGCAGCGGCTGGGCGAGCTCCGGACCGAGATCCGGCATCACGACCAGCTCTACTACGTCCGCGACGCGCCGGAGGTCTCCGACGAGGCGTACGACGCCCTCTTCCGTGAGCTGAAAGACCTCGAGGCCCGCTTCCCCGACCTCGTCACCCCCGACTCCCCCACCCAGCGGGTCGCCGGCCAGCCGCTCGACCAGTTCGCGACCATCGAGCACGAGGCGCCGATGCTGTCGCTCGACTCGTCGGCGGACGAGGCGCCGCTTCGCCGCTTCGACGAGCGGGTGCGGAAGGCGCTCGCCGCGAAGGAGGACGGCGACGGCGGGCGGCCGGAGATTGCCGTGCGCTACTCGCTCGAACCGAAGCTCGACGGCGCCTCGGTCGAGCTGGTCTACGAGCACGGCCGCTTCCTCCAGGGCTCGACCCGCGGCGACGGCCAGCGCGGCGAGGGGATCACCGAGAACCTGCGCACGATCCCGTCGGTGCCGCTCACGCTGCGCGAGGGCGACCATCCGCTGCCCGAGCGCCTGGCGGTGCGCGGCGAGGTGTTCATGCCGATCGAGGGCTTCGAGAAGCTCAACGAGCGGCTGATGAACGAGGGCAAGGAGCCGTACGCCAACCCGCGCAACTCGGGCGCCGGGTCGCTACGCCAGCTCGACCCGCAGATCACCGCCTCGCGCCCGCTCGATCTCTACGCCTACGACCTGCTCGCCGTCGCGTGGGGGGCGGAGTACGAGAAGGAGCCGGTCGATACCCCCATCGAAAGTCAATCGGAGGTGTTCGAGGCGCTCCGGAGCTGGGGCTTTCCGGTCAACGACCTGACCCGGACGGGCGCCGAGACGATCGAGGAGATCCTCGACTACCACGCCGACCTGATGGCGCGGCGCGACGACCTTCCGTACGAGATCGACGGCGTGGTCATCAAGCTCGACTCGCTCGCCGGCCGCGAGCGCATGGGCACCACCTCGCACCATCCGCGCTGGGCCTTCGCCTACAAGTTCCCTCCGAGGAAAGAGATCACCAAGGTGATGACGATCTTCCCGAGCGTCGGCCGCACCGGGGTGGTGACGCCGGTCGCGATGCTCCGGCCGGTCGAGATCGGCGGCGTGACCGTCGCCCGCGCGACCCTCCACAACCGCGAAGAGGTCGCCCGCAAGGACATCCGGGAGGGCGACACGGTGCGGGTGCAGCGGGCCGGCGACGTGATCCCGCAGGTGGTCGAGCGGGTGGCGCCGCAGAAGGGGAAGGAGAAGCGGGGACCGAAGTTCCGCATGCCTTCGAAGTGCCCGTCGTGCGGCACCGAGCTGGTCGAGCGCGGGCCGTTCACCGTCTGCCCCAACCGCTTCGAGTGCCCGGCGCAGCTCGCCGGCCGGATCGTCCACTTCGGCTCCCGGCGCGCCCTCGACATCGAGCACCTGGGCGACGAGACGGCGAAGCTCCTGGTCTCCGAAGGGCTCGTCCACCAGCTCCACCAGCTCTTCGACCTGACGCCCGAAGACCTGCTGCCGCTGCCCGGCTTCGCCGAGATCTCGGCCCGGAACCTGGTCGAGGCGATCGAGAAAGCTTCGCACGCCGATCTCGACCGCTTCCTCTACGGTCTCGGCATCCCGGAGGTCGGCACCACCACCGCCCGCGACCTCGCCCGCCACTTCCGCTCGTTCGAGGCGATCCGGAAGGCGGACGAGGAGGCGCTCCAGGAGGTCCCCGGCGTCGGTCCGCGGATGGCGGAGCAGATCACCGCCTTCTTCGCCGACGAGCCGGTGAACGAGGTGCTCGACCGGCTGCTCGACGGCCGGGTCCATCTCGTGGAGCCGGAGCCGCTGCCCGAGGGGGAGGGCGCCGAGGTGCCGCCGCTCGACGGCGTGACGATGGTCTTCACCGGCACGCTCGAGCGCTTCACGCGCGAGGAGGCGAAGGAGCTCGCCGAGCGGCTGGGGGCGAAGGTGAGCGGCTCGGTGTCGAAGAAGACCGGCTACGTGGTGGTCGGCGACGACCCCGGCTCGAAGGCCGACAAGGCCGCCGACCTCGGCGTCCCGATCCTCGACGAGGCGGGATTCGCCGCCCTCCTGGAGGAGCACGGGATCGAGGCAGCCAATGGATAACGCGACGATCGCCAATCGCCTCTCCGAGGTCGCCGACCTCCTCGAGATCCAGGGCTCGAACCCCTTCCGCATCCGCGCCTACCGGAACGCCGTCCGCACGATCGAGGGCCAGACCACCCCGCTCGCCCTCTACGTCGACGAGTGCCGCGAGCTGACCGAGCTGCCCGGCATCGGAAAGGAGATGGCGAACCACATCACCGAGCTCTGCTCGACCGGCAAGCTCTCGATGCTCGACGAGATGCTCCAGCACGTCCCCGCGACGCTGATCGACCTCATGCACCTGCCCGGCGTCGGGCCGAAGAAGGCGAAGAAGCTCTGGGACGAGCTCGGGGTCGAATCGGTCGACGACCTGGAGCGCGTGGCGAAGGAGGGCAAGGTCGCCGAGCTCGCCGGCTTCGGTGCCAAGAGCGAGGCGAAGATCCTCGCCGGCATCGAAGAGTTCCGCCAGCACCGCAGCCGGGTGCCGCTCTACGAGGCCGACCGCCTGGTCGAGCCGCTGGTCGAGTACCTCTCCGAGTGCCCCGAGGTCGAGCGGCTGGAGGTCGCCGGCAGCTACCGGCGGCGGCGCGAGACGGTGGGCGACGTCGACCTCCTGGCGGTCGCGGCCGATGCCGGGCCGGTGATGGAGCGATTCCTCGCCTACACCCAAGTCGCGCGGGTCGAGATGAGCGGCCCGACGCGCGCGAGCGTGGCGCTCGGCTCCGGGCTCCAGGTCGACCTGCGGGTGATGCCGCCCGCGAGCTACGGCGCCGCGCTCGTCTACTTCACCGGCTCGAAGGAGCACAACATTCGCCTCCGCCAGCGCGCGCTCGAGCGGAAGCTCCGGGTCTCCGAGTGGGGCGTCTTCCGCGAAGAGGGCGGCAAGGCCGACCGGCCGGAGAAAGCGCACGAGCGCGATCCGCTCGCCGGCGAGCGGGTGGCGGGCGCCGAAGAGCGGGACGTCTACGCCGCCCTCGACCTGCCCTGGATCCCGCCCGAGCTGCGCGAGGACCGCGGCGAGATCGAGGCCGCGGCGGCGGACCGGCTCCCGCGGCTGATCGAGCTGGGCGACCTCCGCGGCGACCTCCAGATGCACTCGACCTGGTCGGACGGCAAGGACTCGATCGACGGGATGGTGACCGGCTGCGCCGAGCGCGGCTACACCTACATGGCGCTCACCGACCACTCGAAGTCGCTCGCCATGACCGGCGGCCTCGACGCGGCGCGCCTGCGCGAGCAATGGAAGGAGATCGACGAGGTCCAGGCGCGCCACCCGGAGATCCGGATCCTGAAGAGCCAGGAGGTCGACATCCTCGCCGACGGCTCGCTCGACATGGACGACGAGACCCTCGCCGGCCTCGACGTGGTGCTGGTCTCCGTCCACTCCCGCTTCGAGCTGCCCGAGGACGAGCAGACCGAGCGCATCCTGGCGGCGGTCCGCCACCCGCTCGTCAACATCCTCGCCCACCCCACCGGCCGCATCCTCGGGCGCAGAAAGCCCTACGCCTTCGACGTCGACCGCGTCCTGCGCGCCTGCGCCGAGCACAACGTCGCGGTCGAGCTCAACGCCCATCCCGAACGCCTCGACCTCAAAGACACCCACCTGATGCGAGCCAAAGAGCTCGGCATCCCCGTCGTCATCTCCACCGACTCCCACCGCGCCCGGGAGCTCGCGCTCATGCGCTACGGCGTCGAGCAGGCGCGGCGAGCCTGGCTCGGACCGGAGGACGTGCTGAACACGTTGCCGGTGGACGAGCTGCTGAAGCGGCTGGAGAAGTAGCGAGCGGCGGCCGTGTGCCGGTCTCAGGCAGCCGTACCGCGGTAGGTCTTATAGAGGAAGGTCTCGAGATCCGCGCGCTCGCGCGCGTGCTCCACCGTCAGCGACACCAGGCGCCCGTCCCCGTCCGTCTCGACGAGCGTGTTCTCGTCCAGATCGCGCGTGTCCGCGACTAGCCCCTCGTTGAAGGTGATCTGGAGCGTGTCCGTGTCCTCGAAGTACTCAACTCTCATCGTCCTGCTCCTTGAACCGGCGATCGAAGAACGCGTTGTGTACGGTCTCGCCGTCCGGCAACAACACCACGCGAAGAACCCTGCCTTCCGCCTCCTCGATCCGGCCCCACCGGCGCATTCTACCGTCCTCTTGAACCGCCTCGTGAACAGGCTCACGGACGACGCGGGTGATCCACTCGTCCCGGATCGCTGCGCGGTCGGGCCGGAGCCGGTTCCGAAGGAAGTATTCCGTCACTTTCACCGGGGCACCCTCGTGGCTTCTCTTCCTAGTACAGCCACGTTCTCTACAACAACCGTAGCGTCTTCGCCAATAACCGCGCCACGGGCCGGGTGACGTCGTTGTCGGTCCAGTAGGCGTTGTGGGAGGCGGGGTTCCAGCTCCGTAGCAGGCCGCCGACGTTGACGGCGATGTCTTCGTCGACGGCGGCGGCGTACTTCGGGTCGATCGGACGCAGCGGGTAGCCGAGGACGTCGTCCGGATCGTAGAAGTTGAGCCAGCGGGTCACCTCCGCCAGCTCGTCGGCGCTCGCGTTCGGGAACCACTTCCCGATCCCGGGCGCCGGGACCTCGATCGGGTCGAGGTTCGGGAACGAGAGGGTGAAGAGCGGGATGGTGCTCCCCAGGGTCACGAAGGCGGCGAGGGTCTCCATCCGCTCGAACGGGTTGCCCGCCTTTTTGCTCGCGGCGGCGTGGCGCGCGTCCCAGACGTGGTTCGAGATCATGTGACAGCCGAGCGAGTGGGCGATGATCACGAGCGGCGCCTCCGCGCCGTCCGCGGCGTTCGGTCCACGAACCCGGGTGCGCAGCTCGCGCACCGCCTGGCCGATCGCCTGGTGCACCTCCTTGTAGACCGAGATCTGGTCCTTCGAGATCGGCCGGTACGACGCCTGGTAGGCGATCGCGTCACCCAGCGACTGGACCACGAAGCGCCGGAGCGGCATCCAGTCGAGGTCGTGGCCGTCCGCCATGTACCGGAGCAGATCGACCTGCCGCTTCGCCAGCACCGGCGCCCACCAAGCGCTCTGGAAGCAGAGCTCCCGCGGATCGCCGCCGAAGCGGCGCACCCAGCCCTCGAGCTCGTCGATCATCGGCCCGGCGAAGCCGGCCTCCTGATCGCCCATGCCGTGAACCAGCAGCACACCCAGCTTGAAATCCACCTCGTCCTCCTCGTCTCGCAGTCGCTTCCTCATGATAGTCGGCCGGCTCTCGATCCTCCGCTCCGGTAGAATCGGCTCACACCGCTGGACGCCGCGCCGCCTGCCGGCGCAGCGGCCCCATCGCCCCATCACCGAGGAGCCCTCATGACCGCCCTGTCGCGTACCCCACGGCCCGTCGCTCCGCGCCGCTCGCCGGCCCGGAGCCGGCTGGCCGCCGTGGCCGTCGCTCTCTTCGCCCTCGCGCTCTCCGCCGCCCTGCCGGTCCCCGCCCAGGACCTGGAGGCGTTCGAGGAGCGCACCACCGTCCACACCCTCGACAACGGCTGGACCTTCCTCATCGTCGAGCGGCCCGAGGCGCCGGTCTTCTCGTTCGCGACCGTCGTCGACGTCGGCGGTGCGCAGGAGGTGCCGGGGATCACCGGGCTCGCGCACATGTTCGAGCACATGGCCTTCAAGGGCACGTCGAAGCTCGGCACGAAGGACTGGGAGGCGGAGCGCGAGGCGCTCGCGGCCCTCGAATCGGCCTACCTCGCCTACCAGGAGGAGCGGCTCTCCCGCCGGCCCGACGCCGAGAAGCTGGCGGCCCTCGAAGAGGCGTTCCGCACGCGTCAGACGGAGGCGGGCGCCCTGGTGGCGCCGAACGCCTTCGACGACGTGCTCCAGCAGAACGGCGCGGTCGGCGTCAACGCCTTCACGGCCGCCGACCTGACCGGCTACTTCTACTCGATGCCGGCGAACCGGATCGAGCTCTGGGCGTACCTCGAGTCGAGCCGCTTCCTCGACCCGGTCTTCCGGGAGTTCTACAAGGAGCGCGACGTGGTCCAGGAGGAGCGCCGCCTGCGGGTGGGCTCGGACCCGATCGGGCGCCTCGTCGAGCAGTTCCTGGTCACCGCCTACCAGGCGCACCCGTACGGGCAGCCGGTGGTCGGCTACGCGAGCGATCTCGAGGCGATCACCATGACCGACGCGCGGGAGTTCTTCGACACCTACTACGGCCCGTCGAACATGGTCACGGCGATCGTCGGCGACGTCGATCCGAAGACGCTCGTGCCGCTCCTCGAGACCTACTTCGGCCGCATCCCGCGGCGCGGCGAGCCGCCGGCCCTGCGCACGGTCGAGCCGGCGCAGACGGCGGAGAAGGTGGTCACGATCGAGGACCGGGCGCAGCCGTTCTACCTCGAGGGCTACCACAAGCCGGCGATCGATCACCCGGACCAGGCGGTCTACGACGCGATCGACGACATCATGACCAACGGCCGCACCTCGCGCCTCTACCGCAAGCTCGTGCGCGACGAGCGGCTGGCGGTGCAGGTCGCCTCGTTCGTCGGCTTCCCGGGCGACAAGTACCCCAACCTCTGGATGGTCCTGGCGGTGCCGGCGCCGGGGATCTCGAACGAGACGATCGCGGAGGAGATCCACGAGGAGCTGGCGCGCCTGCGGACCGAGGACGTGACCGGGGCCGAGCTCGAGCGCTTCAAGACCCGCGCGAAGGCGGCGCTCCTGCGCGAGCTCGACTCGAACCAGGGTCTGGCCCTCCAGCTCGCCGACTACCAGCGCCTGTTCGGCGACTGGCGGGAGCTGTTCCGTGAGATCGACCGGATCGAGGCGGTCACCGCCGAGGACGTGCGGCGGGTGGCCACGGAGGCCCTGGTGCCGACCAACCGCACGATCGCCAAGATGACGCCGAGCCTGGTGCCGGCGGCGCCCGCGCCCGACACGATGGACGAAGCCGGCGAGACGCCGGCCGACGCCGAAGGGAGCGCCCGGTGAGCCCCTCTCTTCCGACCGCCCGCGAGACCACCCACCGCCGACCGGAGAACCCCATGAACCGCACCATGCCCGCCCGCCGCCTCCTCGGAGCGGCGGCGGTCCTCCTCGCGCTCGCCGCGCCGCCGCTCACCGCCCCGCTCACCGCACAAGTCGAGCGGCCGGAAGAGATCGTCATCCCCGAGCTCGGCGAGCTCGAGATCCCCCAGCCGCGCCGCGTCGAGCTCGACAACGGCATGGTCGTGATGCTGATCGAGGACCACGAGCTGCCGCTGGTCGAGGCGACCGCGCTCGTGCGCTCCGGCGAGCGGCTCGAGCCGGCCGACCACGCCGGGCTCGCGTCCCTCGCGGCGAACGTGATGCGCACCGGCGGCACGGAGGAGATGGACGCCACCGCGCTCGACGACTACCTGGAGAGCAAGGCGGCGATGATCGAGAGCTTCGCCCTCGAGGACCGGGCGACCGTACGCATGAGCTCGCTCGCCGAGGATTTCCCCGAGGTGATCGAGGTCTTCGCCGACGTGCGGCGCCGCCCCGCCTTCGCGCAGGACCGGCTGGAGGTCGCTCTCAACCTGGAGCGGGCCGGCGTGGTCCGCCAGAACGACCAGCCCCAGGAGATCCTCTTCCGCGAGCTCGAGGAGCTGGTCTACGGCTCCGACTCGCCGTACACGTTCCAGCCGACCTTCGCGAGTCTCGGCAACGTCTCGCGCGAGGACCTGGTCGACTGGCACCGGCGCCACTACCGGCCGGAGCGCATGATCCTCGGCCTGGTGGGCGACTTCGACACCGAGCGCGCGATCGCGCTGGTTCGCGAAGCGTTCGGCGACTGGAACCCTGCCGGCGACGCCCCCGGCGAGACGGCCGTGCCGTACCGCGAAGAGCCGAAGCCGGGCGTGTTCGTGGTCGAGAAGAGCGACATGGACCAGTCGAACATCGCCATGGGCCACCTCGGCGTGCTGCGCTCGAACCCGCACTACTACGCGCTCGAGGTGATGAACGAGATCCTGGGCGGCAACATGAGCTCCCGCCTCTTCTCCGAGGTGCGCACCCGCCGCGGGCTCGCCTACGCGGTCGCCGGGCGGGTCGGGACCGAGTGGGACCGTCCCGGCATGACCCTCCTGTTCACCACCACCAAGGTGGGCTCGACCGGCGAGGCGATCCGGGCGCTCCTCGACGAGGTGAAGGCGTTCCGCGGCGACCGCCAGCCGACCGACGAAGAGGTGGCGCGGGCGAAGCAGTCGATCCTCACCTCGTTCGTCTTCCGGGTCGACACGCCGGAGGACGTGCTCGGCCAGCAGCTTGCGCTCGAGTACTTCGGCTACCCGCTCGACTGGATCGACCGGTACCGCGAGCGGATCGAGGCGGTGACCACGGAGCAGGTGCGCGCCGCGGCCCAGGAGCACCTGCGGCCGGAGCGCTTCTCGATCCTGGTGGTCGGTCCGTCCGAGGGGCGCGACGTGGACCTCTCGACCTTCGGTGAGGTGACCCCCGTCGACGTGTCGATCGCGCCGCCGCCGCCACCCCCTGCGCCCGGTTCGTAGAAGGCTCGCCGCCGGTCCGCGGACCGGGTCGTAACTCCTGCCGGGAGGGTGTAAAAACCTCGCCCTCCCGGCCCTCTCCTCCCCCTCTCCTAGGCCTCCGAAGCCGAACCTCCGCAGGTTCGTCCCGGAGGCCGCCCCGGGGCGCGAACCCCGGCTCCGACGGGCTTCGCGCCACCTGGCACACCTCTTGCGGAACCCCCTTCCAAGCGCCCCGGCAGCGGTCGTCGGCGCTCACGAAGCGCACGACACCCTCGGACCCCGTATTTTGGAGGATTCAACTCAAATGACTTACAACGTAGCCGAGATCGCAACCCGCCCGGGCTCTCTGGCGAGCCCGCGCCCCGAGGGGGACTTCATCCCGCGCCCGAGCCTCCAGCTCGACCGGCCGGAACGCATCCTGATGACTACGTCCGGGCGCCGCGCCACCTGGACGCACAGCCTCGACCTCGCCGGCGTCCTCGGGCGCAGCGGCATCGAGGTGGCGCTCGCCTCGATCGGCGAGGCCCCCACACACCTGCAGCTCCAGGAGGCCGCGGGGTTGCCGAACGTGCAAGTCTTCCCCAACCGCTTCGACGCCGCCTACTCCGACGACCAGTGGGACGAGGTCGAGCGGGCGGGCTCCTGGCTGCTGCGCATGGAGGAGATGGTGCAGCCCGACCTGGTGCACCTGCACTCCTACCCCTTCGGCTCGCTGCCGTTCCAGGCGCCGAGCCTGCTCGAGGGGCACGACTGCCCGCTCTGCCGGTCGCAGGCGCTGACCGGCAATGCCACCCCGTTCCTGTGGGAGCGCTACCGGGCGAGCGTCCGCCAGGCGCTCGGTACCGCCCGCATGGTGGTGACGCCGACCAACGCCGCGCTCGCCGAGCTCTCCGGGCTCTACGGCGCGCCGGTTTCGAGCCGGGTGATCCCGATCGGGCGGAGCGCCCGCGGCCTCGCCCCGCGGACGAAGGAGGAGCTGATCCTCTCCGCCGGCTGCTTCGGTGACGAGGCGCAGAACCTCGCCGCGCTCGAAGGGGTCGCGAGCCGGCTCACCTGGCCGGTGACGGTCCTGGCCGAAGGCTGCCCGGGTCCGGGCGAGCCGGGCGAGCGGCCGATCAAGGTGCTCGAGAACCCTTCGGCGGAGCGGCTCGCCAACTGGTACGGCCGGGCGTCGATCTTCGCGCTGCCGTGCAGCTACGAGCCGAACGGCCTGTCGGTGCTCGAGGCGGCGCTCGCCGGCTGCGCGCTGGTGCTGGGCGACGTGCCGGCGCTACGCGAGGTCTGGGAGGGCACCGCGCTCTTCGTCCAGCCGGGCGATCCGGACGACCTCCAGCGCGCGCTCGAGCTGCTGATGAACGAGCCGAAGGGCCTGCGCGGCCTCGGCCAGCGGGCGCGCGCCCGCGCCCTGCTCCTCTCTCCCGAGCGGCGGGCGGCCTCGTTCCTCGAGACCTACGCCGGCATGCTGCGCGAGCCGGTCCTCGGTCGTTCCCTGGAGAGGCAGGCCTCGTAAACCCCCGGGCGGTCCCCCCGGGGACCGTTCGCCGGAAAGGACTCCATGAGCGCTGAGCAGCGTGGCTGGAAGCAACCTCCCGGCGAGCGGTCCCCGTCGGACGAGAAGAAGCCCTACCAGGAGATCCTCCAGGAGGAGATCGACGCCGGGCTGGAGGAGCTCCGCCGGCCGGCTCGCGGGCTCCTCCTCTCGTCCCTCTCGGCCGGGCTCGACGTCGGCTTCGGCATCCTCGCGATGGCGGTGATCGTGACCCTGGCGGCCGGGGAGCTGCCCGAGGTGGTCGTCCGGCTGCTGGAGGCGAACGCCTACACGATCGGCTTCGTCTTCGTCATCATGGGCCGCTCCGAGCTCTTCACCGAGCACACCACCCTCGCGGCGCTCCCGGTCCTCGACGGCCATGCGGGCGTCGCCCGCCTCCTCCGCCTCTGGAGCCTCGTGTACGTGGGCAACATCGTGGGCGCGGTCGCCTTCGCGATCGCCATCGGTCTCCTGCTGCCGGCACTCGGGGTCGCCTCCGCCGACGCCTTCGGGACGATCGCCGGCCGCCTCGTCGACCATCCACCGGGGCTGATGTTCGGCTCGGCGGTCCTCGCCGGCTGGCTGATGGGGCTGCTCTCCTGGCTGGTGACGGCGGCGCGCGACACGACCGGCAAGCTGCTGATGATCTGGCTGGTCACCGGCGTGATCGCCCTCGCCGGCCTGCACCATGCGATCGCCGGCACGGTCGAGGTGGTCGCCGGGCTGGTGGCGACGAGCGAGATCGGCCTCGCCGAGACGGTCGCCTGCCTCGCCATCGCCGCGGTCGGCAACGCGGTCGGCGGCTTCGTCTTCGTGGCCCTGATCAAGTACGGCCACGCGAGCTCGGCGAGCGGGGGCTGACGCCCGGCCGGCCGGCCGCCCTCATCTCGTCTCGTCGCGCACCAGCACCACGATCGAGAGCTCGGCCGTCTCGAGCTCGTCGCCCGCCTCGTAGATCGGTGCCTCGTCCTCCTCCTCCGGCACCGGCGCCGCGGTATCGACCGCCACCCGCCAGGCGCCGCCGCGGCCCGCCGGCAGCCGCCAGGTCACCGGCTCCTGCGCCGCGTTGAAGAGCACCAGGAAGCTGTCGTCGGTCACCCGCTCCCCGCGCGGGCCGCGGCTGGCGATCGCCTCGCCGTTCAGGAAGACGCCGAGCGCGCGGGCGAAGCCGACGTTCCAGTCCTCGTCGTTCATCGGCTCGCCGTCGGGCCGGAACCAGCCGAGATCGTCGACGCCGCGGATCGAGCGCCCCTGGAACCAGCGGCGGCGGCGGAAGACCGGGTGCAGCCGGCGCAGCTCGATCAGGTCGCGCGTGAACTGGAGCAGCCCCCCGAAGCCCTCCGCCCGCTCCCAGTCGAACCAGGAGGTCTCGTCGTCCTGGGCGTAGGCGTTGTTGTTGCCGCCCTGGGTGCGGCCGATCTCGTCGCCGCCCAGGAGCATCGGGATGCCTTGCGAGAGGAAGAGCGTGGTCAGGAAGTTGCGCTGCTGGCGTTCGCGCAGCTCGAGGATGCGGGGATCGTCGGTCTCCCCCTCGGCGCCCAGGTTCCACGAGCGGTTGTGGCTCTCGCCGTCGCGGTTCTCCTCGCCGTTCGCCTCGTTGTGCTTCTCCTCGTAGGAGACGAGGTCGCGCAGGGTGAAGCCGTCGTGGGCGGTGACGAAGTTGACCGACGCCATCGGGCGCCGCGAGTCGGCCTGGTAGAGGTCGGAGCTGCCGGTGAAGCGGGTCGCCACCTCGCCCAGCGTACCGCCGGCACCGCGCCAGAAGTCGCGCACCGTGTCGCGGTAGCGGCCGTTCCACTCCGACCAGAGGGGCGGGAAGTTGCCCACCTGGTAGCCGCCCTCCCCCACGTCCCACGGCTCGGCGATCAGCTTGACCTGCGAGACCACCGGGTCCTGCTGGATCAGGTCGAAGAAGGCGGAGAGCTTGTCGACCTCGTGGAGCTCGCGCGCGAGCGCGGAGGCGAGGTCGAAGCGGAAGCCGTCGACGTGCATCTCGAGCACCCAGTAGCGCAGGCTGTCGAGGAGGAGCTGGAGGGCGTGCGGGTGGCGCATGTTGAGGCTGTTGCCGGTGCCGGTGAAGTCCATGTAGTGGAACGGGTCGTCCGGCATCAGGCGGTAGTAGGCGGCGTTGTCGATCCCCTTGAACGAGAGGGTCGGTCCCAGGTGGTTGCCTTCGGCCGTGTGGTTGTAGACCACGTCGAGGATCACCTCGATGCCGGCGGCGTGGAGAGTGCGCACCATGGTGCGGAGCTCGCCCACCTGCTCGCCCCGGCCGCCCCGGCTCGCGTACTCGTCGTGCGGCGCGAAAAAGCCGATCGTGTTGTAGCCCCAGTAGTTGCGCAGCCCGCGCTCGACCAGGTGGGCGTCGTGCAGGAACTGATGCACCGGCAAGAGCTCGACCGCCGTCACGCCGAGCCGCCGCAGGTAGTCGACCGCCACCGGGTGGGCGAGGCCGGCGTAGGTGCCGCGCAGCTCGGGCGGGATCTCCGGGTGCCGGGCGGTGAAGCCCTTGACGTGGACCTCGTAGACCACCGTCTCGTGGAGCGGCACGTCGAGGCGCGGGTCGCCCTGCCAGTCGAAGACCGGGTCGTGGACGATCGAGCGGGGCACGAACGGCGCGCTGTCGTCGTCGTTCTTCGACTCGGGATCGCCGAAGTCGTAGCCGAAGCAGGCCTGGTCCCAGCGCACCTGGCCCTCGATCGCCTTGGCGTACGGGTCGATCAGGAGCTTCGCCGGGTTGCAGCGGTGCCCTTCGTGCGGCGCCCACGGCCCGTGCACGCGGAAGCCGTAGCGCTGCCCCGGCCGCACGCCCGGCACGTAGACGTGCCAGCAGAAGGCGTCGACCTCCTCGATCTCGATCCGCCGCTCGCTCCCCTCGTCGTCGAACAGGCAGAGCTCGACCCCCTCGGCGACCTCGGAGAAGAGCGAGAAGTTCGTCCCCTCGCCGTCGTAGCGGGCGCCGAGCGGGTACGGGCGGCCGGGCCAGACCTCGCCCCGTCCGGTCGCGAGGTGGTCGCGCGGGATCCCTTCGAGAGCATGGGGTGCGACGTGCTTCATCGTTCCTCCTTCGACCGCAGCTCGTAGATCGCCACCGACTCGGGCGGCAGGAGCGCCTCGCCGCCTTCCTCGCGCACGTCGCCGGCAGAGGCGAGGAGGCGCTCTACCGGGGCCCCCGGCAGCGGCACGCGGCGCGGCTCGCCCGAGAGGTTCGCGGCCACGACCACCGCACCCCGCCGGACCGTCAGCCAGCGCGCCTCCTCGTCGAACCGGGTCGTCACCCGGTCGAGCCGGCCGTCGGAGAGCTCCGGCCTCGCCCGGCGCAGGGCGAGCAGGTCGCGGTACCACGCGAGGGTGCCGGCGTGCGGCGGCCGGTCGCGCTCCTGCCAGTCGAGCCGGGAGCGGAGAAAGGTCTCCTCGTCCTGCGGGTCGGGCACCTCCTCCGGGTCCCAGCCGAACGCCAAGAACTCCCGCCGCCGCCCCACTCGCACCGCCGCGCCCAGCTCCGGGTCCTGATGGTCGGTGAAGTAGAGGAAGGGAGACGACGCGCCCCACTCCTCGCCCTGGAAGAGGAGCGGCACGAAGGGCGAGGTGAGGACGAGCGCCGCGCCGACCCGTGCGAGACCGGCGGAGACGAGGTGGCCGATCCGCTCGCCGCGGGCGCGGTTGCCGACCTGGTCGTGGTTCTGAAGGTACCCGAGGAAGCGGTGGCCGGGCAGGGCGCCGACGGGGCGGCCGTGGCGCCGGCCACGGTGGGAGGAGCGCTGGCCTGTGTAGACGTAGGCGTCCTCTAGCGCTCGTGCGAGGTGGGCGAGGTGAGCGAGCCGGCCGAAGTCCTCGTAGTACCCCTCCGTCTCGCCGGTCAGCGCCGCGTGGAGGGCGTGGTGGAAGTCGTCGCTCCACGCCGCGTCCAGGCCGAAGCCGCCGGCCTCGCGCGAGCGCACCAGCCGCGGGTCGTTGAGGTCGCTCTCGGCAATCAACACCAGCCGGCGGCCGAGCCGCGCCGAAAGCGCCTCGACCTCGATCGCCAGCTCTTCCAGGAAGGGCACGGCCGAGCGGTCGTGGAAGGCGTGCACGGCGTCGATCCGCAGCCCGTCGAAGTGGTAGCGCTCCAGCCAGTGGCGGGCGTTGTCGACGAAGAAGCGGCGCACCTCGTCGCTGCCCGGCCCGTCGAGGTTGACGGCATCGCCCCACGGGGTCGAGTAGGCGTCGGTGAAATAGGGGCCGTAGACGCCGAGGTAATTGCCGTCCGGGCCGAGGTGGTTGTAGACCACGTCGAGGAGCACCGCGAGCCCGCGGCCGTGGCAGGCGTCGACGAAGCGGGCGAGCCCGTCCGGGCCGCCGTACGCTCGGTGCGGGGCGAAGAGGGCGACACCGTCGTAGCCCCAGCCGCGCCGGCCGGGGAAGCTGGCGACCGGCAGCAGCTCGACGTGCGTGACGCCGACGCGGGCGAGGTAGTCGAGCCGGCCGATCGCGGCGTCGAAGGTGCCTTCGGGCGTGAAGGTGCCGATGTGCAGCTCGTAGATCACCGCCGAGGCGAGCGGCGGCGGGTTCCAGCCGGCGTCGGTCCAGGCGAAGGCGGCGTGGTCGACCACCCGCGACGGCCCGTGGACACCCTCCGGCTGGTCGGGCGAGCGGGGATCGGGGAACGGCCCCGCGCCGTCGACCCGGAAGGTGTAATCGTCGCCGGCCGCGGCCTCCGCCTCGACCCGCCACCAGCCGTCGCCGGCCGGTTCCATCGGCAGGCGCTCGCCGCGCAGCTCCAGCTCGACCCGCTCTTCCGCCTTCGGCGCCCAGACCTCGAATTTCACGCGGCCTCCTCTCGTTCGAGGAGCGCCACCGGGAAGCGCGCGAGCAGCCGGGCGAGCGGCACCTCGGCACCGCCCTCGATCGCCTCGCCGGTCAAGACGTTGCGCCAGGCGCCCTCGGGAAGGGGCAGGCTCGTGGCGCCCCAGGGGCTCGGCGCGTTCGCCTCCGAAGTCAGCCGCAGACCGAGCCGCACCGGCAGGCGCGGCACCGCGACCGCCGCCGCCGAGCCGTCGCCACCGCG
>CAZLLV010000511.1:0-22444 GCA_964560325.1 uncultured Thermoanaerobaculia bacterium | reverse complement strand
CCCCGCGGGTGTTCCCCCAGGGGCGGGGGGTGTTGGGCGTGCAGTGGGGCGGGTGGTTTTTGGGAGCGGGGGCCGGGGGGGGTCGGGGCTCCCCCCGGAGGGACGGTGCGCGCGACAGCCCTGGAAGGGGAGGCGTAGGGCGCGCACCTCGTCTTCGGGTCGGCGCGTGGAGGGCGTGCACGCTGCCCCGGGCGAGAGCGGCCGCCCCTCAGGCGCCCTCCGGGGGGAGCCCCGACCCACCCTCTGAGACTTCGCCGCCATCCTCCGTTTGTCATCCTGAGCCACGCGAAGGATCTGGGCGGGGGGCTTAATCCGGGAGGAAGAAGCGGGCGACGCCGGCGAAGGGGGTGGAGGCGCGCTTCATCGCCTGGAGGGCGTCCGCTTCGATCGAGATCAGCTCCTCGACGATCGTCTCGAGGTCGGCCACGCCGCGGACGCGCAGCTCGTCGCGCAGATCGGCGAGACGCGCGATCAGCTTCAGCCGGTGGTCGATCCGCCGCACCACCTCGCGCCGCTCGGCGACCAGCCCGGAGCGGTTGAGCGCGTAGACGCGGATCGAAGCTTCGGCCCGCAGGCGCTCCTCCGGAGTGAGACCGGAGGCCGGCCGGATCACCCCCTCTTCCGTGTACTCGAAAAACGCCTCCGGGTCGTCGACGCACGGGTCGACCAGGAGCGCCCCCTCGGCCGCCAGATCGGGCGGCGGCTCGTGCTGGAGGAGGTGGGCCTTGCCCGGCGCGAGCGGGAACTGGTTCGCCTTGCCCACCGTCACCTTCGCGCCGACCGCGATGTCGTGTTGCTCGCGTGCCCGGTTGCAGTCGATGCACGACGGCATCAGGTTCTCCCAGGCGGCGGCCAACCAGTAGTAGCCCGGCTTCAGCTTCTGCCCGTCGTCCCCGTGCACCTCCCCTTTCGGCCGCCAGTGCTCGACGTCCATCGGCTGGCTCGCGGAGTAAAAGGTCTCGCAGTAGGCGCACTTGCCGTGGAACAGCGTGTCGAGCGCCGTCTTGACCTCGTCCTCCTTGTAGCGTCCGAAGTCGAAGGTGAACTTCTCGTCCGGCTCGCCGGCCGCCCGGTGGGCGGCGAGCGCCGCGACCACGACCTCGAGCTCGCTCTTGTCCTTGTTCTTCCCCTGGTCGAACGGGCGCGTGAGGACGGCCGGCTCCGGAACGGCGGAGCGGTCGACGCGGATCATCCTCGAGGCTCCCTGCCGCGCCCCTGCCCACTGACTCGACCGGTCGCGCCGGCGCCGCCGACGGTGCCCCGCGCCTTCCAGATCTCCTGGATGCGGTGGAGGGTCGCCTTGCGCCGGGCCTGCTTCTCCTCTGGCGTCATCCCCCGCTCGTCGGCCAGGAGCTTGTCGATCGCCTCGTAGACGAGCTGGTCGCGGCGGGTGAAGCCGAGGACCGGCTGCGTGCGGCTTTGGATGTCGGTCTTGAGCTCGAGCATCCGCCCCTCGAGCCCCTTCGCCGCCCGCTCCTCCGGCGTCATGGCGAGCAGCCGGTAGTAGGCCTGGAAGCGGCGATCGAGATCGGGGTCGATCGTCGTGTCGAGGCCGAAGAACTCCGAGGTCAGGAGCTGGTCGACCCGGTAGTCGCTCGGCGAGCGGTCGATCACCGAGTACTCGACCTTCCCTGGGGGAAATGGTTCGCCTGGCTCGTGGGGCGGCTGACGCTTGACCACTCTCACGACCTCGTTCTTGAACATCCCGCGCAGGCAGAGCGGCTCGTGGGTGGAGACGAAGAACTGCACGTTCGGCAGCTCCCGGCGCAGCCGGCCGGTGATCTCCATCTTCCAGCGCGGGTGGAGGTGCGAGCCGAGCTCGTCGATCAGCACGACGCCGGTAGCGTTGCGCAGGTCGCTCAGCCCCGCGCCGAGGCCGGCCATGATGTCGCAGACCAGGGTGATGACGGCGCGGTAGCCGTCCGAGAGGTAGGAGAGCGGGTCGCCGCCGACGAGCACCTCGCCGCCTTCGCGAGTCATGAGCGGGGGCTGATCGGGCGCGGCGGGGTCGGCGGAGAGCGGCCGCCGGTCGTCCTGGAGGAAGCCGCTCAGGGTAACGGCCGCGACGTTGAAGTCCCCCTCTTCGAGAGCGAGGAGCCACTGCTCGGCGTCGAGCACCGGCGCGCGAGGGTCGAAGAGATTGGCGAGCCGCACCTGGGCCGCGGCGCCGTCCGCCGCGTCGACGGGGCCGCCTTCGAGGAGGCGCGTGGCGCCGTAGCCGCGGATGTAGGCGGCCATCCGCGGTGGCTCGCCGAGCTTCTTGCCGTCCGGTCCGACCCACCAGTGGCGGTTCGCGTTGAACCGCAGGTCGAGCCGCGAGCCGCCGATCAAGCGAACCAGGACGCGGCCCCGCTTGGCACCGCGGCGGAGCATGCGGCTCCAGTCGAGTTTGGCGGTCACCAGGAGGTCGTCGAGCCGATCCGCCGCCAAGGCGAGCCCGAGCGCCTGGAGCCAGCAGCTCTTACCCGAGCCGTTCTCGCCCAAGAGTGCCGTCCAGCGCACGGCGGAGGGGGTCTCCTCGGCTGGCGCGCCGGAGGGATCGAAGGGAGCGGGAAGGGCGACCGGTTCGGCCGACAGGTCGAGCTCCAGGTGCTCGATCGCTTTGAAGTTGCGGATCTCGATGTGCTCGATCCGGGCCGAGCGCTCGACCGCCGTTCCGGCCTTCTCTGTGACTTCGCTCCCGCGTGCGGCGCCGGCCTCCAGGTTCGGCTCGACCCCTAGCGTCAGCGCCTCGTCGTGGCTCGGATGCCAGCGGCCCTCGATCAGGGCAATGAAGCCCTCGTCGTCTAGCTCCGGCCACTCGCGGGTGAAGACTCGTCGAACTCCCTTCCAGACCTCACGCGCCACCGGCCTGGACGTAGGAGGCGCCCCGTCGAACGCGATCTCTGCCGCCATGACTTCAGGGATGCGCAGAGCGAGGGCGTGGACAAAGGCAACATCATCGAAATCTTCCAACTTGCTCGGAAGCCGAGAGCGCATACTCCTGCCGAGAACCTGATCCGTGGACGCCCTGAACGGCCTCGGTTGGAGAAGTCCTCTCTGCACGAAATCTTCCTGGTCGCCATCAGCGATCATCAAGAAAGTCAACGTTCCGCCGAACTCTGTACCGTGGCTTTGACGTAGATCGACCAGCTCCGGCCGGTCCAGCCCAAGCACCTTGATCGTGATCTCCCCCCGCGATTGCCCGTCATACCGACGCTGCACGGACGGGCTCGGGTGTTCGCGCGGGTGGACCGTGCCGTCGTTCCGGAACTCGAGGTACCAGGCGGGATGATCGCGGCACGGGTCGAGCAGCAGCCCGAGATCCCGGTGCCGGTCGATCCATTTCTGCGGCGGCATTCCCGGCTCCTGTGGCAGCAGCGACCGCTCGCCGACCACCGGGAAGGTCGTGCCTTTGATCGAGTGCACCGCCCGGCTCGCCGGGTACCAGTTTGACCAGTCTGCTACCAGCCACCAGTAGTGCTGCGGCCAGACCTCGCCGTCGAAGCCGGCAGCGTCCGCCTCCGGCCGGTGGAAGACGACGGTGCCCGTCTTCTCGTCGATCGGCTCCTCGGTGTAGGCGCACTTGCCGCCGAACCCTTCGAGGAGCGCAGGCAGCGCGCGCCGGCGCCAGCTCTCGAGATCGCCAGCGTCCGCGGTCTTCACCATCCGCCGCTGCTGCACCCGCGTACCCCCGGCGTCGTGGAACTTCGCCCAGGCGTCGAGGAAGCGCCGAAAGTCCGGCCCGTTCCACCAGGCCGGCACCGGGACCTTTGAGCGGTCGACGTGAATCATCCTCGACCCTCCTCCAGGTCTGCCCGTTCGGTTCGCTCCGGCAGAGCCTCTTCGACGCGCGGCACCGATTCCGTTTTCATCCGCCGCGGATCGGCGACCGGGAGATCGAGGGCGAGGAGATCGTGGACGGCGCGCCGGCGCTCGGCCTGTGCGGCGAAGGCGATCCACTCTCGACACGCCTGACGCACGAGCTCTGCCAAGGAAACGCCGTCGTTCGCCGCTCGCCGGGTCAGTGCCCGGTGGAGCTCGATCGGAAGGCGGACGCTGATCGTTCTGCTGTCCATCCCGAGCCTTTCGTAGATCTTTCCGGAATCCTATCCTCCCGTGGGACCCTCGGACCGACGGCCGGCCGGCGACCCGTTACCCGGGAGCGATCGGCATGGGCTCGGTGAGCGGTGCGGGCCGCTCCGAGGGGCGGCGGGATACGATCCCGCCCTACGGGGGCCACATCGGCCGGCCTCGGAACCTCCGGGATCCAACGCGGTGTCGAACCTGAGCGCGTCGAGCGGAGAGAGCGACCCATGACCAACGAGCTGAAGCGGTGCGAGCCGCCGCCCTACGACCCGGAGGTGTGGGGGTACGACGAGGCGCGGTACCTCGCGGTCACCGAGGGGCTGCGGCTGACGCCGGAGGAGCGGCTGCGGTGGCTGGAGGAGACGATGGAGGAGATGTGGGGGCTGGTGGGAGCGGCGCGGGAGGATGACGAACGGAAGGTAGGATCGTCGTCGGGACGATTCGAAAGGGGAGACCCATGAGCCGTGACGAGCGCTGGCCGGAGCTGTCGTACGAGGAGTGGGCGGAGACCTGCTTCACCCTCCACATGTGGACGCAGATCGTGGGCAAGGTGCGCATCGTCTGCTCGCCCTGGATGAACCACTCGTGGCACGCGACGCTCTACCCGACGGCGCGCGGGCTCACCACCTCGCCGTTGGCGCACGAGGGGCGGGTCTTCCAGATCGACCTCGACTTCCACTCCGACGCCGCCCGCGTCCTGATCGGCGACGGCACGACGGGTGAGGTGCCGTTGTCCGGGCAGACGATCGCGTCGTTCTACCGCGGCCTGATGGACACGCTCGCCGAGGGCGGCCTGCCGGTCCGTATCCACGAGGCGCCGAACGAGCTGGAAGAGGCGATCCCGTTCGCCGAGGACGAGCGCGGGAGCTACGACGGCGACGCGGCGCGCCGGTTCCACCAGGTGGTCCTCCAGACCGAGCGGGTCTTCCGCCGCTTCCGCTCCCGCTTCCTCGGCAAGTGCAGCCCGATCCACTTCTTCTGGGGCAGCTTCGACCTCGCCGTCACGCGATTCTCCGGCCGCACGGCGCCGGAGCACCCGGGCGGCTTTCCGCACCTACCCGACCCGATCACCCGCGAGGCGTACTCGCACGAGGTGTCGAGCGGCGGCTTCTTCCCCGGGAGCCCGCAGTTTCCGAAGCCGGCGTTCTACAGCTACGCCTACCCGGAGCCGGAGGGGTTCGCCAAGGCTCCCGTCGGGCCGGCGGCGGCGTACTACGACGACGGGCTCGGCGAGTTCCTGCTGCCGTACGACGCGGTTCGCGAGGCGGAGGACCCGGACGCGGCGCTGCTCGAGTTCTTGCAGACGACGTACGAGGCGGCGGCGGATCTGGCGGGGTGGGACCGGGAGGCGCTGGAGCGGGCGGAGGGGCCGCCTCCTGGATTTCGGATGGGGGGAGGTTAGCCGGCCGCAAGGCGCGCGAGGTCGTTCTCCAGCCGTTCGAGGGCTTCGGCGTCCATCGCGTCGTAGTACCCGCGGATGCGGTTCTCGCCGTCGACCAGGACGAGCCGGGTCGAGTGGAGGATCGGGTCGTTCGGGTCGCCGGGGTTCGGCTCGACGCCGAGCAGGAACCCTTCCCGCACGAGCGCCAGCACCGCCTCCGGCTCGCCGGTCAGCCACCACCAGCTCTCGGGCAGCCGCCGCGCTCGCTGGTACTCCCGCAGCACCTCCGGCGTGTCGTGCGCCGGATCGACGCTGATCGACACCCGCCGGAAGTCCTCCCCCTCGACCAGCCCGCTGCCGACTCCCTGCATGCGGCTGGTCATGATCGGGCAGCTCGTGACGCAGCGGGTGAAGACGAAGTCGGCGACCCACGGTGTGCCGGCGAGGTCGGCGCGGGTGACCGGCTCGCCGTCCGAGCGGACCAGGTCGAGCTCCGGCACCGCGGCGAGCACCGGCAGCTCGGCCGGTTCGGTCTCTATCCCGATCCCGGCTCCGCCCTGCCGCATCCGCAGCACGTTCAGGACCGCCAGCGCGACGATCGCCACCAGCATGAGCACCATCAACGCCCGTAGCGCCACGCGGGCGCGGGAGAGCGGCGGTGTGCCGGGGGCTTCGGGAGAGGGCACGAGCGAGGGTCGAGCGACGAGCTAGGCGAGCAGCCGGTCGACGAGCATCGTGCCGAGCAGGCCGGGCAGGTAGACGACCGACACCAGCAGCAGCCGGCGCGCGGCGACGCCGGTGCGGGCACGTCCGAAAGTCACGCTCGCCACCACGTAGACCAGGCCGAGCGCGAGGGCGCCGACGGCGTAGACCAGCCCGGTCAGCCCGAGCGCCGACGGCACGAGCGAGAGCGGCACCAGCGCCGCCGACCAGAGGATCGCCTGGCGCGCCGTCGAGGCGCCGTCCGGCTCGATCACCGGCAGCATCGGGAAGCCGGCCTGCGCGTAGTCGGCCCGGTACATCCAGGCGATCGCCAGGAAGTGGGGGAGCTGCCAGAAGAAGAGGATGCCGAAGAGCGCCCAGGCGCCGGGGCCGAGCTCACCGGTGCAGGCGGCCCAGCCCATCACCGGCGGCATGGCGCCCGGCGCGGCGCCGACCACGGTCGAGAGCGAGCTCACCCGCTTCATCGGCGTGTAGACGAGGACGTAGGAGAGGAGCGTCAGCGCGCCGAGGACCGCGGTCAGCGGGTTGACCGCGACCGCCAGCCAGGAGACGCCGAGCACGCCGATCGCCAGGGCGAAGAAGAGCGCCGGGGCGAGGTCGAGCCGGCCGGCGGGAAGCGGCCGCTCGGCGGTCCGGCGCATGCGGGCGTCGAGCCGGCGCTCGAGGACCTGGTTGAGCGCCGAGGCCGAGGAGGCGACCAGCGCGGTGCCGGCGAGGGTGTGGAAGAAGAGCGCCAGCGGCAGAGCGCCACCGACCGCTCCGATCTGCGGCACCACCCCCTGGCCGAGCACGAAGCCGACCGCCGTCGTCACCAGCACCATGAAGGTGATGCGCGGCTTGGTCAGCTCGAGGTAGGCCGAGGCGCGCGCGGCGCTCGCACGGTCGGGAGTCTCGGCCACAGGTACGACGGCTCCGTCACTCATGGCGGGGATCTTATCTCCTCGTCTCCTCCGCACGCGAGCCGGGACCCGCGGCGCGGCCGATCGGGAGACCCGTTGCCGCGCCGCGGCGCTGGTTGACAGCGGCGGGGCGGCTCGGTAACGTTCGTTCCGCCCCGGCGCGGTGGGCTCGGCAGGCCGCCAGGAGCCGCTCCGCCGGAGGATTCCGAAGGACACGTCACCGGGGGCGGCGCGTAGCGAGGCGCCCGGTTTCGGGTCGCTCGCCTCGCTGCCGCACCGCACCGAGACCGCCGCCGAGAGGCCGCGAATCTCGCAAACGAGGACCGGGCGGCCGCCGACTTCGGCCGATGCTTGTGAAAACCTTCACAAGGCTCCTCGCGGAGCCCGCGAGCCTGCCGGCGACGGCGGGCCCGGACCGCGGGCGCCGCTGAACGCGGGAGATCGACGAACGCCATGCCGCAGCTCTTCCCCCCCAGCGCCAACAACACCGCCCGCGGCAGTCTGGCGGTGCTGGTCGTGCTGCTGATCGGCGGAGGTCTCGCCCTCGATCGCCTCCAGCGTTCGCCTTTCGTCACCCGCGAGGGCGAGGTGTTCGAGCAGCCGGTGCCGTTCAGCCACGACCACCACGTGGCCGCGATGGGCATCCAGTGCCAGTACTGCCACACGTCGGTGGAGGAGTCGGCGTTCGCCGGCATCCCGTCGACGTCGGTCTGCATGAACTGCCACGACCAGGTGTGGAACGACAGCCCGATGCTCGAGCCGGTGCGCGCCAGCTTCCGGACCGGCGAGCCGTTGGAGTGGACCCGCATCCACGACCTGCCCGACTTCGTCTACTTCGACCACAGCATCCACGTGGCGAAGGGGGTCGGCTGCGAGACCTGCCACGGGCGGGTCGACCAGATGCCGCTGATGTACCAGCACGCGTCGCTGCAGATGGAGTGGTGCCTGGAGTGCCACCGCAACCCGGAGGAGTTCGTGCGGCCGCGCGAGGAGATCTACACGATGGGCTGGGAGCGCCCGGCGGACGATCCGGAGCTCGGCGCCCGGCTGGTCGAGGAGTACGACATCGAATCGCTCGATTCGTGCTCCATTTGTCACCGCTAGGCGCGGCCGAACGCGCGTCGCGAGGAGAGACGGGATGGAGCGTCTGAAGATCCTGAAGGACGAGTCGCACGAGGAGCCGCGGAACGAGCCGTGCGGCCCCGGCTGCGGCTGCGCGTCCGGCGAGGCCGAGGAGGCCCGCCGTCCGGCCGAGGCGGCCCTTCCGGAGGAGCCGGCGGGCCTCGCCGCGCACGCCGCCGAGCGCGAGGGCGCTCCCGGCTCGGAGCTCGCGGCGATCCGCGAGCGGCTGGCCGGCATGAAGGGCAAGAAGCTCTGGCGCAGCCTCGACGAGCTCGCCGGCAGCCCCGGCTTCCAGGAGATGCTCCACCGGGAGTTCCCGCGCCACGCTTCGGAGTGGGGGGCGCCCGGCTCGGGTGAGGCGGAGGCCGGCTTCTCGCGCCGCCGCTTCCTCCAGCTCTCGAGTGCCTCGATGGCGCTCGCCGGCCTCACCGCCTGCACGCGGCAGCCGACCGAGTCGATCGTCCCGTACGTCGACCAGCCGGAGTACCTGGTGCCCGGCGAGGCGCTCTACTTCGCGACCGCCTTCCCGATGGCCGGCTCGGCTCAGGGCGTGCTGGTCGAGAGCCACACCGGCCGGCCGACCAAGGTCGAGGGCAACCCGGAGCACCCGTCGAACCCGGGCGGCGGCACCGACACCTTTGCGCAGGCGTCGATCCTCCAGCTCTACGACCCGGACCGCTCCGATGTCCTCACCTACCTCGGCCAGATCCGCACCTGGAAGGAGTTCCAGCGCGAGATCGAGAGCCGGCTGCGCGCCCTCGAGGGGCTCCAGGGCTCCGGTCTGCGCATCCTGACCGGCGCCATCACCTCGCCCACGCTCGCGGCCCAGCTCGACCGGCTCCGAGAGCGACTTCCCGGCGCCCGCTGGTACCAGTGGGAGGCGGCCGGGCGGCACAACGCGCAGCAGGCCGCGATCCGCTCCTTCGGCCGTCCGGTCGAGGCGATCTACGACGTCGAGGGAGCGGACGTGATCGTCTCCCTCGACTCGGACTTCCTCGCCTTCGGCCCGAACCTGGTGAGAAACGCCCACGGCTGGGCGGAGCGCCGGCGCCTGGCCGCCGGCGCCGGCGGCGAGGGCGTCGATCCGGAGGGGCTCAACCGCCTCTACGTGCTCGAGAGCATGCCGTCGAACACCGGCTCGGTCGCCGATCACCGGCTGGCGGCCACGCCGTCGGAGATCGCCCGGTTCACGCTGGCGCTCGCGGCCGAGCTGGGCGTCGGCGGCGGGGGGTCTTCCGGATCGGCGGATCTCTCGGAGGAGGCGCGGCGCTGGGTGGCGGCGGTCGCCGACGACATCCGCTCCCGCCGGGGCAGCGCCGTCGTCGTCCCGGGCGACGGCATGCCGCCGGCGGTCCACTCGCTCGCCCACGCGATCAACCAGGCGATCGGCGCCGTCGGCCGCACGGTGCGCTACCTCGAGCCGCTCGGCGGCGGCCCTCCGACCGGTGACGGCGGCGGTCCAGTCGATCAAGGCGGCCAGGCGGGCCAGGTCGAGGACCTGCGCACGCTGGTGCGCGAGCTCGAGGCGGGCGAGGTCGACACGCTCCTCGTCCTCGGCACCAACCCGGTCTTCGACGCGCCCGCCGACCTGCGGTTCGCGGAGGCGATCACCCGGGCGCAGCTCCGCATCCACGCCGGCCTCTACCAGGACGAGACCGCCGAGTACTGCCAGTGGCACGTGCCGATGGCCCACTTCCTCGAGAGCTGGAGCGACGCCCGCTCGATCGACGGCACGGTGGCGATCGTCCAGCCGCTGATCGAGCCGCTCTACGGCGGCCACACGGCGCACGAGATCGTCGCGCAGCTCACCGGGCAGCCGACGGCGACCTCGCAGGAGATCGTCCGCGACCACTGGAGCGCGCTCGACGACCGGGCCTGGCGGCGCGCGCTCCACGATGGCTTGGTGCCCACGACCGGCGATGCGGCCGCCATCGAGGTTTCGGGCGCGAGCGCCGGTGGCGGCGGCCTGGCCGACGCGGCGCGCGAGATCGCGGCGCTCTCCTCCGCGGCCTCGACTGAGGGGGGCGGCGACCTCGAGATCGCCTTCCGGCCCGATCCGGCGGTCTGGGACGGCTCGTGGGCCAACTGCGGTTGGCTCCAGGAGCTGCCGCGGCCGGTCACCCGCCTCGCCTGGGACAACGCGGCGCTCATGAGCCCGGCCACCGCGGCGGCGCTCGGCGTCTCCGACATCGATCCCGACTTCGTGCACCGGCGGCCGATGGTCGGCGTGACGATCGGCGACCGGGCGCTCGAGCTGCCGGTCTGGGTGGTGCCGGGGCACGCGGACGGCGCGGTGACGATCCACTTCGGCCAGGGGCGCCGGCGCGGCGGCGGCATCGCCGAAGGCGTCGGCTTCGACGTCTACCCGCTGCGCACCACCGACGCGCTCTGGAACGCCCGGGGCCGCTTCGCGCGCGCGGCCGGCAGCTACCCGATGGCGACCACCCAGGACCATTTCTCGATGGAGGGCCGCCACCTGGTGCGCAGCGGCACCTTCGAGCACTACGCCGAGGAGCCGGACTTCGTCGCCCACATGGGACACGAGATCCCGCACGCCTCCTTCTACGAGCCGTGGGAGTACCCGGGCTACAAGTGGGGGCTCGCGGTCGACCTCAACGTCTGCACCGGCTGCAGCGCGTGCGTGGTCGCCTGCCAGAGCGAGAACAACATCCCGATCGTCGGCAAGGAGCAGGTGATCAAGGGCCGGGAGATGCACTGGCTCCGGATCGACCGCTACTTCGAGGGCGAGGACGGCGACCACGTCGCGGCCTTCCACAACCAGCCGATCCTCTGCATGCAGTGCGAGCAGGCGCCGTGCGAGGTGGTCTGCCCGGTGGCGGCCACCGTCCACAGCTCCGAAGGCCTGAACGACATGATCTACAACCGGTGCGTGGGCACCCGGTACTGCTCGAACAACTGCCCGTACAAGGTGCGGCGCTTCAACTTCCTCAAGTACACCGACCACACGATCGAGTCGCTGAAGATGATGCGCAACCCGGACGTGACGGTGCGCGCCCGCGGCGTGATGGAGAAGTGCACCTACTGCGTGCAGCGGATCAACAACGCCCGGATCGAGGCCAAGGTCGACGGCCAGCGCGGCCGCTCGGACGGGCAGATCCCGCGCGACTCGATCCAGACCGCCTGCCAGCAGGCGTGCCCGTCGGGGGCGATCGTCTTCGGCGACCTGAACGACCCGGACTCGCAGGTCTCCCGGCGCAAGGCCGAGCCGCTGAACTACACGCTGCTCGACGACCTCGCCACCCAGCCCCGGACCAGCTACCTCGCGAAGCTGCGCAACCCGAACCCCGCCCTCGAGGCGCCGTCGAACAGGAGCGCACATGGCAGTCACTGAAAAGGCGGGCCGTCCGGCCGGGTCGGGGGGGTTGGAGAGGCCGTACGAGCCGCCGGTCATCGCCACCGGTCACGACCACGCGACGGTCACCGACCAGATCTCGAAGGTCGTCTTCGGCAAGACGCCGCTCTGGTGGTTCGGGGCGATCGGCGTCGGCTTCTCGATCGTGATGGTGATGATCGTCTCGATCGTCTGGCTGCTCGCCAAGGGCACCGGCATCTGGGGCCTGAACATCCCCGTCGCCTGGGGCTTCGCGATCATCAACTTCGTCTGGTGGATCGGCATCGGGCACGCCGGCACGCTGATCTCGGCGATCCTGCTCCTCTTCCGGCAGCAGTGGCGGACCTCGATCAACCGCTTCGCCGAGGCGATGACCCTCTTCGCGGTCGCCTGCGCCGGCCTCTTCCCGGTGCTCCACACCGGGCGGCCCTGGCTCGCCTACTGGTTGCTGCCGTACCCGAACAGCATGGACCTGTGGCCGCAGTTCCGCAGCCCGCTGGTCTGGGACGTGTTCGCGGTCTCGACCTACGGCACCGTGTCGCTCCTCTTCTGGTACGTCGGCCTGGTGCCCGACCTCGCGACCTTCCGCGACCACGCGAAGTCGCGCATCGGCCGCTACGTCTACGGCTTCCTGTCGCTCGGCTGGCGCGGCTCGGTGCGCCACTGGCAGAACTACGAGTCGATCTACCTGCTCCTCGCCGGCCTCGCGACGCCGCTCGTCCTCTCGGTCCACACGGTCGTGTCGTTCGACTTCGCCGTCTCGCAGGTGCCCGGCTGGCACACCACGGTCTTCCCACCGTACTTCGTCGCCGGCGCCATCTACTCCGGCTTCGCCATGGTGCTCACCCTGGTGATCCCGATCCGGGCGCTCTACGGCCTGCACGACTTCATCACCCAGCGCCATCTCCAGAACATGGCGAAGGTGATGCTCGCGACCGGCCTGATCGTCGGCTACGGCTACATCATCGAGATCTTCATCGCCTGGTACAGCGGCAACCCGTTCGAGTGGTACATGATGGTGAACCGCATCACCGGGCCGTACGCGGTCCAGTGGTGGTCGCTCATCCTGTGCAACATCCTGCTGGTCCAGCTCCTCTGGCTGAAGCGGGTGCGCTCGAACCCGGTGATCCTGTTCGTCATCTCGATCATCGTGAACATCGGCATGTGGCTGGAGCGCTTCGTGATCGTCGTGACCAGCCTCCACCGCGACTTCCTGCCGTCGTCCTGGGACGTCTACCGGGGCACGATCTGGGACTGGTCGCTCTACGTCGGCACCATCGGCTTCTTCCTGTCGCTGGTGTTCCTGTTCCTCCGGGTGCTGCCGGCGATCTCCATGTTCGAGGTCCGCACGCTGGTGCCGACCGAGAGCGGGGATCGGCCGCCGCCGATCAGCGAGGAGGTGACGAAATGACGCCCAGCACGCCCGGATCGTGGGGCCTGCTCGCCGAGTTCGGCAGCGAGCGCGCGCTCGCCGCGGCGGCGGAGAAGGTGCGCGACGCCGGCTACACGCGGACCGACGCCTTCATGCCCTACCCCAGCCACGACGTGATCCACGCCCTCGGGGTGAAGCGCTCGAAGGTGCCGCTGATCGTCCTGATCGCGGGGATCTGCGGCGCCGTCGGCGGCTACGCGATGCAGTACTGGATGTCGGCGGTGAGCTACCCGCTCAACGTCGGCGGCCGGCCGCTCAACTCGTGGGTGTCGTTCATCGTCGTCACCTTCGAGATGACCATCCTCCTCGCCTCGATCTGCGGCGTGATCGGGATGTTCGCCCTCAACAAGCTGCCCCAGCCGTACCACCCGGTGTTCAACGCCGAGCCGTTTCGCTCCCGGGCCTCGCGCGACGGCTTCTTCCTCGCCATCGAGTCGGCCGACGAGCGGTTCGACCCGGAGGGGACGATGTCGCTCCTGCGCGACGCCGGGGCGGTGCGGGTGATGGAGGTCGAGCCGTGACGGCGACGCGAGCGAGACTCACCGCGGCGGCGGCCGCCTGCCTCGCGCTGGCGCTCGGCGCCTGCCGGCAGGACATGCACGACCAGCCGAAGTACGAGGCGTACGAGGCGAGCGCCTTCTTCGCGGACGACACCTCCGCCCGGCCGATCCCGGACGGCACGGTGGCGCGGGGGCAGCTCCGCGAGGACGAGCCGCTCTACACCGGCTTCGGTGCGGACGACCGGCCGGTCGCGCGCATCCCGGTGCCGATCGACGAGCGCGCGCTCCTCGCGGGCCGGGTGAAGTACGACGCCTTCTGCGCGCCCTGCCACGACCGCGTCGGCACCGGCCAGGGGATGGTGGTGCGGCGCGGCTTCAAGCAGCCGCCGAGCCTCCACCTCGAGCGCCTCCGGCAGGAGAGCGCCGGCTACTTCTTCGACGTGATCTCGAACGGCTTCGGCCAGATGCCGAGCTACGCCGCGCAGATCTCGCCCGAGGACCGCTGGGCGGTGGTCGCCTACGTGCGGGCGCTCCAGCTCTCGCAGCACGCGCCGATGGCCGAGCTGTCGGCCGAGGAGCGGCAGCGGGCCGAGGCCGGCGGGCCGCCGCCGGTGCCGACCGGGCGCGGTCCGGGCTTCGGCGCCGACGGCCCGGTCGACGCGGTCGGCAACCCGACCGCGCCGCGCGAGCGGCGGGGCCACGAGCCGGACGCGGCGGGTGCCCACGAGGAGGAGCACTGACCATGAGCCAACCGCAGCACGCCGCCCACGTGGAGGTCGACCGCACCGCCTCCCGCTGGGCCGCTCCCGCCGCCCTCGACCGGATCGGGACGCTCGCCCTCGGGGTGGGCGTCGCCGGTGCCGTCCTCTTGGTGGTGGGCTTCTTCTTGTGGCCGGAGCGATTCTTCCGCTCCTACCTGGTCGGGCACCTCTTCTGGCTCGGCATCGCGCTCGGCTCGCTGGCGCTCGTGATGGTGCAGCACCTCTCGGGCGGTGCGTGGGGCCTCGCGGCCCGGCGCGTCTTCGAGGCCGCGTCGCGCACGCTGCCGGCCCTCGCGCTGCTCTTCGTGCCGGTGGCCCTGGGCCTCGGGAGCCTCTACGAGTGGACCCACGAGGAGGTGGTCCGGGAAGACCCGCTCCTCCTCCACAAGGCGCCCTACCTGGACGGGACCTTCTGGATCGTGCGCGCGGCCGTCTACTTCGCGATCTGGATCGGCCTCGCGTACTTCATCAACCGGTACTCGGCGCGCCAGGACGCGGCACCGGCGGTCGGCTGGACGAAGAAGCTGAAGGTCGTCTCCGCCCCGGGGCTGGTGCTCTACGTCTTCAGCATCAGCTTCGCCTCGTTCGACTGGATCATGTCGCTCGAGCCGCACTGGTTCTCGACCATGTACGGGGTGTGGCTCCTGGGCGGCCACGGCATCTCGGCGCTGGCGTTCCTGATCGTGGTCACCGGCTGGCTGGTGAAGCGCGAGCCGATGGCGGCGGTGTACCGGAAGGTGCACTTCCACGACTGGGGCAAGCTGATGCTCGCCTTCACGCTGCTCTGGACCTACTTCTCGCTGTCGCAGTTCCTGATCATCTGGTCCGCCAACCTGCCGGAAGAGGTGATCTGGTACGAGCACCGGCTGACCGGCGGCTGGCAGTACGTGGCGATCTCGCTGGCGCTGCTCCACTTCGCGGCGCCCTTCCTGCTGCTCCTGTCGCGCGATCTCAAGCGGGACACGAAGCGGCTGGTGCCGGTCGCCGTGCTCCTCCTGGTGATGCACTGGGTGGACTACTACTGGAACGTGATGCCGGCCTTCTCGAAGGGCGATTTCACGCTCCACGTGCTCGACCTGCTGGCGCCGATCGCGCTCGGCGGGCTGTGGGTGTGGCTGTTCGTCCGCGAGCTCCGGAAGCGGCCGCTGCTGCCGGTGGGCGATCCGTACCTGGAGGAGGTGTTCGCCGATGACCACTGAGACGAAGCTCAAGAACCCGGGCGGCGACACGCACGAGGAGTTCGACCGCGACGTCGACGTCCGCGGCATCGTCTACACCGGCCTGGGCCTGGCGGCCATCATCGCGCTCGCCTTCGTGGGCATGTGGTTCTTCTTTCGTGGGCTCGCCTCGTACGAGGAGCGGCGCGACCCGGCGCCGTCGCCGTTGCCGGAGGCGGCGCAGGCGGTGCGGCCGGTGGGGCCGACGCTCCAGGCGACCCCGGAGCTCGAGCTCGAGCAGCTCCTGGCGCTCGAGGACGAGATGCTCGAGGGGTACGGCGTCGCCGAGGACGGTGCGTACGCGCGGGTGCCGATCGAGCGGGCGATGGAGATGGTGCTGGCGCAGGGCCTGGGGACGCCGGAGGGCGAGCCCGAGCCGACGGCGGCCGAGCGCGAGGAGCGCCCGGCCCCCGATACGCCGGACGAATCGGAAGGACCCGATGGAGAGTAGACAGGTCGTATCTCGTGGCGCCGCGCTCGCCGCGGCGGTGGGCGCGGTCTTCATCCTGCTGGCGGGCGCGGCACCGGCCGCCGCCCAGTTCGGCCCGCCGCGGCCGGAGCCGCTCGTCTCGCGCGACGGCGACCGCGTGCCGGCGGAGGCCGGCGACGTGGGCTTCGACCAGAAGCTCGGCGAGCGGGTGCCGATGGGCGTGGAGCTGACCGACGAGTCCGGCCGCCGGGTGACCCTGGCCGAGGTCGCGGACGGCAAGCCCGCGATCCTGGTGCCGGCCTACTACGAGTGCCCGATGCTCTGCAACATGGTGCTCTCGGCGCTCATGACCAGCCTGACGCCGATGGAGCTCGACGCGGGCCGCGACTTCGAGGTGATCGTGGTTTCGTTCGACCCGGAGGAGACGCCGGAGATGGCGGCCGAGACGAAGGCGCCGCTCCTCGCCCGCTACGACCGGCCGGGGGCCGAGGACGGCTTTCACTTCCTGACCGGCGACGCGGCCGCGGTCGAGGCGGTGATGGCCGCGATCGGGTTCCGCTACTCCTACGTTCCCGAGCGCGACGAGTGGTCGCACGTCGCGGGCATCGTGACGCTGGCGCCGGACGGCACCGTCACCCGCTACCAGTACGGGGTCGAGTACGCGCCGCGTGACGTGCGGCTCGGTCTCGTCGAGGCTGCCGACGGAACGATCGGCACGGCGGTCGACGAGGTGCTGCTCTACTGCCTGCGCTACGACCCGGCCACCGGGCGCTACAGCGTGGCCATCCTCAACATCGTGCGTGCGGGCGGCGTGCTCACCGTCCTCGCCATCGCAGCGTTCATGCTCGTGAGCCGGCGCCGGGGCGCCACCCGCATCGCCATGGGGGAAGGCTGACATGCGCGAAGCTCTACCGCTCTTTCCGGTCCGTGCCTCCACGATCGCCGGGGAGGTCGACGCACTGTTCTGGACTTGGGTCGCGATCAGCGCCTTCTTCTCGCTGCTGATCGCCGGCGCGATCTTCTACTTCTTCATCCGCTACCAGCGGCGGCACTCGGGCGAGTTCGGCAGCGAGGACCACAGCTCGATGACCCTCGAGATCGTCTGGTCGGTCATCCCGCTCGTCATCACGCTCGTGATGTTCGCCTGGGGCACGAAGGTCTTTTTCGAGCAGTCGCGGCCGCCGGCGAACGCCACCGAGTACTTCGCCACCGGCAAGCAGTGGATGTGGAAGTTCCAGCATCCCTCCGGTAAGCGGGAGATCAACAACCTGCACGTCCCGGTCAACCGGCCGATCAAGCTGACGATGATCTCCGAGGACGTGATCCACAGCTTCTACGTCCCGGCCTTCCGCGTGAAGCAGGACGTGCTCCCGGGCCGCTACACGACGGTCTGGTTCGAGGCCACCCGCCCGGGCCAGTACCACCTGTTCTGCGCCGAGTACTGCGGCACCGAGCACTCGCTGATGGGCGGGAGCGTCTACGTGATGGAGCAGAGCGAGTACGAGGACTGGCTCGCCCAGACGAGCGCCGCCGGCGCCGCGGCCGGCGCGACCGGGGAGGAGCTGTTCGCCGCCCTCGCCTGCGACACCTGCCACTTCGAGGGCTCGCGCGCCCGGGGACCGGACCTCGCGGGGGTCTACGGCTCCGAGGTCGAGCTCGCCGGCGGCGGCACGGTGACGGCGGACGAGGACTACCTGCGCGAGTCGATCCTGAACCCGCAGGCCCGGATCGTGGCCGGCTACCAGCCGCTCATGCCGACCTACCAGGGCCAGGTGAACGAGGAGCAGCTCCTCCAGCTCATCCAGCACATCAAGACGCTCCAGAGTAGGGAAGGGGAGAGCGAGGGCGAGGCCGGGGCCCTCCCGGCCGCCGAGACCGCAGAGACCGCCCAGACGGGAGATACGGGTCGATGAACGTTGCCACCGAGAGAGTCACGGCCCCGCCGCCGCCGAACAACTACCTGAACGCGAGCCACGGTCTGAAGTCGTGGCTGCTGACCGAGGACCACAAGCGGATCGGGATCCTCTACCTGATCTCGGTCTCGATCTTCTTCCTGATCGGCGGCATCTTCGCCGGGCTCGTGCGCCTCGAGCTGCTGACTCCGGCGGGGGACCTGGTCTCGGGCGACACCTACAACCGCCTGTTCACCCTCCACGGGGTGATCATGGTCTTCTTCTTCCTGATCCCGGCGATCCCGGCGGTCCTCGGCAACTTCCTGGTGCCGTTGATGATCGGGGCGAAGGACCTGGCGTTCCCGAAGCTCAACCTGGCGAGCTGGTACGTCTACAACCTCGCGGGCCTGTTCGGCATCTACGCCATGCTCAAGGGCGGCGTCGACACCGGCTGGACCTTCTACACGCCGTTCTCGACCACCTACTCGAACAGCTACGTCATCCCGACCGCGATCGCCGGCTTCATCGCCGGCTTCTCGTCGATCATGACGGCGCTCAACTTCATCGTCAGCATCCACCGGATGCGGGCTCCGGGGCTGACCTGGTTCCGGCTGCCGCTCTTCATCTGGTCGAGCTACGCCACCAGCCTGATCATCGTCCTGGGCACCCCGGTGCTGGCGGTCACCCTGCTGCTGGTGATCCTCGAGCGCCTGCTCCACATCGGCGTCTTCGACCCGAAGCTGGGCGGCGACCCGATCCTCTTCCAGCACCTGTTCTGGTTCTACTCGCACCCGGCGGTCTACATCATGGTGCTGCCGGCGATGGGCGTGATCTCGGAGCTGATCGCGGCGTTCTCGCGGAAGCGGATCTTCGGCTACAAGTTCGTCGCCTTCGCGTCGCTCGCCATCGCGGTCCTCGGCTTCCTGGTCTGGGGCCACCACATGTTCACCTCCGGCCAGTCCGTCTACGCGGCGACGGTCTTCTCGGTGCTCACCATGCTGGTGGCGATCCCGTCGGCGGTGAAGGTGTTCAACTGGACGGCGACCCTGCACCGGGCGTCGATCAGCTACGCCACGCCGATGCTCTACGCCCTCGGTTTCATCGGCCTGTTCACGATCGGCGGGCTGACCGGCGTCATGCTCGGCACGCTCGGCATCGACATCCACGTCCACGACACCTACTTCGTGGTCGCCCACTTCCACTACGTCATGGTGGGCGGCACGATCCTCGGCTACCTCGGCGGCCTCCACTACTGGTGGCCGAAGATGACCGGGCGGCTCTACAACCGGTTCTGGTCGCAGGTTTCGGCGATCGTGGTCTTCATCGGCTTCAACCTGACCTTCTTCCCGCAGTTCATCGTCGGGTTCCTGGGCATGCCGCGGCGCTACTGGAGCTACCCGCCGGAGTTCCAGGTGCTGAACGTGCTGTCGACCGCCGGCGCCTCGATCCTCGGGATCGGTCTGCTCATGCCGCTCTTCTACTTGCTGGCGTCGCTGCGCAAGGGCGGGCGCTGGGCGGGCCCGAACCCGTGGGGCGCGACCGGGCTCGAGTGGGAGACGTCGTCGCCGCCGCCGCAGTTCAACTTCGACACGATGCCCGTCGTGACCCACGGGCCGTACGCGTTCGACAAGATCCACCCGATGCCGACGGAGAGGGACCCGTATGTCTCATGACGGTCACGGTGCGCTGGCGCATCACTTCGACAGCTACGACCAGCAGCGCGAGGCCTCGTCCTTCGGGATGTGGCTCTTCCTGGTCACCGAGGTCATGTTCTTCGGCGGCTTCTTCCTGGCGTACATCATCTACCGCGGCGCCTGGCCGGAGGACTTCGCCGCCGCCAGCCACGAGCTGAGCGTCACGCTGGGCGGCATCAACACGGTGATCCTGATCCTCTCGTCGCTCACCATGGCGCTGGCCGTGCGCTCGGCGCAGCTCGCCCGTCGCAAGGCGACCGTGCTCTTCCTGCTGCTGACGCTCGTCTTCGGCCTCGGCTTCCTCGGGATCAAGGCGGTCGAGTACTCCGACAAGTTCGAGCACCACCTGGTGCCGGGCGCGAATTTCGAGTTCCACGGCGACGCCGACCCGGCCCACGCCGAGATGTTCTTCAATCTCTACTTCGGCATGACCGGTCTGCACGCGGCCCACATGATCGTCGGCGCGGGGCTGGTGACCTGGCTCATGTTCCCGGCCTGGAAGGGGAGGTTCGACGCGGACTACCACAACCCGGTCGAGGTGGTCGGGCTCTACTGGCACTTCGTCGACATCGTCTGGATCTTCCTCTTTCCGCTGCTGTATCTCATCGGTTTCCACGTCAAGTAGGAGAGCGCCATGTCCGTCCACGTCGAACCCGTCAAGACCTACGTCCTCGTCTTCCTCGCCCTGATGGTGGGGACGGCGCTGACGGTCTTCGTCGCGTACTTCGACCTCTCCACGGCCGCCGTGCCGGTGATGAACGACCTGGTGGCGCTGGCGATCGCGGTGACCAAGGCGGCGCTCGTCGTCTGGTTCTTCATGCACGTGCGCCACTCGACGCCGCTCACCCGCCTGGTGGTGGTCGGCGCCATCCTCTGGCTCGTCTTCCTGGTCGCCTTCACCGTCGCGGACTACGACACCCGCGGCCTTCTCGGTGTGCCCGGGAAGTAGCGGGACGCGAGCCTCCCTTGCGGCGGAACGAGACCCTGCTCGAGACCCTGCTCGAGCTCCAGGTGCTCGACCGCGTGCCCCGGATGGGGTACCTGCTGCGCGGCGTCCCCGACCCCGAGTCGATCACCGAGCACTCCTGGCACGTCGCCTTCCTGGTCTGGACCCTCGGCCACCGCGTTCCGGGGCTCGACCGCCTGCGCGCGATCGAGATCGCCCTGGTGCACGACCTCGCCGAGGTGCGGACCGGCGACCTGCCGCGGGTGGCGAACCGCTACTTCGCCGTCGGAGCCAAGGCGGCGGCCGAGCGCGAGGTGATGAGCGAGCTGCACGGTCCGTTCGCCGAGCGCGCCGACGAGCTGCTGGCCGAGTACCGGGCGGCCGAGACGGTCGAGGCGCGGCTGGTCAAGGCGTGCGACAAGCTCCAGCTCATGCTGAAGGTCGCCGCCTACGAGCGCTGGGGCGCCGCCGGTCTGGCGGAGTTCTGGGAGAACGAGGAGAACTTCCCGGATCTGTCCGACGGGGGCATCGAGCCGGTGCGTGAGCTGTTCGACGAGCTCCGGCGGCTGCACGGCAAGCGGCCATGATCGACCCGACGCAGCTTCCGACGGTCAACGCGACGCTGAACGGGATCGCGGCGGTGCTGCTGGCGGTCGGCTGGGTCCTGATCCGCCGCGGTCGCATCCGCGCCCACCGGGCGGTGATGCTCGCCGCCTTCGGCTGCTCGATCCTCTTCCTGATCTCTTACCTGATCTACCACGCGCAGGTCGGCTCGGTGGCGTTCCAGGGCCAGGGGCCGATCCGCACGGTCTACTTCACGGTGCTGCTCACGCACACGGTGCTCGCGACGGCGGTGCCGATCCTGGCGATGATCACCCTCACCCGCGCCTTCCGCCGCCAGTTCCCCCGCCACCGCGCCATCGCCCGCTGGACCCTGCCGATCTGGTTGTACGTGTCGGTGACGGGGGTGATGGTCTACTGGATGCTGTATCGGATGTAGTCAGGCCGGAGCCGGCACCTGCTCTCGCAGCTCCGCGTCCCCCTGCCGCAGCAGCGACCGCCGGTAGATCCAGTAGTTGGTCAGCGCCATGGCGGGGAGGACGAGGGCGCCGAGGACGGGGACGGGCTGGAAGCAGATCAGGATCACGTTGGCGATCCGGGCGAGCCAGCGGCCCTGGAAGCGGGCGGTGCGCGGCAGATAGCAGCGGAGGCTGGAGATGAGCGTGGTGCGGTAGTAGACGATCCCCGGCACCAGGCCGAGCACCGGCACCGCTCCCAGCAGGGCCAGGATGCCGAGCACGCGCGGCAGGCCGCTCTCGAGGTGCGCGAGGTAGTCATCGAGCGCCGCGGGCGACGCGAAGGCCGGCGTGCCGCAGTGGGCGCAACGCTGGGCGAGGGTCCGCTCCGGCAGGCGCTCGCCGCAGTCGTGGCAGCGCTTCACCGCGCGCAGCGCCAGCCGGTGCCGGTCGAGGTCGAGCGCGGGGGTCGAGCGGATCGTCCCCAGGATGCCGACCTCGCGCGGCTCGCGCACCGCCGTCCGGCACTCGGGGCAGCGGAGCGCGCAGGGCAGGATCATCGCGCCGCAGCCGCCGCACTCGACTCGCCAGCGGTCCTCCCGGTGGGCGAGCCAGCGCCGGATCAGCAGCAGGGTGACGACGGTCAGGCCGGCGACGACCAGCGCCACGACCGGCAGCACCACCGCGAACAGCACGCCGAGGAAGCCGATGCCGTCCTCCAGCCAGGAGAGGAAGCCCTGGACTCCCAGGTCGTCGTCTTCGTCGATCTCCCGTAGCAGCCTGTAGATCCCCCGGCGCACGCTCGCGAGGAGCCAGGTGGCGCCGCCGACCACGAAGGCCCAGAGGTGGAGCGGCGTGAACGAATCGGCCGGCAGCACCCCCTCGAGGAGCGGCACGGCGGCCATCCCGGCCGTGACCGTCGCCGATCCCGTGCCGGCGGCCTCCTCGGCCGCGCCGGTCGCCAGCGCGAGGCAGAGGAGCACCACCACGAGCGCCTTCGCCTCCGCGTCG
>CAZLLV010000510.1:0-8709 GCA_964560325.1 uncultured Thermoanaerobaculia bacterium | reverse complement strand
GCCCTCGCCGTCCACCGCCAGCGCCGGAATCCCCTCCGGGATCAGCCTGCGGGCCGGCGAGCCCTCCCGCACCAGGACGGTGTGCAGACCCGCGTCGCCGGCCATGAACGCGATCCGGTCGGCGGGGTAGTCGGGATCGAGGGGGACGTAGGCGGCCCCGGCACGGAGCACTGCAAGCAGGGCCACTACCATCTCGGCGCTCCGCTCCACCAGCACGCCGACGCGGTCTCCCCGGCCCACTCGCCGGGCGCGCAGGCGGGCTGCCAGGCGGCCTACCCGCGCGTCGACCTCGGCGTAGGTCCAGCGGACGCCGTCGCAGGACAGGGCCGGCCGCTCCGGCCACCGGGCCGCGGCGGCCCCGAAGGCCCGGTCCACGGTCTCCGGTCCGCATCGGGCGACGGCGCTGTCGTTCCACTCCACGACCGCCTGATGGCGCTCGGCGGCGGTGAGGGAGGGAATTTCATCGAGCGGTCGGTCGAGGCTCTCCGCCAACCCCTGGAGCACCGCCTCGAGATGGCGGGCGATGCGGGCGCCGTCCACCGGCGCGAAGCGGGCCCGGTCGAAATCGAAGCGGGTAGAGAGGCCGTCGTGGGTCGCGACCGTCAGGGTCAATGGGTAGTGGGTCCGCTCGGTGAAGCGGAGGTCCTCCACCGCGAGCCCCGGCAGGGCCAGGAGCGCCGGGTCGAGGGGGTAGTTCTCGTGGACCAGGAGGGTGTCGAAGAGCGGCGTGCCGGCGGGCAGCTCGCTCCATTCCTGCACCGCCACCAGGGAGGTGTGCTCCACCTCCCGCTGCTCTGCCTGATCCCGCTGGAGACCGTGGAGCCACTCTCCCGCGGAAAGGCTGGAAGAGAGCCGCACCCGGGCGGGCAAGGTGTTGATCAGGACCCCCACCATCCGTTCCACCCCGGGCAGATCGGCCGGACGTCCCGAAACGGTGACGCCGAACACCCTGTCGTCGCCGCCGCCGTGGCGGGAGAGGACCAGCGCCCAGGCCCCCTGGAGAACGGTGGCCAGGGTCAACCGCTCCCGGCGGGCGGCGCCCGCCAGGCGGTCCGCCAGGTCGGCAGGTAGCTCCCGGGTGACCCGATCGACGACCCGCCCGGGCCGATCCGGTCCGTCCTTTCCGCCATCGCCCCCTGTGGGCTCCTCCACCGCCGGACGGATCGGGGCCTCCCGCGCCTCCGCCCAGCGGGTCGGCGCCCGGAAGCCGGCGAGCCGGCGGCGCCAGTAGCTTTCGGTGGCGGCCGTATCCCGCGTTTCGAGCCAGGCCACGTAGTCGCGGAAGGGGACCGCCGGCGCCAGCTCGGGCCGAACGCCGTCGCGGGCCGCCCGGTAGTGCTCGAAGACCTCCCGGAGCACTACCGGCAGCGACCAACCGTCCAGGAGGAGGTGGTGGTGGGTCCAGATCAAGCGCACCTCGTCCTCTGCCACCCGCAGTAACCGGAAGCGCAGGAGTGGCGGACGGGAGAGCTCGAAACCCCGCGCGACCTCCTCTCGCCGCACGTCCTCGTAGCGCGCCTCGAGCTCGGCGGCGGATCCGTCGAAGGCGGTCCAGTCCTCTTGCCGCCACTCCGCCTCCGCCGATCGGGGAACGAGCTGGAGGGGCGCGTCGAGGCCGTCCCAGAGGAAGGCCGAGCGCAGCGCCGGGTGGCGCCCCACCACCGCCGACCAGCCGGCTCGCAGGGCGTCGGAATCGACCTCGCCCCGGAGGGTGACGGCCATCTGCTGCACGTAGTCCCCCGGGGCGAGGAGGGCGTGGAACAGGATGCCCTCCTGGGTCGGCGAGAGGGGATGGAGGTCTTCCACCTCGCCCCCGTCGTCCCGGAAGCGCTCCAGCGCGCGATTCAGGGCCATCCCGGCACCCCGATAGGTGGGCTCGCCGGCGCGGGCCTCGGCGCCCCTCCGCAGGTCGGCGGCGAAGCCGGCGAGGGTGTCCATCACGCCCCGCGCCAGGCGCTCCAGCGCGCTGGCGTCGTGACGAGGATGGGCGTAGGTCCAGGTGACTTCCAGGGCGCCTCCCCGGAGCGCCGCGTCCATCACCAGCCCGGCTTCCGGGTCCCCGCGCCGCCCCCGGTCCGGGCCGGTGTCCTCCGCCGCCAGCGCGAAGTCGCCCCGCTCCGGACCGGCGTCGATCCGACCGAGATAGTTGACGGTGAGCCAGGGGGCCGGAGCAGCCGCCAGGGTCTCCCGGATCTCGGGCGGCCCGAACCACCGTAGCGCTCCCCATCCGATGCCTCGCGCAGGGACCTCGCTCAACCGGGCCCGCACCCGGGTGAGGATCCGAGCCAGGCCACGGCTCGCCTCCTCGTCTCGCGCCAGCCCGGCGGCGGCGTCGAGCACGAGAGGGAATCGGCTGGTCAACCATCCGACGGTGCGGGACAGGTCGGCTCCCGGCACCAGATGCTCCTCCCGGCCGTGGGCCTCCACCGCCACCAGGCTGTGGGCCACGCCGAGCTGCCTTTGGGCGGTCATCGCCACCGCCGCCAGCAGCGCTTCCTCCACAGTGGCCCGGCCGGCGCCGGCCAGCGACTGGAGGAGGCTCGCGGTCTCGGCCGCCGGCAGCGCGACGCGGAGCTGCCGCTCGACTGAGGGGCCGCCACCGGCCCCCCGCAGGTGGGGAATCACCGGGTCAAACGGTGTTTCGGCTAGCGCGAGCCAGTGCTCCACCTGGTCGCCGAACGCCCCGGAACGGGCCTGGTCCGCCAGTGCGGCCGCCCAGTGTCCCGCCGAGGTCGTGGGCGCCGGCAACCGGGGCTCCCGCCCAGCCTCCAGGGCATCGCACACCCGCTCCAGGTCCTCCGCCAGAATCCTCCAGGAGACGCCGTCGACCACCAGGTGATGAGCCACCAGGAGGAGCCGGTCCGGCCGCCGGCTCCCGCTCCGGAACGCCAGCCCCCGGAACAGGCGTCCCCGCTCCAGGTCGAACGCGCGGTGGAGCCGCGCCGCCGCGGCGGTCGTCGCCACGGCCCGGCGGGTCTCCGGGAGGGCCGACAGGTCCACCGCCGAGCAGACGGGATCCGTCCCGCCGTCGCCGCGACGCGGCGGCGGATCGATCCACCCCTTCGGCTCGCCGCCGTCCCGGACGACGCGCAGACGCAGACCGGCGTGGTGCTCCACCAGGAGGTCGAGGGCCGCTCGCAGCACCCGGTGAGGGATCGGGCGCACCACGTCGAGGAGCACCGCCTGGTTGAAGTGGTGGACCTCCGCTCGCGAGCCGTTGAGCAGGTCGCGCTGGATGGGCCCCAGCTCCACCGGCCCGGCCTCCGGCCTCGGCCGCTCCCCCTCCACCGCGCCGGAGGCCCCCTCGGCCACCCGGGCCAGCTCCGCCACGGTCTGGTGGCGGAAGAGCTGCCGCGGCGTGATCCTCAGGCCAGCTTCCCGGGCCCGGGAGACCACCTGGATCGCCAAGATCGAGTCCCCGCCGAGCTCGAAGAAGTTCTGGTCGACGCCGACGGTGGGAGCGTCCAGCAGCTCGGCCCAGACCCGGGCCAGGACCCGCTCACGGGCGGTCCGGGGAGGCTTCGGCTCCCCCGTCGCCGGGCGTGGCAGGTCCGTCGCCGCCAGGGCCTTCCGGTCGACCTTCCCCGACGGCGTGCGAGGAAGGGCCGGGATACTGGCGAAGAACGCCGGAATCTTCGCAGCGTCGAGGGTCTCTTCCAGAAAGGCCCGCAGCTCCGCCGCCCGCGCCTCGGCGCCCTGGATCGGCGCCACGTAGGCGACCAGCCGGCGATCCGCCGGACGCTCCCCCACCACCATCACGGCGGCCTCCGCGACCGAAGGATGCCGGGCGAGGGCGGCCTCGACCTCCCCGAGTTCCACGCGGACACCCCGGACCTTGACCTGCCGATCGATCCGCCCCACGAAGACGATCTCGCCACCGGAGAGCGTGCGCACCAGATCGCCGGTTCGGTAGCAGCGCCCACCCGGGCCGCCGAAGGGATCGGGAACGAAGGCCTCCGCGGTCCGGCCGGGCCGGCCCAGATAGCCCCGCGCCAGGGAGTCCCCCGCGATCCACAGCTCCCCCGGCACGCCGACGGGCACCAGGTGGCCGGCCCGATCGACCACTACCAGACGGCAGTTGGCCAACGGCCGGCCGATGGGCACCGAGCCCGTGCCGGTTACCGGTCCGAGGGGGTGAGCGCTGACGTCGACCGAGGCCTCGGTGGGACCGTACTGGTTGATCAGAGCCGCACCGGGCAGGCGCTCCCTCACCCGGCGGGCGAGGGCCCCCGACAGGGGCTCACCGCCGCTGTAGATCCGCCGTAGGCTGGTACACCTCCCCACCTCTTCCGTCTCGATGAAGAGCTGGAGCAGGGAGGGGACGAAGTGGACGTGGGTGAGACGCTGATCGACGATCCGCTCACGCAGTTGCCCGGGATCGCGGCGAGTCTCGGGATCGACGAGCACCAGCGTCGCACCGGCGTGCAGGGGCGCCAGGGTCTCCCAGATCGAGAAATCGAAGACGAAGGGCGCGAGCTGGGCGACCCGGTCGGTGGGCAGCAGGGGGTCGATCGCCTCTCCCCCCAGGACCCGCTCCAGGATCCCCCGGTGCGGCACCGTCACCCCCTTCGGGCGGCCGGTGGAGCCGGAGGTGTACAGGACGTAGGCGCTCCGTTCGAGCGAGTCGCCCGGGAGCGCCTCGCCGAGGCGGTCCCCGCCGGGCCATCGCCGCTCTCCACCGTCGAGGACGAGGGCGGCGCCGGCGTCCTGCAGCGCCTCCCGGCGGCGGTCCTCCGGGCTCTCCGGGTCCAGGGGAAGAAACGCGCCGCCGGCCCGCAGCACCGCCAGGACCGCCACCACCTGGGCGATGCGATCTCCCTCACCCCGGTCGAGGACCGCCACCACCGTCTCGGGACCGACGCCGCGGTGGCGGAGCGCCCCGGCCAGGTCCGACACGCGGCGCTCGAGGGCGCCGTAGGAGACGCTCCCCGCCCCGTGCACCACCGCCACACGATCGGGCGCCTCGCGGGCTCGCCCGGCGATCCGTACCGGCAACGAGGCTGCGTCCAGCCGCTTCACGGCGCTGTCGTTCCACTCGGTGAGGAGCTGCTGCCGCTGGGCGCCGTCGAGGAGCGCCGCCGCGACCACCGGTGCCTTCGGGTCCTCGACGGCGGCGTTGAGGAGGCGGCACAGGTGCCGGACGATCCGCCGGGCGGTGGTTTCGTCGAAGCGGTCGCGGCGGAAGGAGAGGGCGCCTTCGAGGCCACCGAGGTCAGCTGTCAGATCGAGGGTCAGGTCGAACTTGGTGGCGCCGCTGTCCAGCGTCTCGAGGCCGACTTCCAGGCCCGGCAGCCGGGCCGGCATCACCGCGGTGTTCTGGAGCACGAAGAGCACGTTCACCAGAGGCGAGACCCCCAGCTCCCGCTCCACGCCGAGCTCGTCCACGAGCACGTCGAAAGGCAGGTCCTGGTGACCGAAGGCGTCGACACAAGTGGTGACCAGAGAGTCGATCAGCCCGTTCCAGGTATCCGCCGCCGGGAGCTCCGACCGCAGTACCAGTGTGTTGACGAAGCAACCGACCGCGGACTCCAGCTCCAGCCGCCGGCGGTTCGCCACCGGCGTCCCCACCGCCAAGTCCGACCGACCGGTGTAGCGATGCAGGAGGACGGTGAAGCCCGCCAGGAGGACCGTGAACAGGGTCGTCCCCCGGTCCCGGGCCAGAGCCTCCAGGCGGACGGTCAGCTCCCCTGCGATTCGTACGGGCACCCGGCCGCTCCGCCCCTCGCCGGCGTGGGCCGCCACCGGCCGATCCGCCGGCAGGCCCAGCGGCTCCGGCAACGGAGTGAGCCGCCGGCGCCAGTAGTCGAGCTGCTCCGGGAAGAGCGACGGCGCCAGGCGCTCGCGCTGCCAGAGGGCGTGGTCGATGGGTTGGACCGGGTCGGGTGGAGACGGCGCCGGTGGAGCGAGCCCGGCCTCGGAGGCGTATCGCTCGACGACCTCCCGAATGAGGACGCCCAGCGACCAGCCGTCGGCGACGGCGTGGTGGAGCACCACCACCAGGGAGTGATCCCAGGCACCTCTGCGTACCAGGAAGGCCCGCACGAGCGGCCCTTCGTCGAGGCGGAACGGCCGCTTGGCCACCCGGGCGGCCAGGCGGGTCCCTTCGGCGCGGGCGATCTCCATGGGGAGGCCTGAGAGGTCGACCCGTGGCAGGTGGAGGAGCGGCCGGGGATCGACCTCCTGATACGGGACCCCCTGGTGATCGGGGAAGCGGGTCCGAAGCGCCTCGTGGCGGGCCGTGCTGGCTCGCAGGGCGCGCGCCAGGGCGTCCGTCGCCAGCGGTCCCTCGAGACGGAGGGCACCGGGCACGTTGTAGGCCGGGCTGTCCGGCTCCAGGCGCTGCAGTACCCAGAGGCGCCGCTGGGCGTAGGAGAGGGGAGGCCGCAGGCCGCGGTCCACCGGGTCGATGGCCGGCAGCACCGGGCCGGGATCGGCGCCCCCGGTCGGATCCCCCTGGCGCACCGAACGCTCCACCTCCGCCGCCAGGTCGTCGAGGGTCGGGTGCTCGAAGACCTTCCTCAGGGGCAGCTCCACCCCCACCACCTCCCGGAGACGAGAGATCATCCGGGTCGCCAGGAGTGAATGACCACCAAGGGCGAAGAAGTTGTCCCGGCGGCCGACCCGCTCGACCCCCAGAAGGCGCATCCAGGTCTCCGCCAGCACCGCCTCGGTGCGGGTTCGGGGCGCTTCGAAGGCCGCCCCGGCGGCGACCACGCCGGCCTCCGGCGCCGGCAGCGAGCGCCGATCGACCTTGCCGCTGTGAGTCTTGGGGAGCGCGTCCAGGATGCTCCAGGCGGTGGGCACCATGGCCTCCGGCAGGTGCTTCCGGACGAAGGTGCGAAGATCCTCCCGGGACGGCTCGGTGCCTTCCACCGGCACGACCCAGGCGGCGATCCGGGGGGCGTTGCCGGCGGCCTCGGTGGCGGGCACCGTCGCCACCACGGCCTCCCGCACCTCGGGATGGCGGTCGAGGACGCTCTCGATCTCTCCCAGCTCGATGCGGACGCCGCGAATCTTGACCTGATGGTCGGTCCGTCCCAGGTACTCCAGGCTCCCGTCGGCGAGCCGGCGCACCAGGTCGCCGGTGCGATAGAGCCGAGCGCCCGGCGCGCCGGCGCCGGTCGAGTCGGGGACGAAGCGCTCCGCGGTGAGGCCGGGCCGGCCCAGGTAGCCTCGCCCCACCTGGACGCCGCCGATGTGGAGCTCACCGGGCCAGCCCAGGGGGACCGGAGCGCTCCGCCCGTCGAGGACCAGGATCCGGGTGTTGTCCACCGGTCGGCCGATGGGGATCGTCCGCCATCCGGCGGCGGCCTCGGGACAGGCGAAGGCGGTCACGTCCACCGCCGCCTCGGTGGGGCCGTATAGGTTGTGGAGGCGCCCCGGCGCCCGGGCGGCGAAACGGGAGACGGTGTCCGGGGTCAGGGCCTCACCGCTAGCCACCACCGCCCACAGGTCCTGGCACCTCGGCACCTCCGGCTCCTCCAACCAGACCTGGAGCATCGACGGCACGAAGTGGACGATGCTCACGCGCTCCCGGAGGAGGGTGGCGGTGAGATAGGCGGGATCCCGGTGCCCTTCGGGCCGGGCCACCGTCAGGCAGGCGCCGGTCATGAGAGGCCAGAAGAGCTCCCAGACCGACACGTCGAAGCTGTACGGAGTCTTCTGGAGGACGGTCTCCTCGGGGCCCAGAGCGAACGTCCGCTGCATCCAGTCGAGACGATTGAGCACTCCCCGGTGGGAGTTCATCGCACCCTTCGGCCGCCCGGTGGAGCCGGAGGTGAAGAGCACGTAGGCGAGGCTCGCCGGCGGCCCGTCGAACCACGGCTCCCCGGGAGCCGCGGCGGCGGCGCCGACCTGATCGATCCGGATGGTGGGCACACCGGCGGCGATCTCCCCGGCGCCTTCGTCCGCACCGTCTCCCGGTCCCTCCATCAGATCGGACGAAGTGACGAGCGCCGCGACCCCGGCGTCCTCGGCGATGGTCCGCCGCCGCCGGGCCGGCTCCGACGGATCGAGGGGAACGTACGCGCCGCCGGCGGCCATCGTGGCGAGCAGGCCAACCACCAGGTCCACCGTCCGCTCCAGGGCGACCCCGACCCGCGTCTCGGGACCGACCCCCGCCGAGCGCAGGACGCCGGCCACCGCCGAGATGCGGCGCCCCAGAGCGGCGTAGGAGAGGGTCCGGCGCTCGTCCCGTAGAGCGACGGCGTCGGGAGTCCGGCGGATCTGCTCCGCCACCCGCGCCGGCAGACTCGCCCCGACCGCCGCGGCGTCCGGCGACCGCCGGGTGTCGTTCGCCTCGACGACAACCTGGAGGAGCTCGCCGGCGTTCAACAGCGGCAGGGCCGCCAGCGGCTTCCGAGGATCGTCGAGCCCGGCGACCAGGAGAGCTTCCAGGTGCCGGAGGAACCGCTCCGCGGTGGTGGGGTCGAAGCGCGCCGCCACGAACTCCAGGGACAGATCGATCCCTCCGTCCACCTCCGCCGCGGTCAACGCCAGCTCGAACTGCACGCGGCGCTCCGGCATCGCCACCGGCTCGGCCAGAAGCGTGCCCCAGCGCACCGGTGCGGCGTCCGGGTTCGGGACCGCGAAGCGCTCGATTCCCGACTCGGCGCCGGATGGCGAGCGCTGGAAGGTGAAGGTGCTCTGGAAGAGAGGCGGCCGGCTCGGATCGCGCACCGGGCGCAGGCGCTCCGCCAGGAGCGGCAG
>CAZLLV010000509.1:0-7910 GCA_964560325.1 uncultured Thermoanaerobaculia bacterium | reverse complement strand
CAGACCGCCGCCGGCTACTACGAGCGCGGGGACGGGAAGGAGCTGGGCGGATCGGTGCAGTTCCGCTCCGGCCTCGAGCTCGCCTACCGTCTGAACGCGGCCCACAGCGTGGGGGCGGTCTTCTACCACCTGTCGAACGCGGGGCTCGAGCGGCCGAACCCGGGGAGCGAGTCGCTCGTCGTCTTCTGGTCCTGGAGGTGAGAACGACGGTGCGACCGTGTCGCACCGAGCTTGTGCTAGCCTCACACGCTGTCCGAGGAGAGAGCGAGATGACCGTCGATCCCGAGCTGCTCGAAATCCTGGTCTGCCCCAAGACGAAGGGGGAGCTGGAGCTGGTCGACCTGCCCGAGGAGACTCGATCGGCGCTGGTCGAGAAGTTCCGCGAGCACTTCCGGGACGAGGAGCCGGTGGTCGAGCAGGGCCTCTACTGCGCCGAGTCCGACCTCCTCTACCCGATCGTCTCGGACATCCCGATCATGCTGATCGACGAGGCGCTGCCCGGCAGCGTCGTCGGCCGCGGCTGATCCTCGCCTAACTCCCGTTGCCACAGAATTTTAGCTCGCCGCTCCGGTGCTATACTCCCAGGCGCGCCTCGGCCGCGGTGCGCGCCGTGGCCGGCGGTTTGCAATCGCCGCGCGTGGCTCAGCCTGGACGCATTCCGTGCGACTCGACCAACTCCTGGTGCAGCGAGGTCTCTTCCCCAGCCGCGAGCGTGCGCGCCGCGCGGTGATGGCCGGGTCGGTGGAGGTCGACGGACGGCGGGTCGACAAGCCGGGCACGCCGGTGGCCGACGAGTCGCTTCTCGCGGTGGTCGCGCGGGGGGAGCCGTACGCTTCCCGGGCCGGCCGCAAGCTGGAGGCGGCGCTCGATCACTTCGGCGTCGCCGTGGCGGGACGGGTCTGTCTCGACGTGGGAGCGTCGACCGGCGGCTTCACCGACTGCCTGCTCCAGCGCGGCGCGGAGCGGGTCTACGCGGTCGACGTCGGCTACGGACAGCTCGACTACCGGCTGCGGACGGACCCGCGGGTGGTCGTGATGGAACGGATCAACGTACGCTATCTCGAGCCCGACGCCCTGCCGGAGGCGATCGACCTCTTCACCGTCGACGTGTCGTTCATCTCCCTCACCAAGGTGGTGCCGGCGCTGCTGCCGCATCTCGCGCGGCCGGGCGGCGAGCTGCTCACCCTCGTCAAGCCGCAGTTCGAGGCCGGGCGCGAGCAGGTCGGCAAAGGCGGGATCGTGCGCGACGAGGCGGTGCGGACGCGGGTGATCGCGGAGACGGTGGACGCCCTCGCCGCGCTGGGCGGCCTGGAGCGGATCGGCGTCGTGGACTCGGAGGTGCCGGGGACCGGCGGCAACCGCGAGGCGTTCGCGTTCTTCCGCGCGGAGGGCGGATCGTGAGCGGCTTTCGGCGGATCGCGGTGGTGGCGAAGGCGAGCAGCCGCGAGGCGATCCAGACCGCCCACGAGCTGGCGGAGTGGATGGGCCGCCGGAACCTGGAGGTGGCGCTCGACGCCGCCGCCCTGCGCGCCCGCGAGCCGCGCGACATCGAGGTCTTCGATCCCGAGAGGCCGTACGACCTGGTGGTGGTGCTGGGCGGCGACGGCACCATGCTCTCGGTCGCCCGGTCGGTCGCCGCCGGCGTGCCGATCCTGGGGGTCAACCTGGGCCGGCTCGGCTTCCTGACCGAGGTCGGCCGGGGGGAGCTCTACCCGAACCTGGTCAAGGTGTTGAGCGGCGAGTACGGGATCGAGGAGCGGGCGCTCTTCGACGTCGAGGTGATCCGCGCCAACGGCTCCTCGGCCCCCCGCTACCGCGTCCTGAACGACGTGGTGATCGCGAAGAGCGCGCTCGCCCGGATCATCGAGCTCGACGTGGCGGTCGCCGGGGTGGACGTGGCCCGCTACCGCGCCGACGGGCTGATCGTCTCGACGCCGACCGGCTCGACCGCCTACAACCTCTCCGCCGGCGGGCCGATCCTCTTCCCGCTCCTGCCGGTCGCCGTGGTCACCCCCATCTGCCCCCACACCCTGTCGCAGCGCCCGGTCGTGGTGCCCGACCAGGAGCGCGTCGAGGTCACGCTGGAGACGCCGCGCGAGGAGGTCTACCTGACCCTCGACGGGCAGGAGGGCACGACGATGGGGTTCGAGGACCGATTCGCCGTCTCGCGGTCGGACCGGGCGGTGCGCCTGGTCAAGGTGACCGGCCGCACCTTCTACGACAGTCTGCGGAGCAAGCTGCGCTGGGGTGGGCCGATCGGCGCTCCGGAGTCGCCGGACCCGTCCGCGCGTGGCGGGGGCGGGGGAGGATGAGCGCGGACGAACGGACCGACGGCGACGCCGCCCGCGACTTCGACGAAGAGTACTTCGCCGAGGAGCGGGAAGAGGGCGCGGCGGAGGACGAAGAGGGTAGCCGCCGGCACCGCCCGGGTTGCGGCTGTCTGCTCCGCTTTCCGTTCTACCTGCTGCTCCTGGTCGTTCTGCTCCTGGCCGGCGTCTACCTCTGGCTCGAGAGCGACGACGCCCGCGAGCGGGGCGCGCTGCTCCTCGAGGCCCGGCTCTCGGAGTTCTTCGGGCGCGACGTCGAGGTCGGCCGCGTCTCCTGGTCGATGTTCCCCCTGACCATCGAGGCGTGGGACGTGGTGGTCCCGGGCGACGTCGAGCGGGACGGACCGGACGCGCGGCCGTTCGCCCGCATTCCCCACCTCCTGGTCCAGATGAGGCTCGAGGAGTGGACCGACTGGCGCGACCCGGTCCTCGAGGTCGAGCAGGTGATGGCGACCGGGCCGGAGGTCGACGTCCGGGTGCGCGAGGACGGGACCAACAACCTCCCCCGCTTCGGCCGGGACACGGGCGGACCGAGCCGCATGGAGGTCCACCTCGGAGCGCTGGTGGCGCAGGAAGGCGTGCTCTGGTTCAACGCCATGGAGCTGCCGCTCGACTTCGAGGCCCGGTCGATCTTCGCGCGCTTGACCGGTGTGGAGTCGGAGGCGATCGCCGGCGAAGGTCCGGACGCCGGCCTCGCCCTCGAAGGGCTGGTGACGGCCCAGGACGCCCGGGTCACGCTCCCCGGAGGCGAGCCGTATCCGTTCACCTTCTCGGCCCGCGCCCGCTTCGGCGCGCGGCGGATCGATTTCGAGCGGATCCTGATCAACGGTCCCCACCTGCGAGCCCGCACGTCCGGCGTGCTGATGGTGCCCGAGACCGAGCGGCGCCTGGAGCTCGACCTCGCAGCCGACGCCCGGGTCCGTCTCGCCGAGCACCTCGGGTACCTCGAGCGCGACGAGACCGGCGAGCTGCCGGCCGAGGGGCCGCTCCGGTTCGACGGCGAGCTGCTCTGGGCGCCGGACGGCTGGTCGGTCCAGGGCCGGCTCCTCTCCGAGCGGCTCGACCTCGCCGACCGCGTGCTCCGGAACGTCGCCGGCGAGCTCCGGGTCCTACCGGAGAGCCTGCGCTACGAGATCGCGACGGCGAGCTACGCCGGCGGCTCGCTCTCCGGGCTGGTGACGGTCGAGCTCCAGGAGGAGCCGCGGCCGGTCGGGGTCGACCTCTCCCTCGCCGGCCTCGACCTCCGGACGCTGGTCGCCGACCAGGGGCTCGACCTCGAGGGCGTGCACGGTAGCCTGCGCGGCGACGTGAGCTACCGCTTCACGACCGAGGCGCCGGAGGAGGGCAGCGGGTGGGCCGACCTGTTCGTCGACTCGGTGCGCCAGGGCCCGCTGACGGAGGGTCTCGCCCTGACCGGTCACGTGCCGCTCGAGATCGACCGCGGCGTGGTCCGGACGGCCGCCTTGCGGCTGGTCTCCGAGAGCGGCTCGCAGGTGCTCCACGCCGACGGCTCCTTCGACATCTCCGAGCGCGCGGGCCGGTTCCGCTGGGACCTCGCGACCTCGAACGCCGGGCAGCTCGCGACGCTGGTGCCGGTCGAAGAGGAGGACGGCGGTGCACCGGCCTGGCTGCCGACCGCGGGACGGGGCGAGGCCGAGGGGGTGCTCCGCATCCGCCCGGCCGGCGTCACGGTCGGCGCCACGTTCGATCTCTACGACGTCGAGAGCCCGGGCCTGGTGGCCGATCAGGTGGCGGGATCGCTCTCGGTCTCGACCCGAGGAGTGAGCGACCTGCGGCTCCAGGCGGCCTCGGACGGCGGCGCGCTGATGGTGACCGGCTCGGTGCCGTTCGAGGAGGCGGGACCGGACGCCGCGCTCGACCTGACGATCGACGCCGCCTCCTGGCCGGCGGACGAGAGGCTCGCCGCCTGGCTCCCCTTCGAGCTGCCGGTCGACGGGCCGATCTCGGGGCGGCTCGAGCTGTCGGGTGCCGGCGAGGATCTCTCCGGCCGGACCGACCTGGCGGTCGAGCCGGCGGTGATCGCCGGGTTCGAGGTCGACCTGCTGCTGGTCGAGCTCGCGTTCGACCCCGGCCGCGTGACCGTCGAACGCGGCGTGATCCGCTCGGATGCGGGCGACCTGACCGTCGCCGGCGTGCTCGACCGGGGGAGCGGCGCGATCGATTTTCGGGTCGAGGCGCCGTCGCTCGACCTGACCGAGGATCCGTTCGCCGGGCGCCTTTCCGGCGACGTGGCCGGCACCCTGTCGCTGGTGGCCGACGTCGAGGGGACGCTCGAGGCGCCCGAGGCCCGGCTGCGGCTGGAGAGCTCCGGCCTCACCGTCCAGGGCCGCTCGCTCGCGACCGGCGAACGCGCCGCCGCGCTGGAGATCGTCTGGGACGGCGAGCAGGTGGTGGCGGAGGGCGGGCTCGCCGGACTCGTCACCCTCGAAGGGGGCGGGCGGCTCGACACCGAGCGCGCCGACCTCTCGTTCGAGCTCGCGACCTCGCGCCTCGGCGACCTGGCGCGGCTCGTGGCGCCGGAGGTCCCGCAGGAGCTCGACGGCCGGCTCGCTGGCAGCCTGGTGGTGGAGGGGGAGCTCGGCGACCCGGAGAACCTGCGCGTCGCCCTGCGGCTGCCCGAGCTGATCGTTCAGTACGAGGACCACGCGATGCGCAACGTCGAGCCGGTCGTGGTGCGCTACACCGGCGAGGCGATCGCGATCGACTCGCTCTTCCTGGAGGAGCCGGAGACCGCTAGCGAGCTCTTCGCCCAGGGCACGATCGGCCTCGGCGAGGGCGTGCCGCTCGACCTCAACCTCCAGGGGAGCGTGTCGACCGACTGGGCCGAGATCCTGGTGCCGCAGCTCGAGATGGAGGGCACGTTCGACGTGCTGGCGTCGGTCGGCGGCACGCTGTCGGAACCGCGGATCGACGGGCAGGGCGAGCTGCGCGACGGGAGCCTGATCGTCGACGGCTTCCCGCAATCGCTCGACGACCTGACGGCGGTGGTGCTCTTCTACCCGAACCAGATCGTCCTCGACCGGGCGCGGGCGCGGGTGGGCGGCGGCACGATGCTGGCCTCCGGGCGGGTGGTGCCGCCGTGGGCGACGGGGCAGGGCGCCGGCCTCGAGTACTCGCTCCAGACCTCGCTCGACGGCGTGACGCTGCGCTACCCGGAGGGCTTCTGGCTGCGCGCCGACGCCGCCCTCTCGCTCCTGTCGACCCCGGACGGCCGGCTGCTGCGCGGTACGGTGCAGCTCGACCGCGCCTACTACGTGCAGGACATCGAGGTGAGCCTCTTCCAGATCATGCGGCGCGCGCTGCGAGCCGACCGGCTGGAGGTCGCCGAGACCGGAGAGGTCGAGTCGACCACCCAGCTCGCGCTCTCGATCTCCGCTCCCGGCACGGTGCGGGTGCGCAACAACCTGGCCGATCTCACCGGCACGGCGGAGCTGACGGTCCGAGGCACCCTCGCCCGGCCGATCGTCTTCGGCGAGATCGAGATCGACCGCGGCGGTACGCTCGTCTACTCCGAAACGGAGTTCGAGGTCGAGCGCGCGCGCCTGACCTTCGCGAGCCCGACCCGCATCGACCCGATCGTCGACCTGGTGGCGACCACCGACGTGCGCGAGTACGACATCACCCTGAACCTCTCGGGCCGGCTCGACACCCTGCAGGCGCAGGTGAGCTCCGACCCGCCGCTCTCCGATCTCGACGTCGTGGCGCTCTTGACGACCGGCCAGGCGCCGGCCGCGGGTGGCCTGACCCCGGGCATCACCGACCTCGAGACCTTCGCCTCGGACACCGCCGAGCGCTTCCTCTACGGCCAGGCGGCGTCGGTCGTCTCCGAGCGCCTGGAGACCCTCTTCGGCTTCGACACCCTCCGCATCAGCCCGGTGACCAGCGAGACCGGCGGCGCGATCGGCAGCGTGACGATCGGCAAGCGCCTGTCGTCCGAGGTACTCGTGACCTACACCAGCCAGCCGACCGCCACCGAGGAGTTCCTGGTGCAGGTGGAGTGGCAGGTCGACGAGAACCTGACGCTGATCTTCACCTCGGTCGAGGGCGACTCGTACCGCGTGGACGCGCGATGGGACCGGAGATTCTGATGGCGAGACGCTTCCGGTCGCTGGCCTTGCTCCTCGCCCTGGTGGCGGGCACGGTCGCTCACGCCCAGGAGGAGCCGCTGCCGACCGAGGTCGTCGAGCCGCCGATCGAGGCGCTGCTGGTGGCGGAGCCGGCGCCGCCGGGCACGCGCCCGGACGAGCCGCCGGCCCTGGACGGCGCGGTCGAGGGCGCGGGACCGTGGATCGCGCGGGTCGAGGTCCGGAGCGACGCGCCGATCGAGCGCGAGGAAGAGATCCGCGACCTCGTCACCTTCCGGCCGGGGGAGCGGCTGACCGAGAAGGCGGTGCGCCGCACGCTGCGCAACCTCCAGGCGACCGGCACGGCCTACCAGGTCGAGCTCTACACCCGTCCGATCGCGCCCGGCGCCCTCGAAGGCGAAGGGGGGGAGGCGGTCGAGGTGGTGCTGGTGATGTGGGCGGCGGTGCAGATCGCCTCGGTCGACGTGGAGGGTGAGCTCGGGCGCCTGAGCGAGGGCGAGCTCGAGCGCGAGATCCCGCTGACCGCCGGACAGCCGCTGATCGAGAGCCGGCTCCTGCGCGGTGTCTTCCGGCTCCAGGAGCTGTACGAAGCGCAGGGCTACTTCGACGCCGGCGTGGTCCTGGAGGTCGACGTCGACGACGAGCGCAAGCGGGCGGGCATCGTCTACCGCGTCGACGCCGGGCCGCGGGCACGGGTCGCCGACGTGGGCTTCGACGGCGAGATCGCGCCGTTCTCCGCCGCCCGGCTCATCGAGCGGCTGCGGGTCGGGCCGGGGGACTTCTACCGTGAGAGCGCGGTGCGCGAGGACGCCGAGCGCCTGCGCGAGTGGCTGATCGAGCAGGGCCACCGCACCGCCATCGTCGACCCGCCGCGCGAGGAGGTCCTGCCCGAGGGCGGCGAGGTGGCGCTCAGCTACCCGATCGAGGTCGGTCCGAAGGTGGAGGTCGAGGTGGTCGGCGTCCCGCGCCGGCAGCTTCTCCGCAACGACCTGCTGCCGTTCCTGGGCGACCAGGGGTACGACGAGGCGCTGGTGCTCCAGGCCGCCGACCGGACCCGCCGCTACTTCCAGGAGCAGGGGCACTGGCAGGTGGAGGTCGACTGGGAGGAGGAGCTGCGCGAGGACGGCGCGCTCCACCTGCGCTTCGAGGTGGTGCCGGGGCCGGTCTTCACCCTCCAGGAGATCGAGATCGAGGGCAACGAGGCGGTCTCGGACGACCAGCTCGCCGAGCTGATGGAGACGTCGCCGCGGCGCCTCCTCGCCCTCGGCAGCGGCCGGCTGGTCGACCCGGTGCTCGACGACGACCTCGACAACATCCGGTCCTACTACGCGCTCCAGGGGTTCCGAGGCTACGACGTGTCGCCGCCCGACATCGATCGGCGCGGCAACGATCTCTACCTGACGATCTCGATCGAAGAGGGGGAGCGGCGGCGGGTCGTCGACCTCGAGTTCGAGGGGCTCGACGCGCTCGACGAAGG
>CAZLLV010000508.1:0-3282 GCA_964560325.1 uncultured Thermoanaerobaculia bacterium | reverse complement strand
GCTCGGGCGTGCCGGGGTCGAGGTAGTAGACAAGCGGCTCGACCGCCGGCGACCGCTCGGCCGACGGGTCGGCCTTCTCCAGCCGGTGGCGCACGATCCACTGGGTCAGGATCGACCGGTCGAGCGGCGCCGCGTAGTCGGCGAACGTGACCGCGAAGGAGCCCGAGCGCGGGTGGAACTCCCGCGGCTCGTAGCCGGGCTCCGGCAGGCGGATGAGCGAGTGGTGCTGGACGATCGAGAAGCCGGCGCCGTCCGCCGACGCCGCCCGCACCTCGTCGCCCGGATCGCCCGAGGTGCCGAACGTCAGGATCGCCTCGAGCTCCAGGTTGTCCGGAAAGGCGAGGCAGGCGTCGAGGTCGACGGCGCTCCGTCCGGCGTCGAGCGCGTAGGTGCCCTGCCCCGTCCGCCGCAGCGTCCCGGCCACGTCGTGGGCGTCGCGCGCCACGAACGAGGTGAAGTCGACCAGCGCCCGGTCGCCCTCGACGGCGGCGAGATCGCCGGCCCAGAGCACCGCGTCGGCGAACGACTGGTCGACCGCCGCGGCCTCGAGCGGATCGTCGGTGAGTGCCCGGTAGCGGAGGTTCTCCACCTCGAAGAGGAGCCGGTTGCCGACCCAGCGCAGCGTCACGAGCCGCGTCTCGCCGATCTGCCCCCGGTCGAGACCGACCGGGTTCGAGCCGAGGCCGGTGAGGAGCCCTTCGACGTAGAGGAAGCTGCCGACCTCGCCGCGGCCCGTGCCCTCGACACCCTCCTCGGCGACCGCGCCCGGGGCCGGCACCTCGACCAGGAGGCGGCCGCCCCGCCGGTCGATCCAGAGCGGCAGCAGGCCGTCGCGGCGCTCGAGCCCTTCGGTCGCCTTCGTGACGGTCGGCAGATCCTCCCCGCCGCCGGCCCCGCTCTGCGCTGCCACCGGCGCCGGCACGGCCGTGGCCAGCGCGAGCGCCACCGCCGCGGCCGTCGAGGTCCACGTGCCGGGCGCACGGTCCGCACCGCGGGCGAGTCTGTTCGCTCTCTCGATCACGTCCAGGGGCTCCTTTCGGGTCGGTGGTCGGCGGCGGAGTCTATCACCCGGCTCCGGCCCCGGTCGGGGCGGAGAGCGGGCCGCCGGCCGCTCCGCCGCGCGGGCGCGCCGGTTGCGCCGGTTCGGAGGGGCGTGATACCTCTTTGGCCGGTCCCGCTCCGACAGCCACCCCTCCGCGAGCCCGGCAGGAAGGAAGCCATGCGCCCATCTCGACCTCCTCTCCGAGCCCCCCGCAGACTCCTTCACGTCTCCCTCGCCGCGCTCGCCCTGTGGCTCTTCGTCGGGAGCGCTTCACCCCTCGGCGCCCAGGCTCCGACCCAGCTTCCGGCCCAGGCCGAAGCGGAGAGCGAATCCCCGCCGCCCGCCGCGCGAGCGCCGGGCCCGGCGCCCGCCGAGCGGGCGCCGCCGCGGGCGACGATGGTGGGGTTCCTCGAGGCGTTCTACGAGGAGGGCGGCATGGAGCGGGCGGTGGCGGCGCTCGATCTCTCCGAGCTGCCGGAGGACCTGCGCGCGGTCAAGGGGCCGGAGCTCGCGGTCCAGCTCAAGGAGGTGCTCGACCGCACGCGGTTGATCGATCCGGAGGAGATCCCGGACGACCCCGCCGCTGCGCCGTACGTCTTCCTCTCGCGGCCGGAAGGGGACGTGGTGATCGACCGCCGCCCGAACGGCGAGTGGCGCTTCACCGCCGCCACCGTCGAGGCGATCCCCGACCTCTTCCAGGCCGTCGAGGGCGACGAGGTCGTCGCCGGGCTCGACGAGGAGACGAGGATCGCGCGCGCGGACGTCTCCCCCGGCTTCTGGCTGCGCTCGAAGGTGCCGCCGAGCCTGCGCCGGACGACCTTCATCCTGGAAGCGTGGCAGTGGCTCGGGCTCCTCGCCCTGGCGCTCCTCGGCATCGTGCTCGACCGGCTGGTGGTCCTCCTCGCCCAGGTGGTGACGGGGCGCTGGCTGCGCCGCCGGGTCGAGCAGGTCGACCCCGCCGACCTCCACAAGGCGCTACGCCCGCTCGGCATCGTCGCCATGGCGCTTCTCTGGCGACTCCTCCTCTCCTTCCTCTGGCTGCCGGTCGGGGTGCTCGCGGCGCTCTCGGTGGCGGTCCGCTTCGTGGTCGCCGCGGGCGCGGTCTGGGCGGCCTACCGGCTGGTCGACATCGTCTCCGCGGTGCTCGAGGCGCGCGCGGCGCGCAGCCACAACCGGTTCGACGACCTGCTGGTGCCGCTGGTCCGGAAGTCGCTCAAGGTGTTCATCGCCGCCTTCGGCGTGGTCTTCGTCGCCGACACGCTCGACATCGAGATCTCGAGCCTGCTCGCCGGCCTCGGCATCGGCGGCTTGGCGGTCGCGCTCGCCGCGCAGGACGCGATCAAGAACCTCTTCGGCTCGCTCACCGTCCTCCTCGACCGGCCGTTCTCGGTCGGCGACTGGGTGGTGATCGGCGACGTCGAGGGGACGGTCGAGGAGGTCGGCTTCCGGAGCATCCGCGTCCGCACCTTCTACAACTCCCTCATCACCCTGCCGAACGCCAACCTGATCGAGGCCTCGGTCGACAACTACGGCGCCCGCCAGTACCGCCGCTGGTCGACCAAGCTCGGCATCGCCTACGACACGCCGCCGGAGCGGATCGACGCCTTCTGCGAGGGCGTCCGGGAGCTGGTCCGCCGCAGCCCCGGGATGCGGAAGGACTACTTCCACGTCTACCTCAACTCGTTCGGCGAGTCGTCGCTCGAGATCCTCCTCTACGTCTTCTTCGAGGTCCCCGACTGGGGCGAGGAGCTCGCCGCCCGCCACCGACTCGCGACCGACGTCCTGCGCCTCGCCGACGCCCTGGGGGTCGAGATCGCCTTCCCCACCCGCACCGTCTGGCTCCACGACGCGACCCGCGGCGAGACGAGCGACGACGAGCGCCCGGCCGACCTCGACGGCGACCCGGGCGAAGCCGGCCGCCGAGCCGCCGCGGCGCTCGCCGCCCCGGCGGCCGACGCTTGACCACCTCCCGGAGCGCCACCTCCGACAGGTTCCGTAGGGCGGGACCGTGTCCCGCCGGGTGCGTGGATCGGCACGACGGCACGATGCGATCGCGTCCTACGCGCGATCGCACACACCATCTCGTGGAGGACGAGAACGATCAGCAGATCGAGGGCGAGCCGAGCGCCGACGAGGTGCTGGTCGAGCGCGACGAACCCGTCTCCGACGACGGCGACCACCATCGCGCTCCCGGCGAAGAGGAGCAGGAACAGCGCGCACGCCTCACGGCCGCCCCAGGA
>CAZLLV010000507.1:0-11515 GCA_964560325.1 uncultured Thermoanaerobaculia bacterium | reverse complement strand
ACTCGGCGAAGGTGCCGCCGCTGGCGGTGCAGTAGTCGACGCAGGCTTGCTGCGGTGTGCCGGCGGGGAACAGCCGGAGGATGGTGAAGCCCGGGCACTGCGCCGACTGCGGGGAGGCGTCGAGCACCGCCGGGCTCCGGTCGAGCTCGCTCGGGGTCTCCGCGCCCTCCGCGGCCGGGGAGGCGGCCGGTCCTTCGGCATGCGGGGCGCCGGCGGCCAGGGCGTGCGGTACGGCGAAGAGGGCGAGCGTGAGGGCGAGTGTGGGGATCGAGCTGCGCATGGTGTCTCCAGGGTCGCGGTCTTGCAGGGTTCAGTCTTTCTTCACTACCTGTAGGAGTGTGCGGACGGAGCGAGCGGGGGACACCGACCCGCCGCCCACCCTCTGCGGTTCCTGCCGGTTCCGGTAGCTATAATCGCGTCGTCCCGGCATTCCCATGAAGCGCTTCCTCCCCTGGCTCGCCGAGCAGAAAGTCGCGGTGTCCACGTTGCCGACCGAGGCCGAGGCATGGGACCTCTGGACTCGGTACCTCGACAGCGCCTACGCCCACCACCGGCCGGCGATCGACGAGGGGCGTTGGGACGGCGACAACCTGCTGGGGGAAGGGATGTCGCTCCCCGAGCTCCTCGGGGAGCTCGACCGGCTCTCGGAGCTTCTGCGCCGGAAGCACTTCCGTGCCGTCGATCTCGGACGCGGGGCGATTCCGCGGAAGGCGCTCGAGGCGCGCGAGGGTCTTCCTAGCCTCCTCGAGCAAGCGGGGGCGAAGGTGGTCCAGTACTACGACCAGCACCACGACCCGCGGGCTCCGTCCAACGAGGATCTCGGCCGAGGCTGGTGTATCGCCATGTGCATGCACTGGCTGGAGAGCCTGAAGCTGAACGAGAGCGGCAAGGGAGCGTCCTTCTACGCCGATTTCCCTCTCGATCTCGGCGAGGGGGTCGTCGCGATGGTGCCCGAGCTCGTGCTCGATCCGAAGCTCGACTTCTGGGACTGGGTGGGGAGCGGCGAGTTTTCGTCTCTCGCGAAGGAGACGATGTCCGAGCAGATGGGGGCTTACAAGTCGGGCGACCGGATGTGGTTCCTCTCCCACCTCCGCGTCATGCGCACGTACGACCTCACGCTCAAGGCGGTGTTCAAGAACGGCGCCCAGATCCCGACCGGCGGCCACGTGGGCAAGTGGCTCCTCGCGAACATCCGGCACGTCTCGGAGGACAGCCAGAAGCTGGTCACCGACATGGTCCGGACCCTCGTGATGGAGCCGGAGAACTACTGCCTGATCCACCTCCAAGCCGTCGCGCCGGACGGTGGCGCCGGCCATGCCATGGCGGCCCGCGCATACGTGGAACGGCTGCCGCCCCCGCCTCCCGGCTCCGGAATCACGCCGACGCCGGCCCGCCAGCTGATCCGCTTCTTCGATCCGAATTTCGGCGATTTCGTCTTCGACCACCCGCGTATGCTGCTCGCTCTCTTGGTGGCGCTCTTCCCCGTCGCCTATCGGAAGATGAATACCTGCATCGTAGAGAAGTACGAGTAGCGGCCGGACGAGGTGTCACCCACCTCGCGGATGAGCGTTGGTGAGGGCCGTGGGCCGAGGGCCGGCGACTCCCCGTACACCTTCACCTCCATCACCATGACCCAGGGGCCGCCCGCCCGGATGGCGAGCCGGACGTAGCGGCCGCTTCCTGCGCGTAGGCGAGGAGCTTGTACACCAGCTTGGCCGCCAGAAAATCGCTCGCCGGGTGGCCGCCGAGGGGGGCGAGCTCGACCAGGTCCATCGCCACGACCTTCTTCGTGCGGAAGAGCTCCCGGAGCAGGGCGAGAGTCGGGTACCAGGTGCCGCCGCCCGGCTCGGGCGTGCCGGTGGCCGGCACCAGGGACGGGTCGAAGTAGTCGATGTCGAAGGTCAGGTAGATCGTTTCCGGCAGGGCTTCGAGGTGTTTCCGGAAGCGCTCCGGCAGGTCCGGGTCGGCAAGCTCGCGCCCCCAGAGGATCGGCAGCTCCCGCTCGCGGGCGAAGCGCGCCTCGGGCGCCGAGAGCGACCGGATGCCGACCGCGAGCGTCGGCGTGCCTGCCTCGACCACCCGCCGCATGACCGCGGCGTGGCTCCACTCGGTCCCCTCGAACTCCTCGCGCAGGTCGGCGTGGGCGTCGAACTGGACGACTCCTATCTCCCCGTGCACGTCGGCCGCCGCCGCGACCAGCGGCGAGGTCAGGCTGTGCTCGCCGCCGAGCGAGACCAGGATCTTGCCCGCTTCCAGGTGCTTGCGCGCTTCGGCGCGAACCTCCGCCAGCGCTTCCCCCAGGTCGTGGGCGTCCGGGTGGAACGGCGGCAGGGTGGCGATCCCCATTCGGTACGGCTCGGCGTCGAGCTCCTCGTCGTAGAGCTCGAGCGCCTGCGAGGCGCGCAGGATCGCCGCCGGCCCCTCGACCGTACCCTTGCCGTAGGAGGTCGTGCGCTCGAACGGCAGCGGCAGGATCGCCGCGCGGCTCGTCTCGTAGCGGCTGTCGTCTTCGTCGAGCAGGAAGTAGGTCGTCGGCAGGTAGGGCATGCCGGACCTTGTAGCAATCCGCCGGATCGGTGTCAATCCGGCCGGCCGCCTCTCTTCCGGCGGATCTGAGCGATCGCCGGCGCCAACCGCGTCCTGTCCAGGGTGAAAGGAGGAAGCACCCTGTGACGATCGATTTCGACTCAGCAACCCCCCGGGTCTCGGTGATCCGGGAGACCCCACCACACGAGCGGCCGCGCGAGCGGCTGGAAGAGCACGAGAGCGCCGGCATCCTGGCGGACACCGAGCTGATCGCCATCCTGCTGCGCACCGGCGGGCCGAAGAAGGGCGTGATGGAGATCGCCCGCGAGCTGCTCGAAGACCACGGCGGTCTCGCCGGCCTGCTCCACGTCCGGCCGCGCGACCTGGTGCGCGAGGGGGTCGGCCTCGCCAAGGCGTCCTCGCTGATCGCGGCGGTCGAGATCGGCCGCCGGCTGGCGAAGAAGGATCTCTCGAAGCGCCGGCCGCTCGCCCGGCCGGCGTCGGTCGCGAGCTACCTGGCGATGCGCTACGGCACGCGCGACCAGGAGGTGATGGGCGCCCTCTTCCTCGACGTGCGCAACCGGCTGCTCGGCGAGCAGGAGATCTTCCGCGGCACCCTGGCGCGGGCCACGGCCGAGCCGCGCGAGGTCCTGAAGGAGGCGCTGGTGCGCGGCGCGGCGGGGGTAATCCTCTTCCACAACCACCCGAGCGGCGATCCCACGCCGAGCCTGGAGGACATCGCCTTCACCCGCCGGATGGCCGAGGCGGGCGACGCGATCGGCGTCAAGCTGATCGACCACATGATCCTCGGGGCCACCGGCCGCTGGGTCTCCCTCAAGGAGCGGGGCGCATGGTAGCTTGCCGAGCGGTCGTGAGCCACGTTCCCCTCTCCGCGCCCCCCGCCGCGGCGCTCGCCTGGCCGCGCCCCCGCCTCCACCTCGAGCCGGTCGGCGGACTCGCCGGCGACATGTTCCTCGCCGCCTGTCTCGACCTGGGCGTGCCGCTCTCGGTGGTCCGCGGCGCGATCGAGGCGCTCGGGCTGCGGGAGGTCGAGGTCGAAGCCTGGCGGTCGTCCCGCGGCGGTCGGGCCGGCACCCGCTTCCGGGTGTGCGTCGACGGCGAGTCGCTCGAGGGGGACGATCCGGAGGGGCTGATCGCGGCCGCCGACTGGGACCTGGTCGGCCTCCTCGGACTGCTCCGCGCCGCCGACCTGGCGGAGCCGGTGCGGGCGCGGGCGGCCCGGATGTTCCGGCGCCTGTCGATCGCCTGGTCGCGGAGCGCCCGCGTCCCGATCACCGCGATCCGCTTCGCGGGCGGCCCCGGGATCGACTTCCTGGTCGATCTGGTCGGTGCCGCCGCGGTCGTCGAGCACCTCGCGGCGCGTGCCGCCACGGAAGCCGGAGAGCGGGAGCGACCGGGAGAGCTCCGGATCACCTGCGGCCCGGTCTTCCTCGGCGGGCCGGTTCCCGACGGCCTGCCGGTGCCGCCGCCGGTGGTGGGCCGCCTCCTGGACGACATCCCCCACCGGCCGCCTCCGGAGTGGTGGCGGCGGCGCGACGGCGCCGGCCAGTGCCTGACGCCGACCGGCGCGACGCTCCTGGCCGAGCTGGTCGACGAGTGGGTGAAGGCGCCGCCGGACCCGGAGGGCGAGGGCGGGGCGGTGGCCGAGGGGTGGGGGCTCGGTGCCAAGGAGCTCGAAGACCGCCCGAACGGGCTGCGCGTGCTCTGGATGCCGTAGCGGCCGGAGGGAGGACCGGGGGATGGGAACAAACCGGACGGGGCGGCGGTTGTCTCCTCGCTGTGAACGACACCGGTACCCACCCCCGCTCCCTTCCCGAGATGACGGCCGAGGGCGCGCTCGAAGTCGGCCTCGCCGGCGGCGGCTGGCTGCGCTACGGCGTGGCCGACCTGGGCGACGTGGTGGAGGAGGCGCGCGAGCGGCTCGACCTGTCGCCGATCGCCTCCGCCGCCCTCGGCCGTTCGTACGCGGCTGCGGCGCTGCTCCTCCGCATGGCCGCCAAGACGCCGAGCCGGCTGGTCTTCGAGCTCCGCGGGGACGGTCCGATCCGCAGCGTCCTGGTCGAGACCGACGACGGGGGGAACCTGCGGGGCACGGTCGGCGAGCCGCGGGTCGACCTGCCGCACCGGCCGGACGGCAAGCTGCCGGTCGGCGAGGCGCTGGGCACGGGCACCCTGCGGGTGATCCGTGAGCGCCCCGACGGCGGCAGCTACGCGAGCCAGGTCGAGCTGGTGTCGGGCGAGATCGGCCTCGACGTCGCGCACTTCCTGCACCAGAGCGAGCAGCGGCGCTCGGCGGTGCTGCTCGGCGTCCTCACCCGTCCGAGCGGCGTCGCCGGCGCGGGCGGCACGATCGTCGAGCTGCTCCCCGGGGCGCCGGAGGGCGTGATCCGCGCGCTCGAGACGAACCTCGCCGGCGTCGGCGGCGTGAGCCGGCTGTTCGAAGAGGGCGGCCTCCCCCGCGTGCTCGACGCGGTCTTCGCCGGCCTCGACCGCGAGGTGGTCGAGCGCCTGCCGCTACGCCACCGGTGCCGGTGCAGCGGCGATCGCCTGCGCGCCCACCTGGCGATGCTCCCGGCCGAGGATCTCTCCGGTCTCACGACCGACGAGGGCCGGGTCGAGGGCGAGTGCGTCTTCTGCGGCTCGGTCTACGGATTCGCCCCGGAAGAGCTCTCCCCCCTCTGCTAACATCCCCGCCCGCGCCGGCGCGCGATGCGCGGCACTCCATCCGGTTCCCGGACGAGATTCCATGAGATCCCGATGACCACCCTCTATCTCACCAGCCCGATCTACTACGTCAACGATCTGCCCCACATCGGGCACATCTACACGACGGTGGTGGGCGACGTCTGGGCGCGCTACCGGCGGATGGCGGGGGACCGGGTGCGCTACCTGACCGGCACCGACGAGCACGGCCAGAAGATCGAGCGCGCGGCGGCCGAGCGAGGGGTGAAGCCGATCGAGCTCGCCGACCGGGTGGTGTCGCGCTACCACGAGCTCTGGCGCGACCTCGCGATCTCGCACGACGACTTCATCCGCACCACCGAGCCGCGGCACGCCGAGGGCGTGCGGGAGATCATCCGGCGGATCGAGGCGAACGGCGACTTCTACGTCGCCGCGCACGAGGGCTGGTACTGCGCCGGCTGCGAGATCTTCTACACCGAGAAGGAGCTCGTGGGCGACGAGCACCTCTGCCCGCTCCACGAGACGCCGGCCGAGTGGCAGCAGGAGGAGAACCTCTACTTCCGCCTGTCGAAGTACACCGAGCCGCTCCTCGAGTGGTATGCGCGCGATCCGGCGCCGGTGCAGCCGGAGACCCGGCGCAACGAAGTGCGGAGCTTCGTCGAGGGGGGCCTGCGCGACCTTTCGGTCTCCCGCGCGACGCTCGCCTGGGGGATCCCCTTCCCCGGCCACCCGGGGCAGACCGTCTACGTCTGGCTCGACGCGCTGACCAACTACCTGAGCGCCCTCGGCTTCGGCCGGGAGGACGACCGGCTCTACCGGGAGCTCTGGGAAGGGGCGGACGAGCGGGTCCACCTGGTCGGCAAGGACATCCTGCGCTTCCACGCCGTCTACTGGCCCGCCTTCCTGATGAGCGCCGGGCTGCCGTTGCCGACCACCGTCTGGGCCCACGGCTGGTGGCTGCGCGACGCGAAGAAGGTCTCGAAGTCGCAGGGCAACGTACCGCAGCTCGACCACCTGATCGAGCGCTTCGGCGGCGACGCGCTGCGCTACTTCCTGTTGCGCGACATGGTCTTCGGGCAGGACGCCTCGTTCTCGGACGAAGGGTTCGTCGACCGCTACAACAGCGACCTGGCGAACGACCTCGGCAACACGGTGAGCCGGCTGGTGACCCTGTCGCGAAAGATCTTCGACGGCAAGACGCCGCCGGTGCCGTGCGACGACAACCCGGTGCGCGAGGCGGCGCTCGAGGCGGTGCCGGCGTTCCGCCGCGCGATGGACGAGCAGGCGTTCCAGACGGCGCTCCAGGCGCTCTACAAGCTGCTCGCCACGACCAGCTCGTACCTGGTGGAGCGCGAGCCGTGGCACATGATCAAGGAAGAGGGGCCGTCCGACCGCCTGTCGCGGGTGCTCTGGAACGGCCTCGAGGCGGTGCGGATCGTCGCGACCGGCCTGATGCCGTTCATGCCGCGGACGGCGCCCCGGGTGCTGGCGGCGATCGGCGCGGCCGAGGCCCCGAAGAGCTGGGACGCGCTGGAGTGGGGCGGGCTGCCGAACGGCGCTCCGCTGCCGGAGCCGGAGCCGCTCTTCCCGAGAATCGACAAGGAGGCGTACGTGGCGGAGCTGGAAGCGCAGCAGGAGAAGTCCGGAGAGGGCGCGGCGGAGGCGGCCGCGGAGCCGCGGATCTCGATCGACCAGTTCTTCGAGACCTCCCTGCGGGTCGCGACCGTGAAGGCGGCCGAGAAGGTGCCGAAGTCGAGCAAGCTCCTGAAGCTCACGGTCGACCTGGGCGACGAGACCCGCACCGTGGTCGCCGGCATCGCCAAGGTCTACGAGCCGGAAGCGCTGGTCGGCAAGCAGGTGGTGGTCGTCGCCAACCTCCAGCCGGCGAAGCTGATGGGGATCGAGTCCCAGGGCATGGTGCTCGCCGCCTCCGAGGACGGCCGGCCGATCCTGCTGCATCCGGCCGAGCCGGTTCCGAACGGCACGATCGTCCGCTGAGCGCCGTGCCGCTGATCGATTCGCACTGCCACCTGCAGTCGCTCGGGGAGGACGAGCGGGAGCGGGCGCTCGACGCCGCGCGGGAGGCGGATGTGCGCGGCTTCCTGGTGCCCGCCATCCGGCTCGCGGACGCCGACGAGGTGCTCGCCCTCTGCCACCGGCACGAGGACGTCTGGTGCGCGCTCGGCGTCCACCCGCATCACGCCGACACCTGGGAGGAGGGGGACGCGGAGCTGCTGCGCGATCTCCTCGCCGATCCGAAGGCGGTGGCGGTGGGGGAGTGCGGGCTCGATTTCCACTACGATCACTCGCCGCGCGAGGTGCAGGAGCGGGTGCTGCGCGAGCACTTCGCGCTGGCGATCGAGCTCGGGATGCCGGCGGTGGTCCACAACCGGGACTCGAACGAGCGGATGCTGGCGGTCGTGGCGGAGGAGGATTTCTCGCAGCTCGAGGCCGACTTCCACTCCTTCGCCGGCGGCGTCGAGATGGGGCGTGAGCTGATCGGCCGCGGCTTCTACCTCGGCTTCACCGGCATGATCACCTTCCCGAAGGCCGACAACGTGCGCGCGGTGATCCCGGAGCTGCCGCCCGACCGCGAGCTGGTCGAGACCGACACGCCCTACCTCGCGCCCGTGCCGCACCGGGGCAAGACGAACGAGCCCGCCTTCGTGGTCGAGGTCGCCCGGCGCCTCGCCGAGGAGCGGGACGAGAGCTTCGAAGAGACCTGCCGCCGGACCGGCGAGAACTTCTTCCGGCTGTTCCGGAAGGCGGCGGGGCACCAGACCGAGGAGACGCGGGAGACCTCATGAGCCAGCCGAAGACCGCCATCACCCCCACCCGCGAAGAGAGCTACGCGGAGTGGTACCAGAACGTCATCCGCGCCGCCGACCTGGCGGAGAATTCGCCGGTGCGCGGCTGCATGATCATCAAGCCGTGGGGCTACGGCATCTGGGAGAACATGCAGCGCGTCCTCGACCGCATGTTCAAGGCGGAGGGGGTCGAGAACGCCTACTTCCCGCTCTTCATCCCGCTCTCGTTCCTCGAGAAGGAGGCCGAGCACGTCGAGGGCTTCGCCAAGGAGTGCGCGGTCGTCACCCACCACCGGCTCGAGGCCGGTCCGGACGGCAAGCTGGTGCCGGCCGGCGAGCTCGAGGAGCCGCTGGTCGTGCGGCCGACGTCGGAGACGATCATCGGCGACGCGTTCTCGCGCTGGGTGCAGAGCTACCGCGACCTACCGCTCCTGATCAACCAGTGGGCGAACGTGGTGCGCTGGGAGCTTCGCACGCGGCTCTTCCTTCGCACCTCCGAGTTCCTCTGGCAGGAGGGGCACACCGTGCACGCGAGCGCCGAGGACGCGGTCGATCGCACCCGCCGCATGCTCGAGGTCTACGCGACCTTCGCCGAGGAGTGGATGGCGATGCCGGTGATCCAGGGCGAGAAGACCGCCGGCGAGCGCTTTCCGGGCGCCGACCGGACGTTCGCGATCGAGGCGATGATGGGGGACCGGAAGGCGCTCCAGGCGGGCACCAGCCACTTCCTCGGCCAGAGCTTCGCGAAGGCCTCCGGCATCCGCTTCCTGCCCGAGGAGGGGGAGCTCGAGTACGCCTGGACGACGAGCTGGGGGGTCTCGACGCGCCTCGTCGGCGGCCTCATCATGACCCACGGCGACGACGACGGGATCGCCCTGCCGCCGCGCCTGGCTCCCACGCACGTCGTCATCCTGCCGGTGATCCACGACGACTCGGCGCGCGGCGAGGTGATGGAGTACTGCGAGTCGCTGGCGCAGGAGCTGCGGGACCGGAGCTTCGCCGGGCGGCCGGTCGAGGTGCACGTGGACGACCGCGATCTGCGGGGCGGCGAGAAGGTCTGGGAGTGGATCAAGAAGGGCGTGCCGGTGCGGCTCGAGATCGGCCCGCGCGACATCGCGAAGGACTCGGTCTTCATGGGCCGGCGCGACTGCGGGCCGAAGGAGAAGGGGGGCGTGCCGCGGGCGGAGCTGGTCGCGACGATCGGCGACCTGCTCCAGGAGATCCAGGACGGCCTTCTCGAACGCGCCCGCGCCCACCGGGAGGAGCACACGCGGCGGATCGACGACGAGAAGGAGTTCTACGACTTCTTCACCGCCGAGCGCGCCGACCCGAACGCCCCGCCGCCGCTCCACGGCGGCTTCGCCCTGTCCCACTTCTCGGGCGACGTCGAGCTCGAGGAGCGCATCAAGGACGACCTCTCGGTCACCGTCCGCTGCATCCCGCTCGAAGGGGATCAGGAGCCGGGCACCTGCCCCTTCACCGGCAAGCCGAGCGCGCAACGGGTGGTCTGGGCGAAGAGCTACTGAGCCTGCGCGGCGCCGGCTGACACCGGCTCACACCGGGTTGGGGACGTCGACGTAGATCACTTCGACGCCGAAGCGCTCGGCGACCTTGTACCCGAGCGCCTGGATGCCGCAGACCTCGGTCGCGTAGTGGCCGCAGGAGAGGAAGTGGGTGCGGCTCTCGCGGGCGGTGTTCATCACCCACTCGGAGACCTCGCCGGTGACGAAGGCGTCGAGCCCTGCGTCGATCGCGTTCACGAGCTCCTTCTGCGCGCCGCCGCTGATGATCCCGACGGTCTCGATCCGCGCCGGCGCCTCGCCGCCGGTGGGGAAGTGGAGCGGCTCGCGGCCGTAGAAGTCGCGGCAGCGCGCGACGAATTCCTCCGCCGGCACCGGCTCCTCGAAGCGCCCGCGGAACCCGACCGGCAGCCCCGCGTACTCGCCGAACGGCTCCAGCCGCTCGAGCCCGAGCGCCCGGCAGGCGACGGCGTTGTTGCCGACCTCGGGGTGGCGGTCGAGCGGCAGGTGGTAGGCGAGCAGGTTGATGCCGTGGAAGAGGAGCTGGGCGACCCGGTCGTAGTGCATGCCGGTCAGCCGCGGCGACTGCCAGTCCCAGAAGATCCCGTGGTGGACCATCACCGCGTCCGCTTCCAGCTCCTCGGCCTTCCGGAAGAGCTCCAGGCAGGCGGAGACTCCGGTCACGATCCGCCGCACCTGCCCCCGCCCCTGCACCTGGAGCCCGTTCGGCCCCAGGTCCTTCCCCGCGTGCGCCTCCAGGTAGGTATCCAGCCACACCACCAGGTCGTCGCGGTCGACGCCCGCGGACTTCCTCTCGTTGATCTTCTCCATGGGGATGATTGTAGAGGAGGAGAGCGACGACGAGGCAGCGAAGAATAGATATTGCCGAGATAATATTTGATTCTCTTGCGATATCTTGGTAAGAATGAAGTGTTGAAGCGACATCCGAGTTCCGGCGGAGGGTAGCCAAAGCTCGAATCCATCGCGTCTTGCCCTCCATCCCCCGCGACCGAGACGACCAAGGACTTGATGATGAACCGTCCGCGCCGATTCTCTGGCCTCATGTTCACGATGCTGATAGGACTCGTGGCTTTCGCGATCGCGCCACGATCGTTCGCCTCCGGTTCGTTCGCGTCTGTCATAGCGTTCGATACGGCCACGGAGAGCTTGCGCGACGCCTTCCGCCTCCACTTGGGGACAGGGATCGCGAGAAACGGCGACCTGGGTACACCACTGGGTGAGTCGCGAGATTCCGACCTCGCACGGAGTGCCGAGGCGGCCTGGAAGGCGGGGGACTGGGGCCAGGCCATCCGCCTCTATCAGCGGATCGCAGAGCAGGGCTCGAGGGACGAGGTCGACCAGGCACGGCTTCAACTGGCCGTCTACGCCGGATTTGTGGAGGATCCATCCAAGGCGATCGAAGCCCTCGACGAGGTGATCCGCCGAGCCTCCGAGAAACGGGTGGTGCAGCGTGCGATGATCGAGAAGGCTTCGCTCCTCGAGATACGGGGCGAGGATGCAGAGGCCCGCCGCCTCCTCGTGGCAGTTGCGAGTGAGGCCGGGTCGTGGAACCTGGTCAAGAAGGCCACCGCCCGGCTCAAGAACCTCGATCGTGAACACAATACCGATCATCGAGAGTCGGAGCGGTCGGCCCAATGTGGGATTCAGTCGCTGGAGAAGGCGTTGACGGCCGGAGGGTTCGAGATCGCGCCGGGCGAACTGGTGAGCCGGCTGCCCGACCGGGGAAATGTGACTTCGTTGGCGGAACTCGTGGACGCCGCGGCCGAACTGGGTGCGCAGCCGTTCGGCGTGCGATTGGCGAGCCGCGAGGCCAGTCTGTTGAATACGCCGTTCATCGCCCATCTCCGGAGTGACCACTTCGTCACCGTACTCGCCGCGGTCGGTGACGAGGTCGAGATCTTCGATCCGGGCCGCGGTACCTTCGTCTGGACTGCCGCC
>CAZLLV010000506.1:0-6225 GCA_964560325.1 uncultured Thermoanaerobaculia bacterium | reverse complement strand
GTTCGCCATCGTGGCGTCGACCTGTCCGCGGTTCGCCTGCACCAGGTCGCGGATGTCGGCGCTCACCGCCTCCAGGTTGGCGATCAGCCGTCCGATCGAGCCGTCGCCGCCGATGCCGCCGAGGTTCTCCCCCAGATCGTTCAGCTTGGCCAGGGCGTCGTCGAAGCTGGGCGGCGTGACCCCCGGGATCACCGCGCCCTCGGGCAGGAGCGGCGCACCCTGCGGCCCCGGCTCGAGCTCGATGTACTTCTCGCCCAGGAGCCCGAGGTTGGCGATCCGGGCGAAGGTCCCTTCGGTCAAGCCGACCGGCGTCTCCAGCGCCAGGCGAACCCTCGCCTGACGGCCCTCGAGGCCGATGCCGTCGACCCGGCCCACGCGCACGCCGGCGATCCGCACCGTCGCCTTGTCGTCCAGGCCGGCGACCGAGTCGAAGACCGCGACCACCGAGCCCTCCGGCCCGCCGAACAGGTTCACGTCCTCGATCCGGAGCACCAGCGCGCCGAGCACCACGAGCACCACGAGGGCGAAGAGCCCCACCTTGACCGCTTGCGACATCAGACCTCTCCCTTCGAACGTCGAGCCTGCGCCCCGCCGCCGGCGACCGTCTCCGTCAGCGGGCCGTCGGCGTCGCCGTGGATGAACTGCTGCACCCTGGGATCCTCGTGCCGGCGGAACTCCTCGGGCGGGGCGAGCGCCACGATCCTACCCTCGTACAGGAGACCGATGCGGTCGGCGATCCGGAAGGCGCTCGCCATGTCGTGGGTGATGGTGAGGGCGCTCGTCCCCTGGCCGGAGGTCAGATCGAGGATCACCTCGTCGACCAGGGCGGTGGTCACCGGATCGAGCCCGGTGGTCGGCTCGTCGAACAGGAGGATCTGCGGCTCGTGGGCCATGGCGCGGGCGAAGCCGACCCGCCGCCGCATGCCGCCCGAGAGCTGCGACGGCAGCTTCTCTCCCACCCCTTCGAGGCGCACGAGCGCCAGGCACTCGTCGACCCGCTCGGCGATCCGCTCCCGGCTCCAGTCGGTGAAGCGGCGCAGGGCGAAGCCGACGTTCTCGGCCACCGTCATCGAGTCGAAGAGCGCCCCCTCCTGGAACGCCATCCCGAAGCGGCGGCGGAAGCGGGTGAGCCGCCGGTGCGAGAGCGTCGAGAGGTCGACGCCGTCGACCTCGACCGTCCCGGCGTCGGGCCGGAGCAGGCCGATGATGTGCTTCAGCATGACGCTCTTGCCGGAGCCCGAGCCGCCGATCACCACCACCGACTCGCCCCGCGCGACGTCGAGGTCGAGCCCGTCGAGCACCACCAGGTCGCCGAACGACTTGCGGACGCCGCGCACGCGGATGACCGGCCCGCCCTCCGCTCCGTCTCCGCCCGCCTGCCTCGGCGTGGCTCGCAGAGGCAGGTCGCCGGCCTCCGGGGCGCTCACGTCAGGAGGGGCGTCAGCCACGAGAGCACCTTGGTCAGGAAGAAGTCGGAGAGGAGGATGGCGATCGAGGCGGCGACCACCGCGCGGGTGGTCGAGCGGCCGACGCCCTCGGCGCCGCCGGTCGTGTAGAAGCCCTTCTGGCAACCGATGACGGCGATCACCAGTCCGAAGATCGACGCCTTGATCAGCCCCTGGACGACGTCCCAGACATCCATGTACCGGAAGCTGTTCTCGACGTAGACGACCGGGTTCGAGTCCATCAGGACCACCGCCACGAGATAGCCGCCGATCATGCCGACCACGTCGCCGAGGAGCACCAGCATCGGCATCATGACGACGAGCGCCCAGACGCGCGGCACCATCAGGTAGTGGATCGGATCGGTCGCCATCACCTCGAGCGCGTCGATCTGCTCGGTCACCCGCATGGTGCCGATCTCGGCGCCCATCGACGAGCCGACCCGGCCGGCGATGATCAGGCCGCCGATCACCGGCGAGAGCTCGAGCACGAGGGCGAGGGAGACCAGCGAGCCGACGTAGCCTTCGGCGTTGAAACGCGCGAGCACGGAGTACGACTGGAGGGCGAGCACGGCGCCGGTGAAGAGCGTGGTGAGGAGGATGACCGGCAGCGAATCGACCCCGACGCGCACCATCTGCCGGAGGAGCTGGCGGCCGTCGTACGGCGGCCGCGGCGTCCAGAAGACGACCCGCCACAGGATCAGGAAGAAGCGCCCGAGCTCCTCGATCGGCCGCTCGATCGCGCGCAGCGTGGCCGCGACCGGGCTCACGGCAGCCCCCCCTCGAAGCGCGAGCGCACCTCGCCGCCGCTCGGCCCGCCGACGTAGCGCCGGGCGAGGCGCAGGCCGAGCAGGCAGAGGAGCTCGTACGGAATCGTCTCCACCCGCTCGGCGAGGTCGACGGCCGTGATCCGCTCCGCCCCCTGGCGGCCGAGGAGCACCACCTCCTCGCCCACCCCGATCGACGCGGCGTCCGGCAGATCGGTCAGGTCGGCGAAGATCATGTCCATCGAGACGGCGCCGACGACCGGCACCCGCCGCCCGCGCACCAGCGCCTCCGCCTTGCCCGTCAGCCGCCAGGCGTAGCCGTCCGCGTAGCCGATCGGGAGCACCGCGATCCGGCTCGGCCGCTCGGCCGTCCAGCGGCCGCCGTAGCTCACCCGGGTGCCGGGCGCCACGTCGCGCACCAGGACCGCCCGCGTCTTGACCGACATCACCGGCTCGACCCGCGTGCCGGAGGGGTCCGCCGGGTCGTAGCCGTAGAGGGCGAGCCCGAGGCGCACCAGGTCGTGCCGGCTCGCCGGCCGGTGGAGCGCGGCGGCGCTGTTCGCCAGGTGCACGGTGACGCCGGCGAGCATGTCGGCCGGAACCGACTCCAGCAGGCGGTGGAAACGGCTCTCCTGGTCGGCGTTGCGCTCGCTGGCGAGGTCGTCGGCGTCGGCGAAGTGCGAGAGGAGGCCGGCGAGGTCGAGGTGGGGGCTGTCGCGGATCGCCTCGAGCGCCCGCGGCAGCTCGGTCTCGTGGATGCCGAGCCGGGTCATGCCGGTGTCGACCTGGAGATGGATCGCCTGGCGGTGGCCGCCCGGCCCCGCGAGGTGCTCGCGCCACATCAGGAGCTGGTCCATCCCCGAGACCACCGGCGTGAGGTCGTAGCGCCGGTAGTACGGGAGCTGGGCCGGGCGCGGCACGCCGAGCACCAGGATCGGCGCCGCGATGCCGGCGCGGCGGACCTCCGCGCCCTCTTCGAGGAGGGCCACGCCGAGCATGTCGACGCCGGAGGCCTCGAGCGCCCGCGCCACCTCGACCGCGCCGTGGCCGTAGGCGTCCGCCTTGATCACCGCCAGAACGCGCGCCGGCGCCACCTCGCTCTTCAGGCGGCGGAGGTTGCCGGCCAGCGCGCCGAGGTCGATCTCGGTCCACGCCGGGCGCAGCACGTCCGGCAGGTCGATGCGGCGGTAGGCCGGCCGCGCGATCGCCTCAGGCGCCGGTTCAGTGATAGACCGGCTCGGAGGGGTCGGGGGCATGGTGACGGTCGAGGTTCTTGAAGGTGGTGGTCTCGCCCAGGAAGGCGAGCTCGACGGTGCCGGTCTCGCCGTTCCGGTGCTTCGCGATGATCACCTCGGCCAGCCCTTCGAGCTCCGGATCGTCCGGCTTGTAGAGCTCCTCGCGGAAGATGAACGCCACGAGGTCCGCGTCCTGCTCGATCGAGCCGCTCTCGCGCAGGTCGGCGAGCTGCGGGCGCTTGTCGTTGCCGGAGCGGCGCTCGGGGTTCCTGGAGAGCTGCGAGAGCGCGATCACCGGCAGGTCGAGCTCCTTGGCGAGCTGCTTCATGCCGCGGCTGATGGCGGCGATCTCGAGATTCCGGTTCTCGTAGCGCCCGCCCGCCTGCATGAGCTGGAGGTAGTCGAGGATCACCAGCTCCAGGCCGTGCTCCGCCTTGAGCCGGCGCGCCTTCGACGCCACCTCGAGCAGCGACGGGTTGGGCGAGTCGTCGATGAACAGCGGCGCGTCGCCGATCTGCCGGGTCGACTGGATCAGCCGGCCCCACTGCTTCTGCGACAGGTGACCGGAGCGCAGGCGGGAGAACGGCACGTCGGCCTCCGAGCAGAGGACGCGCAGGCCGAGCTCCTGAGCGCTCATCTCGAGCGAGAAGATCCCCGCCGCCCGTCCCTCGCGTATCGCCACGTGCTGGCAGACGTTGAGGGCGAAGCTGGTCTTGCCCATGCCCGGCCGGCCGGCGATGATGATCAGGTTCCCCCGGTTGAGGCCGTGCGTGATGCGGTCGAAGTCGATGAAGCCGCTCGGCACGCCGATCAGCGTCGAGCCCGGCCGCTCTTCCAGGTCTTCCAGGGTTTCGTGGAGGACCGAGGAGAGCTGGACGAAGCCCTTCTGGATCGCCTCCTCGCCGAGGCCGAGGACCGCCTGCTCGGCGCGCCCGAGCGCCTCCTGCGCCTCCAGACCGCCGTCGAGGCAGTCGCGGATGATCTCCTGGGACGCCCCGATCAGCCGGCGCCGGACCGAGCGCTCCTTGATGATCTCGACGTAGGAGTCGACGCGGCCGAGATCGGGCAGGTCGAGATCGAGCCCGGCCAGGTAGGAGATTCCCCCCGCCGCGTCGAGCTTGCCCTGCTGCTCGAGCCGCGCCTGCACCGTGCGCAGGTCGACCGCGCCGTCGCCCTCCTGGAGCGTCAGCACCGACTCGTAGAGGATGCGGTGGCGGTCGAGGTAGAAGTCCTCGGCCCGCAGGCGTCCGGAGATCGACGGCAGCACGCTCGAATCGAGCAGGATGGCGGCGAGCACGGCGCGCTCGGACTCCTCGCTGTGCGGCAGGCTCTTCGGCTGATCGACGGTGGCGAGCATCACGAGATGGCGAGATGGCGAGTGGGACGGCCCCCGATTCTACTCCTTCGGAGGCCGTCCGGGATCAGCCGTTCGACGCGGTGCCCGAGAGCGTCTCGACGGTGCCGCGCTCGCCCTGGAGCGCCACCCGCTGCATGTACCGCCGGACGCCGACCAGGCCGCCCAGCTCCTCGCCGCCGCCGGCGCGGCCCGGACCGCCGTGGAGGCTCTGCGGCAGGGCGATGCCGGAGCCGGGCGCCTCGGGCGCGGACCCTTCGGAGCCGACGTAGATCCGGCCGGTGTAAGGCGCCACGCCGTCCAGGAGCTCGCCGAGCCAGCCGCGGTCGTCGGCGTAGACCGAGGTCACGAGGGTGCCGCCGCCGAGCGCCACCACCTCCGCCGCCGTGGTGGCGTGGCCGCCGTAGGGGACGAGCGTCGCGACCGGCGCGAAGACCTCCCGCCGGTGGACCGCCGAGTCGCCCGAGCCGTCGGCGCGCAGCAGCGTCGGACCGAAGAAGAACCCCTGCCCCTGCGGGCTGCCGACGCCGTCGATCCGCTCGCCGGTGCCGAAGACGATCTCCGCGTCCTCCTTCAGGTCGAAGACGCCGTTGACCGTGTCGCGGAGCTGCTGCTCGGTCGCGAGCGGCCCCATCGTCACCGAGTCGTCCGCCGGGTTGCCGGTGACCACGCGGCCGAGCCTCTCCGCCAGGGTCTGCTGCACGTGGTCGGCGGCCGAGCGGGGCACCAGGATGCGGCGCACCGCGGTGCACTTCTGGCCCGTCTTCTGGGTCATCTCCCGCACCACGTCCTTGACGAACAGGTCGAACGTCGGCCCCGACTCGACGCCGGGGGCGAGGACCGCGGCGTTCAGGCTGTCCGCTTCGATGTTGATGCGGGTGTTGGTCTCGCGCAGGTTCTCCCGGTCGCGCAGCTCCGCGGCGGTGTCCGCCGAGCCGGTGAAGGCGAGCACGTCCTGCGGCCCGAGCCGGTCGAGCAGGTCGCCGGTGCCGCCGCAGATCATCTGGAGCACGCCCTCCGGCAGGATGCCGGACTCGACCACGATCTCGACCGCGCGGTGGGCGACCATGGCGGTGGCGGTGGCCGGCTTGACGATCACCGGCACCCCGGCGAGCAGCGCGCAGGCCGCCTTCTCGGCGAAGCCCCAGACGGGGAAGTTGAAGGCGTTGATGCAGACCGCGGCGCCGGTCACCGGCACCAGCAGGTGGCGGCCCCAGAACGCCTCGGAGCGGGAGAGCTGCGCGCCGTCGTCCTCGGCGATCGTGCGCCGGTCGCCCAGCCGCTTGCCGAGCCCGGCGTAGTAGGCGAGCGTGCCGGTCGCCCCGTCGATGTCGAAAGCGCCGTCGCGCGCGGTGGTGCCGGTGTTGACCCGGGAGATCTCCAGCAGCTCGTCGCGGTGGTCGCGCAGCGCCCGCGACATCTCCTTC
>CAZLLV010000505.1:0-3980 GCA_964560325.1 uncultured Thermoanaerobaculia bacterium | reverse complement strand
CCCCGGCCGGACCCGCGGCGCAGGCACGCCCGCCTCATCCACCACCCTCCCACCCACCCCGCCCGCACTCACGCCGCGAACAGGTGCCGCTCCAGCTCCTCCGCCGCTTCCGCAAGCGCCTGCTCCGCCGTCGCCACGAGCGCCGGCGGGCGCTGGACCAGGACCAGGTAGTACTCGTCCGGCAGCGGCGCCGCGTAGATGTGGAGCGCGTCCTTCTGGATGTGGATCCGCTGCGGCTCCCCCAGCCCGCTGCTCACCGTCACCTTGTGGAGCTGCCGCATGTAGATCCCGAGATAGGCGCCCAGCACCCGCATCTCGTACGGCGTGTACTCGGAGCACGACAGGTCGACCGTCTCGCCGCTGTCGTCCAGGAACAGGACTCCGACGGCGCCGTCGACCTTGGCGAGCAGGTTCGCGAGGATGTACTGGTAGGGCATGGCCGCGACGGATCTTACCCGAGTCGGCGAGAGCGCGCCGAGCGAGGTTCGGGTGGGGGCGCCCTACCTCCCCGCGAAATCCGCAGCGAGCCCTGCGGGGCGAGGTGGATGGGAAGGGGTTTGGAGGGGCGATCCGATCAACTGATCGGTCCTACTCCGATGCGCGCCACCTTCGCCGCGTCCGCCTTCGGCGCCGGCCCCGGGTCCGGCGTGCGCACCTCGCCCATCTCGTACGCCTTCAGGAACGCCGTCACCACCCGCGCATCGAACCGGCTCCCCGTCAGCTTCGTGATCAGCTCGATCGCCTCCTGCAACGCATACGCCTTCTGATACGGCCGGTTCGTCGTCACCGCGTCGAACGTGTCCGCCACCGCCACGATCCGCGCCGACAGCGGGATCTCCTCCGCCTTCTTGCCGTCCGGATAGCCGCGCCCGTTCCACGCCTCGTGATGCCACCGGATCGCCGGCACCATCTCGCGGAGCTGCTCGATCGACCCCGCGATCTCCGCGCCGATCACCGTGTGCGCCTTCATCTGCTCGTACTCCTCCTCGGTGAGCTGCCCCACCTTCCGGAGCACCCGGTCCTCCACGCCGATCTTGCCCACGTCGTGGAGCAGCGCCGCGATCCAGACCGTCTGCTGCACGTCCTCCGGCAACGAGAGCTGCCGCGCGATCGTCCGCGACAGCGCCGCCACCCGCTCCGAGTGACCGCGCGTGTACGGGTCCTTCGCGTCGATGGCCGCCGCGAACGCCCGGATCGAGCCGATGAAGAGCTCCCGGTTGACGCGCGCCGCCTCGCGGAGCTGCGACACGTAGCCCTCCACGTGCTCCGACATCCGGTTGAAGTCGCTCGCCAGGTCCGACAGCTCCGCCGGCAGCCCCTCCGCCTCCATCCGCCGCCCGAAGTTCCCCTCCGCGATCTCGTGGCTGGTCTCCGCCAGGCGCTGGATCGGCCGGCTGACCCGGCGCGACGCGTAGGCCGCGGTGGCGAGCGCCACGAGCAGCAAGAGCCCGGTCGCCGCCACCGCGCTCGTCACCATGCTGTCGATCGCCGCGAAGGCCGCCGAGGCCGGCTTCTGCACCACCACCGCCCAGCCCGTGTCCGTCACCGGGCTCACCTGCGCGAGCATCCGGCGGCCGCCGGCGCCCTCGTACTCGGTGGTGAACGCGATCGGCATGCCGCCCCGGAAGCTCTCGGCGATCCGCGCGTCGACGAGCGCCTGGCGCCCCTCCTCGCTCACCCCGTCGAACCAGAGAATGTCGCCGGCGCCGTCGATCAGGAAGATCCCCACCTGCCCCTCTGCCTCGCGCCGGAAGACCGCCTCCAGGAGCGGCAGCCGGACGAGAGCCTCCGGGATCAGCGCCATCTCGCCGTCGTCTCCCCGCACCGGCACCGCGATCGACGCGTGCGGCTCCTCGTCCGCGCCGAGCGGTACGAAGCGGAAGACCGGCTTGCCGCTGTCGCGCGCCTCCATGAAGGTCGCCTCCCGCACCTCTCGCACGCCCTCCGGCAGGTCGCGTCGGCCGACCTGCGGCCCCTCGCCGGTCGGCACCAGGAGGCGGAGCGCCTGCACGTCGAGGTCGCCGTACATGAACTCCTGCATGTACGGCACGACCCACGACGCCGACAGCCGCGTCGCGAAAGCGTCCGGGCCGGGAATCACCAACAAGCCGCGCCCCAGGTGATGGAGTCCCGAGCGCACGCGCGCCACCTGCTCGCTCACTTCGCGCGACAGCGACTCGGCCGACTCGGTGAGCTGGGTACGCTCTTCGGTCTCCAGGCGGGCGCGGTTCTGACCGATCAGGATCGAGTTCGAGATGACCAGGGGCACGATGCCCGAAAGGAGCAGCGCGAGGAAGAGGAGGTTACGGATCCTCGGGCGACGGAAGATCTGAAAGCGTCGGCTCATGGGTTGGACCGCTCCGGGTGAGATACCCGGACAGCGGCCGGCACGTCTCGGGTCAGGGTATCTCGAAGATTATAGCGGAACGTCTACCCATTCCGGCAACCCCCGGCGACCCCCGGCGACCTGTCACCCGGCCGGCCCGAACGGGTCGGCGAGGAAGCCCGGGAGCTCGCGGCGCACCTCCGCCTCGCTCACGCCGCCCACCACCCGGCCCTCGCCGAGGCGGGCGGGCAGCACCCAGGCGAGGCCGCTCTCCCGGGCTTTCTTGTCGCGCGCCATGGTGCCGACCAGGTGCTCGGGGTCGAGCGAACCGTCCCCGGGGAGCGGCGGCAGGTCGAAGCGCGCGAGGAGCGTCCGCAGCCGCTCGGCGTCGGCGGCCGGGAGGCCGCGCGCGACGGCCAGGCGGAGCGCGAAGAGCATGCCGTAGGCGACCGCCTCGCCGTGGCGCAGGCGCTGGTAGCCGAGGACCGACTCGATGGCGTGGCCCAGGGTGTGCCCGAAGTTGAGGAGCTTGCGGCTCCCGCGCTCGAGGGGATCGGCCTCGACCACCGCGATCTTCGCCGCCGCCCCCTCCGCCACCACGGGCGCCAGCGCCTCCGGATCGCCGTCGAGCAGCCGGTCGAGGCCGTCCTCCACCCGGCCGAGGAGCTCCGGTTCGAGGAGGTACGCCATCTTCACCACCTCGACCAGGCCGGAGCGAATCTCCTCGCGCGGCAGGGTGGCGAGCAGGCGCGTGTCCGACACGACCAGCGACGGGTGGTGGAAGAGGCCGACGCTGTTCTTCGCCCCCGGCAGGTCGACGGCGGTCTTGCCGCCGAGGGCGGCGTCGACCTGGGCGAGCAGCGTGGTCGGCGCCTGCACCAGCTCCACGCCGCGCAGGAAGCAGCCGGCGGCGAACCCGGCCACGTCGCCGCAGCTCCCGCCGCCGAAGGCGAGCACCCGGCTGTCGCGCTTGCCGCCGGCGGCGAGCATCTCGCTCCAGAGCCGCTCGGCCGACGTCAGGCTCTTCGCCCCCTCGCCATCGTCGACCTCGAGCATCACCGCGCGCGACGCCGCCGCGCGCACCGGCGACAGGAGCTCGCCGTGGAGGGCGAGCACCCGCGGCGTCGAGACCACGAAGAGCGTCCGCCCGTCGACCCAGGCGGCGAGCGCCTCGGCCGCCTCGTCGAAGGCGCCGTCGCCGGCGATCACCCGGGTGACGCCCGCCGGGTGGCGCAGGTCGAGATGGTAGAGGGCCACCCGGCGGGTCTCCTAGGAGCTCCGGGAGCCGGCGGGCGCGATGCCCAGCTCGCGGAGCTGCCCCTCCTCGACCGGCGAGGGCGCGTCGGTCATCAGGTCGGTGGCCGAGGCGGTCTTTGGGAAGGCGATGACTTCGCGCAGCGACGGCGCGCCGGCCATCATCATCACGATCCGGTCCCAGCCGAAGGCGATGCCGCCATGGGGCGGCGCGCCGTAGGAGAGCGCCTCGAGCAGGAAGCCGAAGCGGCGCTCGGCCTCCTCGGCGCCGATGCCGAGGGCGGCGAACACCCGCTGCTGGACCTCGCGGTCGTGGATGCGGATCGAGCCGCCGCCCAGCTCGACGCCGTCCATCACCACGTCGTAGGCGCGCGAGCGCACCGAAGCCGGGTCGCTCTCG
>CAZLLV010000504.1:0-3008 GCA_964560325.1 uncultured Thermoanaerobaculia bacterium | reverse complement strand
GACCCGGAAGGAGGAGGGATATGCGGAAAACCGGTCGAATTGCGTTGATTGCCATCGCCGCCGCACTCGCCATGGGAGGCGGGGCACAGGCATTTCCCGTCACCGTCCTCGACCTGCCGACCGCCTACTGGCACACGCTGGTGGCGGCTCGCGAAGGAGGGGGCGCGCCGATGCCGGAGAGCCTGCGGCTGGTGATCCTGGGCGGCGAGGCGGCGCTGCCGGAGGCGGTGGCGGCGTGGCGGCGCTCGGTGGGCGATCGGGTGCGCCTGGTCAACACCTACGGCCCGACCGAGGCGACGATCGTCTCCTCCTGGTGCGACCTCGCGGGAGGGAACGCACCGGAGCGGCCGAGCGGTACCGTGCCGATCGGCCGGCCGATCCCGGGCACCCGGCTGGTAATCGCCGACCGAACGCTGCGCCCCGTCCCGGCCGGCGCGGTGGGGGAGGTGCTGATCGGCGGCGGCGGGGTCGCCCGCGGCTACCGGGGCCGGCCGGCGCTCACCGCCAAGACTTTCGTGCCGGATCCGTTCGGCGGAGGCGAGGATGGGGCGAGGCTCTACCGGAGCGGGGACCTCGGGCGCTGGCTGCCGGGGCGCGGCGAGATCGAGTTCGCGGGGAGGCTCGACGACCAGGTCAAGGTGCGCGGCTACCGGATCGAGCCGGGCGAGGTCGAGGCGGCGCTCGCCGCCCTGCCCGGGGTGCGCGAGGCGGCGGTGGTGGCACGCAAGGAGGCGTCGGGCGCCCACCGTCTGGTCGCCTACGTGGTGGCGGCCCCACACGAGATCGAAGCGGAGGCCGACCTGAGCGCCGTCCGCGACCGGCTCACCGCGCGCCTGCCGCCCCACATGGTCCCCTCGGCCTTCGTCGCCCTCGACGCGCTGCCGCTCACCGCCCAGGGCAAGGTCGACCGGCGCCGCCTGCCCGACCCCTCCGACGGCGGTGCCCCCGGCGCGCGGGAAGGCGCCGGCACCCCCTACGCCGCGCCCCGTACCCCGGCCGAGCGGGCGCTGGCGGAGGTCTGGCGCGACGTGCTGGGCGTCGAGCGTGCCGGCATCCACGACAACTTCTTCGACCTCGGCGGCGACTCGCTGCTCCTTCTCCAGGTGCACGAGAGGATCACCCGCGAAGCCCGGCCGGAGGGGGCGGAGCCGCTCGCGGGAGTCGAGGTGCTCGACCTCTTCCGCTTCCCGACCATCGAAGCGCTGGCGGCGCACGTCCAGCCGGCGGGCGGGGAGACGCGGAGCACGGTCGACGCGGCGGCCGAGCGGGCGGCCCGGCAGCGGGCGGCGATCCGCTCGCGGCCGGCGGAGCGCGGCGGCGGCGCGGCCGGACGGGCGGCGGCGATCCGCGGCTCGCGAACGGCGGCGGCGCGCGGAAGCCTGGCACCCCGGCGCGGCGCGGACACCGAACAGGACGAGGACTGAGAGGCGAAGCGATGGATGGAGCGAACGAAATCCACCCGGCGGGGCGGCGGACCGGGCTGACCGAGGAAGAGATCGCGGCGAGCGTCGCGATCGTCGGCATGGCGTGCCGCTTTCCGGGCGCGGACTCGCTGGAAGAGTTCTGGTCGAACCTGGCGAACGGGGTCGAGTCGATCACCCGCTTCACGCGCGAAGAGCTGCTGGCCGGCGGCGTCGACCCGGCGCTCGTCGACCACCCGGCGTTCGTGCCGGCGAAGCCGCGGCTCGAAGGGGTCGACCGCTTCGACGCGCCGTTCTTCGACATCCCGCCGCGCGAGGCCGAGATCCTCGACCCGCAGAACCGGCTCTTCCTCGAGGTCGCCTGGGAGGCGCTCGAACGGGCGGGCTACGCGGTCGAGGGCTACCCGGGCTGGATCGGCCTCTTCGCGGGGGTGAGCTTCCCGAGCTACTGGGTCGAGAACCTCGCCCGCCACCCGGAGCTGATCGCCTCGGTCGGCGCCTTCCAGGTCTTCCTCGCGAACGACCGCGACTACTTCGCGACCCGCGCCTCGTACGAGCTCGACCTCCGGGGGCCGAGCGTCAACGTGCAGTCGGCCTGCTCGACCTCGCTGGTCGCCGTCCACCTCGCCTGCCAGAGCCTGCTCGACCACCACTGCGACGTGGCGCTCGCGGGCGGCGCGCGGGTCCACCTGCCGCGGGTCAACGGGTACTTGTACCAGGAGGGTGGGATCGTCTCCCCGGACGGCCACTGCCGGTCGTTCGACGCGAAGGGCCTCGGCTCGGTCTTCGGCGACGGCGTGGGGGTGGTGGTGCTCAAGCGCCTGTCCGATGCGCTCGCCGACGGGGACCCGATCGACGCGGTGATCCGCGGCTCCGGCATGAACAACGACGGCGCCGGCAAGGTCGGCTACACCGCTCCGAGCGTCGACGGTCAGGCGGAGGTGATCGCGCTCGCCCAGGGCGTGGCCGGCGTCGACCCGGGGACGATCACCTACGTCGAGGCGCACGGCTCCGGCACGCCGCTCGGCGACCCGATCGAGGTGGCTGCGCTCGAAGAAGCCTTCGGCCGCCGCGCCGAACGGCCGGACGACACCGCCTTCTGCGCCCTCGGCTCGGTCAAGTCGAACTTCGGCCACCTGGAGGCGGCGGCCGGCATCGCCGGGCTGATCAAGGCGGTCCTGGCGCTCCAGCACCGGCAGATCCCGCCGAGCCTCCACTGCGAAAGCCCAAATCCGCGCATCGACTGGGCCTCGTCGCCGTTCTACGTCGCGACCGAGCTCGCCGACTGGCGGGCGCCGGACGGCGTGCCGCTCCGGGCGGGCGTGAGCTCGTTCGGGGTCGGCGGCACCAACGTCCACGCGGTTCTGGAGGAGGCGCCCCACCCGGTCGGGTCGCCGCCCCCGGCGCCGTCGCGCGAGCGCCAGCTCCTGGTCGTCTCCGCCCGCACCGCAACCGCGCTCGACGCCGCCACCGACCGCCTCGCCGACCGGCTGGAAGGGCTCTCCGACGACGAGCTGCCGCATCTAGCCGATGCGGCCTACACCCTGATGACCGCGCGGCGCCGCTTCGAGCACCGGCGCGCCGTGG
>CAZLLV010000503.1:0-20054 GCA_964560325.1 uncultured Thermoanaerobaculia bacterium | reverse complement strand
CCCCGACCCCGAGCGCGACGCCCGCAAGCGGATCGCCTCGGAGGAGTACGGCGCCGACACCATCAAGGTCCTGAAGGGCCTCGACGCGGTGCGCAAGCGGCCGGGGATGTACATCGGCGACACCGACGACGCCTCGGGCCTGCACCACATGGTCTTCGAGCTGGTCGACAACGCCATCGACGAGGTGCAGGCCGGCTACGCGAGCTCGGTGCACGTGGTGATCCACAGCGACGAGTCGGTCTCGGTGCGCGACGACGGCCGCGGCATCCCGGTCGACTGGCACCGGGAGGAGGGGCGCTCGGCGGCCGAGGTCATCATGACCGAGCTCCACTCGGGCGGGAAGTTCGACAAGAACTCCTACAAGGTCTCGGGCGGTCTCCACGGCGTCGGCGTGTCGGTGGTCAACGCGCTCTCCGAGAAGCTGGAGCTCGAGATCCGGCGCGACGGCAAGATCTGGCACCAGGTCTACCGCCGCGGCATCCCGGAGCAGCCGATCGAGGCGACCGGCGAGATCGGCCCCGGCGAAGCGACCGGTTCCTGGGTCCGCTTCTGGCCGGACCCGGAGATCTTCGCGATCCTCGACTTCCAGTACGAGACGCTGGTCCAGCGCCTGCGCGAGCTGTCGTTCCTCAACAAGGGCGTGCGCATCGTGCTCCTCGACGAACGGACCGGCAAGGAGACCGAGCTCGCCTACGAGGGCGGCATCCGGAGCTTCGTCGAGCACCTGAACCGGAACAAGAACGCCATCCACTCCGAGGTCGTCCACCTCGAGGACGACCGCGATGACGGCGGCGAGGTCGTGGAGGTCGCCCTGCAGTGGAACGAGGGCTACCAGGAGGTGATCTACAGCTTCACCAACACGATCAAGAACCGCGACGGCGGCACCCACCTCTCCGGCTTCAAGGCGGCGCTCACGCGCACGATCAACACCTACGCGTCCGAATCGGGCCTGGCGAAGAACCTCAAGGAGAACCTCTCGGGCGACGACGTGCGCGAGGGCCTGACCGCCGTCGTCTCGGTCAAGATCAAAGACCCGAAGTTCTCGAGCCAGACGAAGGACAAGCTGGTCTCCTCCGAGGTCAAGGGGTGGGTCGAGCAGGTGGTCGGCGAGCGGCTCGGCTGGTACCTGGAGGAGAACCCGCGCGAGGCGAGAAAGATCGTCGAGAAGGCGGTCGAGGCGGCGCGCGCCCGCGAGGCGGCCCGCAAGGCCCGCGACCTCACCCGCCGCAAGGGCGCGCTCGACGCCTCGAACCTCCCGGGCAAGCTCGCCGACTGCACCGAGCGCGCCCCCGAGGCGGCCGAGCTCTTCCTGGTCGAGGGCGACTCGGCCGGCGGCTCCGCCAAGCAGGGGCGCGACCGGCGCTTCCAGGCGGTCCTGCCGCTCAAGGGCAAGATCCTGAACGTCGAGAAGGCGCGCTTCGACAAGATGCTCACCTCCGACGAGATCAAGACGATGATCACGGCGCTCGGCACCGGGATCGGCAAGGACGACTTCGACGTCTCGAAACTGCGCTACCACAAGCTGATCATCATGTGCGACGCGGACGTCGACGGCAGCCACATCCGCACGCTCATCCTCACCTTCTTCTTCCGCCAGATGAAGGAGATCATCGAGCGCGGCTACCTCTACATCGCGCAGCCGCCGCTCTTCAAGGTGAGCTACGGCAAGAAGGAGACGTATCTCAAGGACGAGAAGGAGTACCGGCAGTTCCTCCTCGGCCGCATCCAGGACAGCTATCAGCTCACCCTCGGAACGAACGGCGGCCGGCGCCTGGAGGGCTCGGAGCTCAACCGCTTCGTCGAGCGTCTGGAGGCGTTCCGCACCGGGCTCGACCGCCTCGACATGCGCGGGTATCCCAAGCGCGCGCTCGAGATGACGCTCGTCGCCGGCGTCAAGGACCGCGAGTCGCTCGCCGACCGGGAGCGCCTCGCCACCCTGGCCCAGCGGCTGGAGGACGCCGGCTTTCTGAACGTCGAGACCGACGAGGACCCGGAGCACGGCACCGCCTACCTGCGGTTCGTGTCGAAGATCGACGGCGTCGAGCGCCGGGTGCGCATCGACTGGGACCTGTTGGCGACGCCGGAGTTCCGGGCCCTGGCGTCGAACCCGGCCGGTCTCGAAGCGATCGCCGCCGGCGGCTACGGCCTCGCGCGCGGCAGCAAGCGCGGCGACGAGGAGGAAGCGCCGGAGCTCACCCACTACGAGACCCTCGACTCGGTGCTCGAAAGCCTCTACGAAGGAGCCAAGCGCGGCCTTTCGGTGCAGCGCTACAAGGGTCTCGGCGAGATGAACCCGGACCAGCTCTGGGACACCACGATGAACCCGGAGACCCGGCGCCTGCTGCGGGTGACGATCGACGACGAGGTGTCGGCGGACGACATCTTTTCCGTCCTGATGGGCGACCAGGTCGAGCCGCGCCGCGAGTTCATCGAAGCGAACGCGCTCGCCGCCACCAATATTGATGTCTAGAGCGTGGATTCACCAGTAGAGAGATTCGAGAGGGAAGTGGCTATTTCGAGGCGTTTCGTCCCCCGCCCGCCCAGGGTTCACTGGATCACCCCCCTCTACCGCGATCACTCTCCCATCCCCCTCGCCCGGCAGGGCTCAGGGCCGATTGTGGGAGAGGGACGCCCCCTCCCGGCCCTTGATCTTATGAACGGCAATCGACCAACCGAGCTGACCTCATGACCGACGAGCCGCAGGACCCCCAGGACCCGCCGATTCCGCCGCTGCCTCCGGTGCCCCTCGTGGACATCGAGGCGGAGATGCGGTCGAGCTACATCGATTACGCGATGAGCGTGATCATCGGCCGCGCGCTGCCCGACGTGCGCGACGGCTTGAAGCCGGTCCACCGCCGCGTGCTCTACGGCATGTGGGAGGCGGGCAACACCTCGAACCGCCCGTACAAGAAGTCGGCCCGCATCGTCGGCGACGTGATGGGCAAGTACCACCCGCACGGCGACTCCGCGATCTACGACACGGTCGTGCGGATGGCGCAGCACTTCTCCCTGCGCTACCCGCTGGTCGACGGGCAGGGCAACTTCGGCTCGATCGACGGCGACAACCCGGCCGCCATGCGGTACACCGAGATCCGGCTGACCAAGCTCGCCGAGGAGATGATCCGCGACGACATCGCCAAGGAGACCGTCGAGTGGCAGGCGAACTACGACGGCTCGGAGTCGGAGCCGACGGTGCTGCCGGCACGGGTGCCGAACCTGCTGGTCAACGGCAGCGCCGGCATCGCGGTCGGGATGGCGACCAATATCCCGCCGCACAACCTCACCGAGGTGCTCGACGCCCTCGACCTGCTGATCGACCGGCCGGAGGCGACCCTCGACGAGATCATGGAGGTGCTGCCCGGTCCCGACTTCCCGACCGCCGGCTTCATCCACGGTCGCGACGGCATCCGCTCCGCCTACACGACCGGCCGCGGCATCGTCCAGCTCCGCGCGCGCGCCGAGATCGAGACCGATCCTTCGACCGACAAGCAGTCGATCGTGGTCACCGAGCTCCCCTTCCAGGTCAACAAGGCGCGCCTCCTCGAGCGCATGGCGGAGCTGATCAAGGAGAAGAAGATCGAGGGCGTCACCGACCTGCGCGACGAGTCGGACCGCGACGGCATCCGGGTGGTGCTCGAGGTGCGCCGGGGCGAGGTGCCGGAGATCCTCCTCAACTCGCTCTACAAGATGACGCAGATGCAGGTGACCTTCGGGATCATCCTGCTCGCGATCGTCGACAACCAGCCGAAGGTCATGAACCTGCGCGAGCTGCTCGACCGGTTCATCGACCACAGGAAGCAGGTCGTCGTGCGGCGCACCCGCTACGACCTGAGAAAAGCCGAGGAGCGCGCCCACATCCTGGAGGGCCTGCTCAAGGCGCTCGACATCCTCGACGAGATCATCGCCACCATCCGGGCGAGCGCCAGCCCGTCGGACGCGCGCGAGCGCCTGATGGACGACTACGGCTTCACCGAGCCGCAGGCGCAGGCGATCCTCGACATGCGCCTCCAGCGCCTGACCGCGATCGAGCGCGAGAAGGTGATCGCCGAGTACGAGGAGCTGATGGCGCTGATCGAGCGGCTGCGCGCGATCCTCGGCTCCGAGTCGCTCCTGATGGAGGAGATCCGCGGCGAGCTGATGGAGCTGCGCGAGACCTACGGTGACGAGCGGCGCACCGAGATCATCGCCCACTCGCACGAGATCACGATCGAGGACCTGATCGCCGACGAGCCGATGGTGATCACCGTTACCCGCACCGGCTACGTCAAGCGCTCGCCGCTCGCCCTCTACCGCGCGCAGCACCGGGGCGGCAAGGGGCGCACCGGCATGGTGACGCGCGACGAGGACCTGGTCGAGCACCTCTACGTCGCCTCGGCGCACTCCTACATCCTGGTCTTCACCGAGAGCGGCCGGGTGCACTGGCTGAAGGTCCACGAGATCCCGGAGCTCGGCCCGGCGGCGCGCGGCAAGGCGATCGTCAACCTGCTCCAGCTCTCCGGCGACGACCGGGTCGCCACCACGGTCGCCGTGCGCGACTTCCCGGCGGACCGATTCCTGGTCTTCGCCACCGAGCGCGGGCTGATCAAGAAGACCGAGCTCGCCGCCTACTCGAACCCGCGCGCCGGCGGCATCAACGCGATCGACGTGGTGGAGGGCGATCGCCTGCTCGCGGTGCGCGTCACCGACGGCGACCACGACGTGCTGCTCGCGACCGAGAAGGGCTACTCGATCCGCTTCGCCGAGGGCGACGCGCGGCCGATGGGCCGGGTCACCCGCGGCGTGCGCGGCATCAAGCTGCGCAAGGGCGACCGGGTGGTCGCGATGGAGGTGCTCGAAGGCGGGGGCGACCTCTTCACCGTCTCCGAGCTCGGCTTCGGCAAGCGCACCGCGCTCGAGGAGTACCGGATGCAGGGTCGCGGCGGCCTCGGCATCATCAACCTCAAGGTGACGGGCAAGACCGGCGCGGTGGTGGGCGTCAAGCAGGTCGAGCACGAGGACGGGCTGATCCTCATCACCTGCGAGGGCAAGATCATCCGCTTCCCGGTCGAGACGGTGCGTACCATCGGCCGCTCGACCCAGGGCGTCCGGCTGATGGACGTCGAGGGCGAGGACCGCATCGTGGCGCTCGCCAAGGTGGTCGACGAGGAGGACGAGGAGACGCTCGCCGAGGCGGCCGAGGAGGGTGGAGTCGACCCGGCGACGACGCTGGGCGGAGAGCACACCCCGGGCGAAGAAGCCGCGATCGACGTCGAGGCCGCGGCGCTCGAATCGGCCGCCGAGAGCACCGACGTCGAGACCGACCCGGACGACGAGCCGGTGAATTAGGCCGGAGGCGCGTCTCCGGTCTCGCCTTCACCCCGCCGCAGGGCGAGGACGCAGACCCCGAGCCACAGTCCTCCGATCAGGACGCCGGCGCCGATGTCGCTCGGCCAGTGGGTGCCGAGGCGAACGCGGGCGTAGCTGACGACGAGCGTGAGGAGGGCGACCAGGAGCGCCGCGAGCACCCGCTCGGCGAGGCTGCGTGAGCGCCGCGCCCAGAGGTAGGCGAGGAGGCCGTAGACCGCGATCATCTGCACCGCGTGACCGGACGGGTAGGCGTGGAGCGGCGGTGAGGCGATGCCGCCGGCGACGAGATCCGGCCGCGCCCGGTTCCAGACCGCCCAGCCGACCCAGACGAGCGGGTCGTGGAGCACGTAGCCGGCGGCGATCGTGAGCGCCGTGAGCGGCCGCCGCGCGCGCGCCGCCAGCACCACCGCGAGCACGGTGAGCGGGATCAGCATCGCGGAGCTGCCGAGCCCCTCGAAGAAGATCGCGGTCTGGAAGCTGAAGCGCTCGTCGTCGGCGATCTCGAGGAGCGTGCGCCGGTCCCACTCGTCCATCCCGCGCTCCGCCGCCCGCTCGCCCACGACCGAGAGCCCGGCGGCGAGCCCGGCGCCGAGCAGCCAGCCGATCACGATCACCGCCGCCCAACGGCGGAGCGCGCCGTCGGGCAGCCCGTCCCACCCCTCGTCGAACCGCCGCTTCGTCTCCCGCGCTCCGCGGCCCAGCGCCCAACCCCGATCGTTCATCGTCCCTCCTCCCTGCGGACCGTTCAGCAACCGGTGTGCCACCCGGGGAGGTATGATCGGCCGACCGCCGGACCCTTCCTGACCGCCACGAAACCCCGGGAGCCGATCCAATGCGTTTCTTCCTCGACACCGCGGACCTCGCCGAGATCGAAAAGGGCCTCGAATGGGGCATGGTCGACGGCATCACGACCAACCCGAGCCTGATCGCGAAGCAGGGCAAGCCCTACCTGCCGACGGTGAAAAAGATCGCCGAGATGGTGCCCGGGCCGGTCTCCGGCGAGGTGCTGGCGACCGAGCACGGCGAGATCATGGAGCAGGGGCGGCGGCTCGCCGGGCTGGCCGAGAACGTGGTCGTCAAGGTGCCGCTCTCGCCGGACGGGCTGCGCTCGGTGCGCGACCTGCGCGAGGAGGGGATCCCGACCAACGTCACCCTCTGCTTCTCCGCCGCCCAGGCGCTCTTGGCCGCCAAGGCGGGCGCCGCCTACATCTCGCCCTTCGTCGGCCGCGTCGACGATCTCGCCGCGAGCGGCATGGAGCTGATCGAGCAGGTGGTGGCGCTCTACTCGAACTACGACTTCGACACCGAGGTGCTCGTCGCCTCGGTGCGCCACCCGCTCCACGTCGTCCAGGCGGCGCTCGTCGGCGCCGACGTCGCGACCCTGCCGTTCTCGACCCTCGAGAAGCTGTACCACCACCCGCTCACCGACAGCGGGCTCGACCGCTTCCTCGCCGACTGGACCAAGACCGGCCGCAGCTTCGACGAAGACGCCGAGTAGCGCTCCCGCATGGACGCCGACGACATCCGGCCGAGCGCGGCGCGGATCTACCAGAGCGCCTGGGCGATCTACCTCTTGCTGGCGATCGCAGGGGCGATCTGGATGGGGATCTCGCGCCGTGACGAGGGCGGTCTGGCGCTCTCGATCTTCGTCGATCGCGAGACCTGGCCGCTCGACCTCGCATGGGGCGCCGCCGCGGGCGTCGGGCTGCTCGGCGTCTGGCTCGGCGGCAGCCGGCTCCTGCCGCTCGCCCGCGATCTCGAGCGCACCCTCGCCGAGCTCCTCGGCGGGCTCGCGGTCTCCGAGGCGCTCGCACTGGCGCTCATCTCCGGCTTCGCCGAGGAAGTCTTCTTCCGCGGCGCCGTCCAGGGTGCTTGGGGGATCGTGCCGGCGACGATCGCCTTCGCCCTCCTCCACGGCGGCCCGGGCCGGCCGTTTCTCCTCTGGACCCTCTTCGCGCTCGTCGCGGGTGCCGCCTTCGGCGGCCTGCTGCTCGCACGCGGCAATCTCCTCGCGCCGATCACCGCGCACGTCCTCGTGAACGCCGTAAATCTCCGCCGGCTGGCGCTCCAAGGCGCCCGTGGCACACCGGCCGGCGGCTGATCCGGTTCCGCACCGCCCCGCGGCCGGCGCATCCGGCGCGCGGTTTGCTAAGAGAGTCCCTGCGTTGATGGCGGCACGGGAACCGGGCTATGCTCGGCGGGACGACGACGACCGATCCCCCCGGGGCCCCCTCCGTCGCGCCGCCCGGCGACCCTCACGAACGACCGGGCCCGCGACGCGAACGGAGGAGCGGGCCCGTTTCCCCGCCGCAGAAGGAGCCGAACGATGAGCGACAGCAACAGCCGGGACGTCCTGGATCGCATCGATCACGAAAAGGGCCGATACCTGGACGAGCTGAAGGACTACATCCGCATCCCGTCGATCTCGACCGACCCCGAGTACCGCGACGACGTGCTCCGGGCGGCCGAGTACCTGCGCAGTCAGATGGCGACCGCCGGGCTCCAGGCCGAGACCATCGAGACCGACGGCTACCCGCTCGTCTACGGCGAGTGGTCCGGCGCCGAGGGTGCCCCGACCGTCCTCTTCTACGGCCACTACGACGTGCAGCCGGCCGATCCGCTCGACCTCTGGCGCAGCCCGCCGTTCGAGCCGACCGAGGAGAACGGCTTCCTGGTCGCCCGCGGCGCCACCGACGACAAGGGGCAGTCGTTCACCCACGTCAAGGCGATCGAGGCGGTGCTCAAGGAGCGCGGCCGCCTGCCGGTGAACGTCAAGCTCCTGGTCGAGGGCGAGGAGGAGTCGGGCGGACAGGCGATCGAGAAGTTCGTGCGCGCCGACGGCGGAAAGCGCCTCGCCGCCGACTGCGTGGTCGTCTCCGACACGTCGATGTACGCGCTCGGGCAGCCGTCGCTGATCTACGGCTTGAAGGGCATGGCCTACATGGAGGTGAAGGTCACCGGACCGAACAAGGATCTCCACTCGGGCACCTTCGGCGGCGGCGTGACCAACCCCTTGAACGCGCTCTGCCACATCGTGAGCCGCCTCTGGGACGCCGAGACCGGCCGGGTCCTCGTCCCCGGCTTCTACGACAAGGTCGCGCCGCTCGCCGACTGGGAGCGCGAGCAGTTCGCCGCGCTGCCGTTCGACGAGGACCAGTACGCCGCCGGGCTCGACGTCGAGCAGACCTTCGGCGAGGAGGGCTACAGCACCCGCGAGCGCACCTGGGCTCGCCCGACCTGCGACGTCAACGGCATCTTCGGCGGCTACCAGGGCCGGGGCGCCAAGACGGTCATCCCCTCGTGGGGCGGGGCCAAGATCTCGATGCGCCTGGTGCCCGACCAGGACCCCGAGGAGATCGCCCGCCTCTTCACCGAGCACGTGCAGAAGGTGGCGCCCCCCGGCGTGCGGGTCGAGGTCTCGAACCACCACGGCGCGCGGCCGACCCTCCTCGAGACCGAGGGCGCGCCGGTCGAGGCCGCGATGGACGCGCTCGAGCGGGTCTGGGGCAAGCGACCGGTACTGGTGCGCGAGGGCGGCTCGATCCCGATCGTCCAGAGCTTCTCCGAGGAGCTCGGCGTGCCGATCTTGATGATGGGCTTCGGTCTACCCGACGACGGCCTCCACTCGCCGAACGAGCGATTCAAGATCGATAACTTCTACGACGGCGTCCGTTCGGTCGCCGTGTTCCTCGACCGGCTGGCGGGGGCGAAGGAGTAGGAAATCCGATGGAGTCATCCGAGAAGAAGGAGCCGGTGGAGCGGGAGCTGAAGTTCGCCGAGGTCGAGCACGACCGCCTGCGCGACCGGCTCCTCGAGATGGAAGCGGAGCGGATGTGGACATCCGCCCTGGAGGAGAACTGGGTGTTCGACCGCAAGGGCGAGCTCCAGAAGGACGGCTGCGTCCTGCGGCTGCGCCGCGACCCCCGGGGCGCCTGGCTGACCTACAAGGGGCCGGCCGAGTTCGAGGGCCGGACCAAGATCCGCACCGAGCTCGAGACCGAGATCAGCGAGCCCGACCACACGCGGCAGATCCTCGAGAGCCTCGGCTACGAGGTGGTGCGGCGCTACGAGAAGCGGCGCGAGCTGTGGCGGGTGGGCGGCGTCACCGTCGCCCTCGACCGCACCCCGATCGGCGAGTTCGCCGAGTTCGAGGGCGAGGCGGCGGAGGCGCTCGCGAAGCGCTTCGGCTTCGACCCGAACGCCGCCGAGCGCCGGAGCTACCTGCGCCTCTACGAGGACTACCTGAAGAATCACCCGGACGCGCCGCCGGACATGACCTTCCCGGAGGAGTCGTGACCGGGCGAGCCCCGGCGCCCCGCCTCCCCGGAGGCCGGGTCTGAGTCTCTTGCGCCGCAAGGGCGCGCCGCGCACCCGCGCCCTCTTGCTCGCCGCCGGGTTCGGAACCCGTCTGCGGCCGGTCACCGACACGATCCCCAAGCCGCTCCTGCCGGTGCGCGGGACGCCGGTCGGGGAGGTCACTCTCGAGCGGCTGCGCCGCGCCGGGTGCGATGCGGTCGCCCTCAACCTGCACTACCTCGCCGACGAGGTGCGCCGCGGGTTCGGCGACGAGTACCGGGGGATGCCGCTCGTCTACTCCCACGAGGAGGAGATCCTCGGAACCCTCGGGGCGCTCGCGCCGCTCGCGGACTTCTTCGACGGCTCGGACGAGGTGATCCTGGTCAACGGCGACTCGCTCTGCCGCTGGCCGCTGCGCCGGCTCCTGCGCCGGCACCGCCGGACGGGCGCCGCGGCCACGCTCCTGGTGTCGAGCGCCGCCGACCCGGGCGAGTACGGCGGCGGCATCGCGGTCGGGAAGGACGGCCGTGTGCGGACCTTCCGGCAGGGCGAGGATCCGGACGGGGTCAAGCGCCGCGTCTTCCTGGGTGCGCACGTCCTCTCGGCCGAGCTGCTCGCGCGGGCGCCGGCGGAGTTCTCGCACATCGTCCACGACCTCTACGAGCCGCTGATCGAGGAGGGTCGCACGATCCAGACCGTCGCGACCGGGCGAGCGTGGCACGACCTGGGGACGCCCCGGCGCTACCGCGACGCGGCGATCGCCGGGGGTGTGGCGCCCGCGCCGCTGCGCTGGCTGCGGCGCACCTGGACCGCGCCCGACGCGGAGGTCCACTTCTCGGTCGGCCTGCACCGCACCGTCGTCGAGGCCGGCTGCTCGGTGGGCGCGAACGTCCGCCTGCGCGACTCGCTGCTCTTGCCCGGCGCGCGGATCGGCGACGGCTCGCGCCTCGACGGCTGCGTGGTCGGACCGGGCGCGGTGCTGCCGCCGGAGACCCGGGTCCGCGACCGGATGGTCTGCCGCCGGACCGCCGCCGGCACCGTGCCGGAGGGGAGCTCGATCGTCGGCGACCTCCTCTACGCGCCGCTCGATCCACAAGGGAGCTCGGGGGGGTAGAGCCCATGAACGAGATGACGTCGGCGAACGGCGACTACCGTCTCCTCGTCTTCGATTGGGACGGCACGATCATCGACTCGATCGGCTCGATCGTCGCCTGCATGCACGCCACGGTGGCCGAGCTCGGTCTTCCCCGGATCGCGGACGAGACGATCCGCGGCACCATCGGCCTCGGTCTCTCGGACACGCTCGACATCCTGATGCCCGGCGCGGAGGAGAGTCTCCAGCGGCGGGTGCTGGAGTGCTACCGCCGGCACTGGATCGGCGGCTGGGCCGACTGCCACGAGCTGGTCGGCGGCGCGCGCGAGGTGCTCGAAGCGCTCGGGCGCGAGGGCTACCAGCTCGCGGTCGCGACCGGCAAGAGTCGCCGCGGCTTCGAGCGCGACGTCACCCGCTTCGACCTCGCCGAGCTCTTCCTCGCCACCCGCACCGTCGACGAGGCGCCGTCGAAGCCGAGCCCGGCGATGGTCCTCGACCTGCTCGACGAGCTCGGCGTCGGGGCGGAGGAGGCGCTGATGATCGGTGACACGCCGCACGACCTGCGGATGGCGGCCAACGCCGGCGTCGCAGCGGTCGCCGTCTGCTCGGGCTCGGCCTGCGAAGCGGACCTGCGGCGGCTCGACCCGGCGGCGGTCCTGCCCGACGTGACGCACCTGCCGCCCTGGCTCGACGGTTGAGCGTCAGTCGTCTTTCTTCCGGAACTGGCGGATGTTGACCACCTCCGCCGTCGGGTCGGCCGAGCCCTCGGCCTCTTCGCCGCCCCCCTCGCCGCCCTCCGGGCGGGCCTCTTCCCCCTCCGGCGGCTCGTCGCCGGTCTCCTCTTCGGCCTGGAAGCGGAGCGCGAACTCGGCCGCCGGGTCGATGAAGGCGGTCACCGCGTCCCAGGGGACCGCGAGCCGGTGGCGTGCGGCCTCGAAGGTGAGGGTGACGGAGAAGCCTTCGTCGTCGACGTGGAGGTCCCAGTACCGGTGCTGGATGACGACCGTCACCTCCTCGGGGTAGCGGTCGCGGAGGAACGGCGGCACCACCACGCCCGGCGCGTCGGGCCGGAAGCTCAGGTAGAAGTGGTGGTCCCCCGGCAGCCCCTCCTCGGCCGCCACCTCGAGCGCCTCGCGCAGCACGCCGCGCAGCGCGCGGCGGACCATCGCCTGGTAGTCGAGGGAATCGCGGGAGCTGTCTTCGGGTCGGTCGGGCGGCTGGGACATAGTGCTCGATCTTACCGTCCGGAGGGATCGGGCGAACGTCCACCCGCGGCGCCGATCAGCGTGCCCCCTCGTCCGGGGCGGCGAGCGAGCGTGCCGAGCCGCGCGGGAAGGCGAGGGCGCCGACGAAGAGAACGACTCCGAGCCCGGCGACCGCGAAGAAGATCGGCTCGACCCCGAAGCGCAGCGCCCGCGCCAACGCCTCGGCCACCCCTTCGCCGAGCCCGGCGCGGATCGTCGGGTCGAGCAACGCTTCGGCGTCGGCGACCGACACGCCCTCGCCCGCCAGCGCTCCGCCCAGCCGCCGGTTGAGCACGGCGCCGAAAAGCGCCACCGCGATCGCGCCGCCGATCGAGCGGAAGAACTGGAGCGCGCTGGTCGCCGCGCCCCGCACCCGCCAGCCGACCGCCGACTGCACCGCCACGAGCTGCGGCGTGTTGACCAGGCCGAGACCGACGCCGACCACCAGCATCGCCGCCATCACCGGGGCGCGGCTCTCGGCGGTGGCGATGGCGATGGCGAGCAGGCTCGCCCCGGCGGTGGTCACCACACCGCCGGTCACGAGCAGCGGCCGGTAGCCGATCCGGAGCAGGAGCCGCCCGGCCACCGTGCTCGCGAGCGGCCAGCCGATCGAGGCCGGAGCGAGGAGCAGGCCGGCGTCGATCGCGGTGCCCATGAGCACCCCCTGCCCGAACATCGGCACGAACGCCGAGGTGGTGTAGATGACCGCGCCGATGCCGGCCGAGAGCACCGCCGCGAGCCCGATCAGCCGGGTGCGGAGCAGGTCGACCGGCAGCATCGGGTCGGGCGCGCGCCGCTCGCGGGCGATGAAGACCGAGCCGATCACCGCCGCGCCGGCCAGGCAGCCGATCGTCCTCGGGTCGTCCCAGCCCCACAGACCGCCGCCTTCGAGCAGGCCGACCAGGAGCAGCGTCACCGACGAGACGAGCGCGGCGACGCCGACGAGATCGAGCTTGTGCTCGCGCGTCGCCGGCCGCTCGACCAGGAACGCGGCGAGGATCGCCGCCGAGAGGAGGCCGAACGGCACGTTGACGTAGAAGATCCAGCGCCAGGAGAAAGCGTCGGTCACGACACCGCCGAGAAACGGACCGACCAGGCTGGAGACGCCCCAGACGCCGGCGAAGAGGCCCTGCATGCGGCTGCGCTCTTCGAGGTCGAAGATGTCGCCGATGACGGTGATCGTGACCGGGAAGACACCGCCCGCCCCGAGGCCCTGCAGGGCGCGGAAGGCGATGAGCTGCGGCATGCTCTGCGCGGCGCCGGAGAGCGCCGAGCCGAGGCAGAAGAGACCGATCGCGATCGCGTAGAGGAGCCGCCGGCCGTGCCGGTCGGCGAGCTTGCCGTAGAGCGGTACGGTGGCGGTCGAAGCGACCAGATACGCCGAGAAGACCCAACTGTAGCGGGCCACGCCGCCCAGCTCGCCGACGATGGTCGGCATGGCGGCGGCGACCGCGGTCGCCTCGATGGCGCCCAGCAGCAGCCCCAGCATCACCGAGGCGACGACGAGCTTTCTACGCGGTCCGGGTTCCAAGGGGCGGGTACGGGCGGCGAGTGGGATGGCGCGGGAGGGCTGCGGCTCTACGGCCGATCATACTCCGGGGCGGTGGTAACCTCCGGCGTTCGAAGGAATCCGAATCGAATCCATCCGATCGATCAAGCAGGGGAGGACGGACATGCCGACGGTCATCATCGAGTACGACGGAGAGAAGCGCATCGAGGTCGACGCCGGGACGCGGCTGGTGCACGCCATCGAGGATGCGGGGGTCGACATCGGCCACCGCTGCGGCGGCTACGCCAAGTGCACGACCTGCCGGGTCGAGTTCCTGGAAGGCGAGCCGGAGAAGATGACCCATGCCGAGGCGGCGAAGCTCGAGGAGAAGGAGCTGAACGCCGTCCGGCTGTCGTGCCAGATCGAGGTCGACGGCGACATGAGGGTGCGGCCGGTGATGACGGTGTCGAACCAGACCTGGGAGGACCCGGGTCCGGAGCCGGAGGAGCGGATGACGCCCGAGCCGGTGTGGACCAACAAGACGGCGTGGCGGCGGGCGTGAGGTCTCCCGCCGGGGGAACAGCGCGCGCAACAGAACGGATCCTCGAAGCGTAGGGCGCGCGCTTCGGCTCGGCCGGCGCGCGAATCTCTTGCACTTCGACGCTGCTCGGAAGGCGCCGGCCTCGACGCCCCCCGGACGGGAGACCTCACGCCCTCTGGAACGTCTCGCTTGAACGAGACTCGCGTAATCAATACCCGGCCGTGGTGCTCGCACCCGCCTCGCGCATCGCGTCGGCGCGCTGCTTCGTCGCGCGTGCCTCGGCTTCGGCCGCTTCGCGGTCGTAGGCCGCCGTCGGTTCGATCCAGCCCTCGAGGTGGCGTTTCACCAGGTCGGCGAGGAAGCGCACGTGGTCCGGGCGGTCGTTGAGCGCCGGCATGTAGCGGAAGCGGCCGCCGCCGGCCTCCTCGAAGAACTCCCGGTTCTGGATGTCGATCTCCTCGATCGTCTCCAGGCAGTCGGCGGAGAAGCCGGGGCAGATCACGTCGAGGCTTCCGACCCCCGCCCGGCCCATCGCGGTCACCGTCTCGGCGGTGTACGGCTTGATCCACTCCTCCTTGCCGAAGAGCGACTGGAAGGCGACCACCCAGCGCCCGTCGGAGAGCCCTAGCTCCTCGGCCACCAGCCGGCCGGTCTCCTGGCACAGGCAGTGGTAGGGGTCGCCGTTTCGGAAGTAGCGAAGCGGGATGCCGTGGAACGAGAAGAGGAGCTTCTCCGGCTCGCCGCCGCCGGACCCATCGCGCGACCAGACCTCGCGGATCGAGTCGGCGAGCGCCTTCACGTACCCCGGCTCGTCGTGCCAGCCGTGGATCGTGCGAAGCTCCGGCACCACCCGCCAGAAGGTGAGCTCCTTCGCCACCGCGTCGAAGACCGAGCCGATCGTGGTTCCCGAGTACTGCGGGTACATCGGAAGCACCAGGAGGCGCGTCACGTCCGCCTCGCGCAGCTCCCGGAGCGCCGTCGCGACCGACGGCTCGCCGTAGGTCATGCCGACCGCCACCTTCACGGGCGTGCCGACCTCGCGCTCCAGGATCTCGCGGATTCCGGCCGCCTGCCGGTTCGTGATCGCGAGGAGCGGCGAGCCCTCCTCGGTCCAGACCGTCCGGTAGGCGTGGGCCGAGGCCTTCGGCCGCCGCGTGAGGACGAACAGGTTCAGGATGAGCTGCCACTGGAGCTTCGGCAGCTCGATCACCCGCGGGTCGGACAGGAACTGCCGCAGGTAGGGCCGCAGCGCCGCGGCGGTCGGCGCCTCCGGCGTCCCCAGGTTGACGACCAGCACGCCGATCTTCGGCACCCGGTCGTGGCGAAAGCTCTCCTGCGCGGTGTATTCGATCATCGCGCCGAGTCTAGCTCGGCTCGCTCGAACGACCCGGCCAGCAGACCGAAGGCGTCGTCGACCTGCTGCCAGCCGGTGCGCATCAGGTAGGCGCTGTTGCTGCCGTACGACTTCGCGCCCAGGATGAAGAAGCGGGGCTCCGGGTTGAGCAGGGTCTCGGCGCCCAGGCCGCCGGTGGCCATACAGTCGCCGCCGTTGCCGGCCGCCGATCCGGACGAGGCGCCGAGGAGCGCCGCGGCGAGCTTCATCGGGGCGCCCGAGGCGTAGCACTCGTGGACCTGGAGCTGGCGGTAGAGGGCGTGGTCGCCGACCGCGCCGGTGAGCGCCAGCACACGGTCGACGGTCACCGTCTCGGGCTCCCCGCCGTCGAGCCGTCGCAGCGTCACCTTCACGCGGCCGCCGTCCGCCGCCGCCAGCGCCTCGACCACCACCCCGAGCCGCGGCTCGACCGCCGGGCTCTCGCCTCGCGCCAGGGCCTCGGCCTCCGCCGCCAGCCGGTCGCGCGCCGGCAGCGGGTCGTCCGGGACTCGCCAGTCGACCGCGCGGCAGCGGAGCGCCCAGATCACTCTCGTCCCGGCGCCGCCGCCGGATGCCGCCAGCCGGGCGAGGTCGCGCGCCGCGGTCCAGGCCGAGTGCCCGCCGCCCACCAGGAGCGTCGTCCTCCCCGCCCACTCCGAAGGCTCCGCCTCGACGTCCGGGAGGCGCCGGACGACGGCACCCGCCGCCGGGCCGTTCTCGCCGAGCGCCGGGATGCCGCCGTCGCCGACCCGGTTCGGTTGGGCGAGCGCGCCGGTGCAGTCGAGCACCGCGTCGGCGTGCTCGATCCGCTCGCTCGCGCCGTCGCCGGTGCGAACCAGCAGCCGGAACGGCCGGTCGCGCCGCGCGTCGCTCGAGATCTCCTCGTGCCTGAGCAGCCCCTCGCGCCCGACCGCCGCCACCGTCGCGCCGAGCACGAGGTGGGAAGCGACCTCCGGCAGCGCCGCGACCCGGTCGAGGACCGTCTCGGCGAGCTCCCGGCCGGTCGGGCACTCCGTCTCGTCGTCCGGCATCGGCGCGCCGCCGTTCGCCGCCAGCGCCTCGCGCATGCGCGGCGAGGCGTCGAGCGACCAGGGGGAGAAGAGGCGCACGTGTCCCCAGGAGCGCACGTTGCCGGCCGGGCGGCCGGCCGCCTCGTAGACCCGGAAGCTCCACCCCCGGCGGGCGGCTTCGAGCGCGGCATCGAGCCCGGTCGGGCCGGCGCCCAGGATGGCGACGTGGGGGCGATCGTTCGGCATCAGCAGCAACCCTCCGGGCCGCCGCAGCACGGATCGGCGGCCTCGGTCGTGGCGCCGTACTCCTCGCCCTTGGTCTCCTTCGGGTGGCGCAGAGCCGTGCGCGAGCAGTCGAACGGCTCGGCCTCCTCGAGTGGGACCTCGACCCGAGGCTCGACGAAGTGGAACGAGTCCCGGTACGGCTCGCGCCGGTAGAGCTGGAAGGTCTTGTCGCAGACCGCGTAGCGCCGGCCGCGCTCCATCCGGTGCCCGTCGTCGTCGAGCACCTCCCGGAACGGCCCCTTGTAGATCACCGCCTGGTTCCGCTCCCAGCACTCCCCCTGCTTGCCCTTGAACGCCTCCACCGTCATCGAGCGGAGCTCGATCCCCTCGACCGTCCGCCACGGCGCCTCGCCGAGCTCGAGCACCCGCACGCCGTGGAAGCCCGCCTCCTCGAAGGCGGCGAGAAAGCCGTGCTCGGTCAGGGCGCCGGAGATGCAGCCGCTCCAGAGCTCGGGGTCGTTCCGCATCGCTTCGGGCACCGGCTCGTCGGAGACGATGTCGGAGATCACCGCCCGGCCGCCGTTCCGGAGCACGCGGAAGATCTCGGCGAACAGGCGCCGCTTCTCTCCTTCCGCGACCAGGTTGAGCACGCAGTTCGAGACCACCACGTCGACCGAGCCGGTGGCGATCATCGGGCTCTCGCGGCGCAGCGTCTCGGCCGTCGCCTGGGCGGCGAAGAGACCCTCCGCGTCGGTGACCGGGCTCGCGGCCAGCTTCCGGTCGAGCAGATCGAGATCGAGCGCCAGATCCTGGATCCGCCCGCGCCGGAGCTCGACGTTCGCATGACCGATCCGCTCCGCCACCACCGGCGCCGCCCGGCGCGCCACGTCGAGCATCTCGGGCGTCATGTCGACGCCGATCACCCGCCCCTCGGGCCCGACCACCTGCGAGGCGATGAAGCAGATCTTGCCGGTGCCGCTCCCCAGGTCGAGGACGGTCTCGCCCGGCCGGAGGTGGCGGCTCGGATCGCCGCAGCCGTAGTCGCGCTCCAGCACCTCGTCCGGGATCGCGGCGAGGTACTCCGGGTCGTAGTCGACCGGGCAGCAGAGCTCGGCCACGCGCTCTTTCGCTCCCTGGCCGTAGCGCTCGCGGACGATCGTTTCGACGGGGCGTGTCGTGGGAGTGTCGGTCGGTTCGGCGACGGTCATGGTCGGTCCTCTCTTCGGTCGGTCGTCGTCATCGTCTAGAAGCGGGAGGCGGCCCGCTCCTTGGCGGGCAGCACCTCGAGGCAGGTGGTCCACCAGCCGGTCTCCACGGTCTCCACGAACTCCTCGGGCAGGCGCTCGGCCCGCATCTCGGCGGCGAGCCCTTGCCAGTCGTAATCGAGCGGCACCAGCTCGACGGCGGGCGGCTCGCCGGCACGGGCCTCGACGATCGCGTACCAGACGTTGCGCCGCCCGTCGTTGGCCGGCCGCCCGATCACCCCCACGTTCACCACGTCGCGCCCCGAGGGGAGCCGCCGGTGCCAGTGGAGGCCGGTGTGGGTGCAGAGCAGGCCGTCGGCGCGCTCCTGGTCGAGGAGCACCTCGAGGAACGCCTCCGGCGTCGCGGACTCGAACAGGAACTCGTTCGTCCGCCGCGGCGAGCCGTGGACGAGGAGCAGCTCGCGAGAGCCCCTCCCCTCGCCCAGGCGGACCCGGCGGCGGCGGGGCAGGGCGCCCATCCAGCGCTTGAACTCGTCCGAGGTGTTCTCCGCCGTGTAGCGGTAGGAGATCTCGGCGAAATGGTTGTCGCGCGGGTCGGTGTAGCCGCAGTTGCAGTCCTCTGCGCCGGTCGCGAGCGACTCCTCGTAGTTGCCCTGGATGGCGAGGACTCCACCCTGGTCGAGGAGCGGGCGGACCTTCTCCGGGTGCGGTCCGAAGGCGCCCAGGTCGCCCAGGCAGTAGACCGCCTCGGCGCCCCGGCGGTGGGCGTCGTCGAGGAGCGCTTCGAGCGCGAAGTGGTTGGAGTAGACACCGCCGAAGACCGCGATCCGCCGCCACGGACCCTCGACCGGCGTCGGGTCCTCGCGCGGGGCCAGGTAACTGCGGCGCTCGGCCTCCCGCTCGCCGGGGGAGAGGTGGCGCCCCACCTGCCGGGCCGCGTCGCGGAACTCCCCGAGCGGCACCAGCTTCTCACCCCAGGTCGCCATGCCACGGTGGGCGGTCAGCTTCTCCCGCGCCACGCGGCGCTGCTCCTCCAGCTTCCGGCGCTGGCTCTCCTCCCGGCTCTGCGGCGGTCGCTGGCTCACGGGCATTCCTGCGTAGGGCGCGATCGCATCGCGCCGGGCTCTGATCGCCGCGTCACGTCTTGCATGAGACCCCGTAAACGTGGCAGGTCCAGCACGCCGGGTGCTCCAGCGGGTAGCCGTCCAGGCTGTCCGCCAGCGTCTCGCCCATCCGGCCGCCCGGCTCGTTGACCAGGATCGGGCAGACCCACACCCCCTGGTCGGTCACCATCCGGCAGCTCGAACACTGGAGGTGGTCCCACGAGCCGTCCGGCGCGTCCCCCGCGCGCAGCCGCTGCCAGCTCTCGTAGGCGCCGCCGCGCTCGGCCTCGGCGCCGATCCGAAAGACCGGCAGCACCTTGAGGCGCGGCCGCTCGATGCCGAGCTCCCGGAGCAGCCCGAAGAAGCGCTCCTTGCCGGCGTCGGTGGCGTTCTCCTCGTGCACCTCGGTCACCGTCAAGACCGGGTTCAAGCCCGCCGTAGCGAGGTTGCGGATCCCCGCCATGGCGCGGTCGAAGACGCCCTCGCCGCGGATCGCGTCGTTCGCCTCGGCGGTGAAGCCGTCGAGCGACACGCGCAGGTCGAGCGAGTAGTCGGACGCGGCGGAGAGCGCCGCCAGCCGCCGGCAGCGCTCCGGGTCGAGCAGCAGGCCGTTGGTCAGCACCGTCGCCGGGCCGACCGCGAGCGTCGCCGCCAGGATCGCCTCCATCTCCGGGTTCAGGAACGGCTCGCCGCCGGTGAAGTAGTACTCCTTGACCCCCAGCGCCGCCGCCTCGTCGAGGTGGCGGCGCACCGTGTCGAGCGACAGGTGGTCGTGCGTGCGGTTGGTCGGCGAGCAGGAGACGAAGCAGTGGGTGCAGGCGAGGTTGCAGACCGTCCCCGCGACCTGGAACCAGAGGGTGTCGAGCGATCTGAGGCGCACCCGGGGCGCGGAGGCGCCCGGCACGGCGGGCGGTGCGGGACTCTCGGTGACGGCTTCCATGGCGCTCCTCGGTCGAAGTGGGAGAGGAACTCGGGCCGGCACCGCGGAGCGGGCCGGCGGGAGACTAGGGAGCGGCCGGCCGGGTGGCATCCGGCGCGGCAGCGGGGTCCGGGGCTCTGAGGGTGCTGCGGCGGGGCGGTGCGCGGCCGGTGCGCAGCGGCACCTCGGCCGTCAGCGGAGCGGGCCGGGC
>CAZLLV010000502.1:0-13395 GCA_964560325.1 uncultured Thermoanaerobaculia bacterium | reverse complement strand
GCCCGGCGGGGAGATCGGGGTCGACATCGAGGCCCTGCGCCCGCTCGACGACGCGGCGGAGCTGGTCGAGCGCTTCTTCGCGCCGACCGAGCGCGCGGCCTTCGCCCGGCTACCCCCGGAGGAGCGGCTCGCCGGCTTCTTCTCCGGCTGGACGCGCAAGGAGGCGTACGTCAAGGCGCGCGGCGACGGCCTGTCGCTGCCGACCACCGAGTTCGAGATCACGCTCGGTCCCCGGGAGCCGGCGCGGCTGGAGCGCTTCGTCCGCGAGCCCGAGGAGATCGGCCGCTGGAGCTTCGCCGCCTTCGAGCCCGCCCGCGGCTTCCTCGGGGCCCTGGCCGTCGAGGGCGCCGAGCGCGAGCTCGTTCGGCGCGCCTGGCGCTGAGCCGTCCGAGGAATTCGGCGGTAGGCGCGCAGGTTGTCGCGTAGGCGCCGGACAGCCCTCGCTCCTACTCATCCGAACCCCGAGCCCACTCCCATGCTTCGATTCATGCCATCCCGCTCCGCGGCCGCCACGGTCCTCGGCCTCCTCCTGGCGCTCGCCGCCCTGCCGGCCGCCGCGGCGCCCGCGAAATCCTCCCTGCCCGACCCGGACGCACCCGGGCTCTCGACCAGCGAGCGGCTCGACGCCCTGTTCGCCCGCGTGCGCGCCGAGCAGGAGTCGCTGCGCTCGCTCGAGGCGAAGTTCACGCAGCGCAAGGAGAGCGAGATGCTGATCGAGCCCGAGGAGGCGCACGGGCGCTTCTCGTATCTCGCGCCCGACCGGATTCGCTGGGAGTATGCCGAGCCGAACCCGATGACGGTGGTGATCGATGACGAGAGCATGACCACCTGGTACCGCGACCTCAAGCGGGCCGACGAGATCCCGGTCGGCCGCTACTCCGAGCGCGTGCTCGAGTTCATGGGCGCGTCCGGCACGCTCGAGACCCTGCTCGACTACTTCCAGGTCCGGGCCACCTTTCCCCGCGACGGGGCGGCGCCCTACCGGCTCTCTCTCGACCCCAAGTACCCGCGGATCGCCAAGCGGATCGAGGCGATGGACGTGTGGATCGACCGCGAGCGCTTCGTGCCCGTCCGGCTGCGCTACGTCGAGCCGGGCGGCGACGTGACCGAGTACACCTTCTCGGAGATCGAGGTCAACGCCGACGTTCCGCCCGAGCGCTTCGAGCTGCGGCTGCCAGCCGATGTCGAGCGGCGCCGGCTCGGCGCGGACCGATCGACTCGCTAGCCGATCCGATCGCCCTCTCCTCGGCCGGCATGCTCGACTTCGAGATCACGGCGGTCGACGGCCGCGCCCGCCGCGGCCGGCTGAAGACGCCGCACGGCGTGGTCGAGACCCCCGCCTTCATGCCGGTCGGCACCCTCGGCGCGGTCAAGGGGCTCGCTCCCTGGACCCTGGAGGAGCTGGGCGCCGAGATCATGCTGTCGAACCTCTACCACCTGGCCCTGCGGCCGGGGATCGAGGCGATCGAAGAGCTCGGCGGCCTGCACGCCTTCGCGTCCTGGAGCCGGCCGATCCTCACCGACAGCGGCGGCTTCCAGGTCTTCAGCCTCGCCCACCGGAGGAAGATCGACGCCGACGGCGTGACCTTCCGCAGCCACGTCGACGGCGCCGCGGTCCGCTTCACGCCCGAGTCGGTCGTCGACATGCAGCGGCGAATCGGCGTCGACGTGGCGATGGTGCTCGACGAGTGCCCACCCTGGCCCGCCGCCGAGGAGGAGGTGGCGGCGGCGGTCGACCGGACCACGAGCTGGGCGCGGCGCTCGCGCGAGGCGTGGAGCGCGCACGCCGGGGCGCACGGCGGAGGTCTGTTCGGGATCCTCCAGGGGGGTGTGATCGAGCGCCAGCGGGAGCGCGCCGCCCGGGGGATCGCCGGGCTCGGCTTCGACGGCTACGCGATCGGCGGCGTCTCGGTCGGCGAGCCGAAGGACGACCGGCGCCGCATCGTGGAGCACTCGGCGGCGCTGCTGCCGGAGGACCGGCCCCGCTACCTGATGGGCGTCGGGACGCCGGACGACATCCTCCACGCGGTCGCCGCCGGGGTCGATCTCTTCGACTGCGTGCTGCCGGCCCGGAACGCCCGCCACGGCACGCTCTACACCCGCCGGGGCACGCTCAACCTCAGGAACGCCCGCTTCCGCCGCGACGACGCGCCGCTCGATCCGGACTGCGGCTGCGCCACCTGCCGGCGGACCAGCCGGGCCTTCCTGGCCCACCTGATCCGCTCGAACGAGATCACCGGCCACGTCCTCGCGACGGTGCACAACCTGTCGTACTACCTTGACTTCATGGCCGACATTCGCGAAGCTTGCGCCTCCGGCAAGCTGGCGGCGCTGGCTCGGTCGGCGTGCGCGCAAGCGGCGCCGAGCCCGGCCGATGGACCCGATCCGGCCGACGCCGGAACGGCGCGCACCCCTCCCCCCGAACCAGCGTGACGCGAGTAGCATGGAAAGGGACGGGGCGCCCGGCACCTGGAACCCGAGACCGAAGAGAGCCGAACCGATGACGAGAGCGATCGACGCGTTCCCCGCCCTGCTGCTCCAGCAGGCGCCGACCGGCATGATGGCGGTCCTCTTCCAGCTCTTGCCGTTCGTGCTGATCTTCGTCATCTTCTGGGTGCTCCTGATCGCGCCGGCCCGGAAGCGCCAGAAGGCGCACCAGGCGATGCTCGACGCGCTCACGCGAGGGGACAAGGTGGTCACCAACGGCGGCCTCCACGGCGAGGTCGCGGGGATCGACGACGCCATCGTGATCCTGAAGATCGCCGACAACGTGAAGGTTCGGGTCTCCCGCTCCGCCATCGGCGGCTTGCAGGGGGAGACCGACGGAGGGAGTACCCGATGAACCGTAGTCTGATCTGGCGCGGTCTGCTGATCGCCGCCATCGTCGCCGTCCTGGCCTTCGCGGCCTTCCCTCTGGAACAGAACCTCAAGCTCGGGCTCGACCTGCAAGGCGGCATGCACCTCGTCATGCAGGTGCTCGGCGGCGACGCCCTGCGCGCCGAGACCGAAACCGACATGGCGACGGCGGCGCGTCAGCTCCGGGAGGAGGCCGGGATCGCGGGTGCGCGGTCGGAAGCGCTCAGCGAAACGTCGTTCGTGATCACCGGCGTGCCCGAGAGCCGCGACGACGCCGTGGAAGAGGTCTACGACGATTACCTGCAGAACGCCTGGACCTACGACCGCGACGGCGAGCGGCTGGTCTTCCGGATGCGCGAAGGGTTCGAGGCCGAGACCCGCCGGCAGGCGGTGCGCCAGGCGCGCCAGACGATCGGCAACCGCGTGAACGCCTACGGCGTCACCGAGCCGGTGATCACCACGCAGGAGGACCAGGAGCGGCTGATCATCCAGCTCCCGGGCGTCGACGACCCCGAGCGGGTCAAGGAGCTGATCCAGTCGACCGCGTTCCTCGAGTTCCGCCTGGTCGACTGGCCGCGCGGCGCCGGCGTGTCGACCCGCGAGGAGGTCGTGGAGCACTACGGCGGCGAGATCCCGTCCAACATCGACGTGATGCCGCAGGAGATCGTCGACCCGGTGAGCGGCGAGGTGGTCGGCCAGCAGTGGTACGGAGTCGAAGGCGCGAGCGTGACGACCGGCCGCGACCTCAAGAACGCCTCGTCCGGCCTCGGCCAGTTCAACGAGCCGGTGGTCAACTTCGTCTTCAGCCCCGAGGGCGGCGAGAAGTTCGGCGCCGCGACGGGCGCGAACATCGGCCGGCAGCTCGCGATCATCCTCGACGAGAAGGTGGTCTCGGCGCCCAACATCGAGGACCGCATCGAGGACCAGGGCATCATCCGGGGCGACTTCACCCAGCAGGAGGTCCAGGACCTGGTCACCCAGCTCCGCTCGGGCGCCCTGCCGGCCGGCCTTCGGGAGCTCGAGGAGCGCACCGTGGGGCCGTCGCTCGGGCAGGACTCGATCGACCAGGGTCTGCGTGCCGGCCTGATCGGCGGCGGCCTGGTCATCCTCGTCATCCTGGTCGTCTACAAGGGCTCCGGCATCAACGCGGTCGTCGCCCTGCTGCTCAACGTGGTGCTGGTCTTCGGCGCGCTCGCCCAGTTCGGCGCCACGTTGACCTTGCCGGGCATCGCCGGCATCATCCTGACCGTCGGCATGGCGGTCGACGCCAACGTGCTCGTCTTCGAGCGGATCCGGGAGGAGCTGCGCAAGGGCAGGACGGTGCGCTCGGCGATCTCCAACGGCTTCGACAAGGCGCGCTCGTCGATCCTCGACGCCAACATCACGACCCTGATCGCCGCGCTCTTCCTCTTCCAGTTCGGCACCGGGCCGATCCGGGGCTTCGCGGTCACCCTCAGCGTCGGCATCTTCTCGTCGATCTTCACCGCCCTCTTCGTGAGCCGCTGGATCTTCGATCTGGTGCTCTCGAAGCGCCGGACCGAGAAGCTCTCGATCTGAAGAACGCCGCCCCCGGCCCCCGTCCGCCAGCAGACAGCGCTCGGCACAGAGGAGCAATCCATGGAGTTCCTTCGCGACACCAACATCGACTTCATGAAGTACCGCAAGGTCTTCGTGGTCGTCTCGGCGATCCTCGCGATCGCCGCCATCCTCGCCGTCTTCGTCCACGGCAAGCTGAACATCGGCGTCGACTTCGCCGGCGGCACCCAGCTCACCTTGAAGTTCCAGGAGGAGCCGCAGATCGACGAGATCCGCTCGGTGCTGCAGCGCGCCGGTTTCTCGGAGGCGCAGATCCAGCGCTTCGGCGAGGAGGGGGCGAACGAGGTGCTGATCCGTACCCCGCTCGACGAGGAGGAGACGGCGGCGGCCGAGGGTGCCCAGGGCGAGTCGGCGGACGCCGTGGAGGCCGCGGAGGACGGCGAGCGGCGTAGCGGTCAGCGGCGCATGCTGGCGGCGCTCGACCAGCAGTACAACGCCGAGGCGGCCGGGGCGTTCGACCTCAACCGCTCCGGGTCCGCCGCGCTGGCCGGGCTCTTGATGGAGATCGATCCCGCCGGGCTGGTCGATCCGGCGCCGGAGGCGGACGACAGCCAGGCCCGCGCGCACTACGAGGCGATCGCCGACGCGGTCCTGGAGGCGCGCGAGGAGCCCGGCATCTTCACGTCGTGGGACGAGGTGGCGGCGGCCGAGGGCGTCTCTCCCGACCTGCTCTCCTCGCTCCGCGAGCGCGCCGCGCTCGGCCGCTACGCCCTCCTGGGTGCCGAGAGCGTCGGTCCGCAGATCGGCCAGGAGCTGCGCACCAAGGGCGTCCTCGCCGTCGTGCTCTCGATGGTCGGCATGCTGATCTACATCTGGGTGCGCTTCGAGCTGCGCTTCGGCATCGGCGCCCTGGTCGCGACGCTCCACGACGTGCTGATCGTCCTCGGCGCCTACGCGCTGATGGACTTCGAGTTCAACCTGACGACGGTGGCGGCGTTCCTCACCCTGGTCGGCTACTCGGTCAACGACACGGTGGTCATCTTCGACCGCGTGCGGGAGAACCTGCGCCTGACCCGGCGCGAGCCGCTGGTCGAGGTGATCAACCGGAGCATCAACCAGACGCTGACCCGCACCATCCTGACCTCCGGCACCACGCTGATCGCGACCGCCTCGCTCCTGGTGCTGGGCGGGGACGTGCTGCGCGGCTTCGCCTTCGTGCTCACCCTCGGCATCGTCGTCGGTACCTACTCGTCGGTCTACGTGGCGAGCCCGGTGACGGTGCTCTGGGAGGAGATGACCCAGCGGCGGGCGAAGACGGCGAAGCCGGGGGACACCACGAAGGCGGCCTGACGGCTCGCCCCCGCGGTGTGATCGGTCGGGGCTCTCCTGGCTTATACTCGCTAGACGGGCTCCTTCACGCTCCGGGGCCCGGAACCGGAGATGCCCCTGAAGCGAGAGACAGCGCCTCCACCACCCGTCGTCGGCCCGGGGGTGGTGCGCTTCGACGACATCCTCGCCCGCCTCGAGGCGCGCGGCCGCACGTACGACGAGGACTTCCTCCAGCGGGTCTACGTCTACTCGGCCCAGATGCACAAGGACCAGACCCGGCGCTCGGGGCTGCCCTACCTGACCCACCCGCTGTCGGTCGCCTACATCCTGGCCGACCTCAAGTTCGACGAGGTCTGCGTCGCCGTCGGCCTCCTCCACGACGTGCTGGAGGACACGCTCACCACGCGCGACGACCTGGAGGGCCGCTTCGGCACCGAGATCACCGAGCTGGTCGACGGCGTGACCAAGCTAGCCCGCCACTCCTACGTGCGCCGGGACGAGGCCCAAGCCGAGACCTTCCGCAAGATGATCCTGGCTTCGGCCAAGGACATCCGGGTGATCCTGGTCAAGCTCGCCGACCGGCTGCACAACATGCAGACGCTCGAGCACCTCCTCCCCGAGGCGCGGCGGCGCATCTCGCGCGAGACGCTGGAGATCTACGCCCCGATCGCCCACCGCCTCGGCATGGCGCGGGTCAAGGGCGACCTCGAAGACCTCGCCTTCTTCTACCTCTATCCGCACCAGTACGCCGAGCTGCACTCGAAGATCGAGGAGAAGCTCAAGCTCGGCCGCGAGCAGACGGAGAAGATCCGCGACCGGCTGGTCCGCTCGCTCGAGGAGGCGGGGATCGAGGCGGAGATCAGCTACCGGGTCAAGCGCTACTACTCGATCTACCAGAAGCTCCGCCGCCAGGGCATCGACATCTCGCAGCTCTACGACTACCTCGCGTTCCGCGTCGTCACGGCCGACCCGAAGGACACCTACGCCGCCCTCGGCGTGGTGCACCAGGGGTGGCGCCCGATTCCGGGCCGGTTCAAGGACTACATCGCGATGCCGAAGCCGAACCTCTACCAGTCGCTCCACACGACGCTGGTGGGGGAGCGCGGGCAACCGTTCGAGGTCCAGATCCGGACCCGCGAGATGGACCTGGTCGCTGAGGAGGGGATCGCCGCCCACTGGCACTACAAGGAGGGCGCCGAGCCGCGCGAGAGCGACCCGAACATCCTCTGGCTGCGCCAGCTCCTCGAGTGGCAGAAGGAGGTGCAGGACCCGCGCACCTTCCTGACCAGCTTGAAGATCGACCTCTACCCGGAGGAGGTCTACGTCTTCACGCCGAAGGGTGAGGTGCTCTCCTTCCCGCGCGGCGTCACGCCGCTCGACTTCGCCTACAAGATCCACACCGAGCTCGGCCACCACTGCGCCGGCGCGCGGGTCAACGGCAAGCTGGTGCCGCTGCGCACCGAGCTCCACAACGGCGACATGGTCGAGATCCTGACCAATCCGAACCGCCAGCCGAGCCGCGACTGGCTGAACATCGTGGTGACGACGCGGGCGAAGAGCAAGATCCGCCACTGGCTCAACACCCAGCAGAAGCGCCGCGCGGTCGAGATCGGGCGGCGGCTGGTCGAGAAGGAGATCCGGAAGTTCAAGGTCCCGGCGAAGCAGATCTTCGAGGGCGACGGGCTCGATCAGTACCTGAAGGACGAAGGGCTGGGCAACCTCGACGAGATGCTCTCGCGAGTCGGCTTCGGCAAGCTCCACGCCCGGCAGGTGGTCCAGAAGGTCGGTGGCGACGAGCGCGAGCCTCCGGCCGAGGAGCCGCCGAGCCGCCTGCGCCAGGCGGTCACCCGCCTCCTGCCGGGGCGCGGCGAGGGCCCGATCCTGGTCAAGGGGCACGGCGACCTGCTCGCCTACATGGCCAAGTGCTGCAACCCGCTGCCGGGAGAGCGGATCGTCGGCTACATCACCCGCGGCCGGGGGGTCTCGGTCCACTCGATCGACTGCCCGAACGTCAAGAACCTCCTCTACAACCCGGAGCGCGAGATTGAGGTGCGCTGGGCCAAGGAGGTCGACGATGTCTTCGAGACCACGGTCTTCATCGAGACCGAGGACCAGAAGGGGATGCTCGCCAAGCTCACCCAGGTGGTCGCCGGCCTCAAGTCGAACATCACCTCGATCGGCGCGCGCACCACCGAGACCGGCCAGGGCCTGATCGAGATGAAGCTCGAGGTGCGGGACCGGAAGCACCTCTCGAAGATCCTGGAAGGCCTGCGGAGCGCCTCCGGCGTCCTCAAGGTCACCCGCCAGATGGCCGCCTCCCGGCCGGCGAAGGAAGCGAGCGAAGCGGGCTGAGATCTCAGGAGGCGCGGCCGCCGCGGCCGGCCGGCGCGTCGCGCACAGGAGACCTACCGACACAGAGATGCACGATTCTCGGCCGAATTTGGCCGGCCTTGGTTCTCGCGCTCGTCCTGGGCTCGGCCGACCCGCCACCGGTCGCCAGCCAGCCGATGGATCTCGAGACCCCGGCCAGCTCACCGCTCTGGTGGACCCTCGCCGACGAGATCTCTCCCGCCGAGCTCCGCAAGGAGTTTCGTGACCCGGACGCACACTTGGCGCGCTATCGAGAAGCGGTCGAAGCGGGGGCGCCCACCCAGCCGTTGAACGACGAGGCCCTGGCATTCCTCAGCTTCTACTACAACAGAAGGGTGACTCCGGAGCTCACCCCGATGTGGCTCGCGTTCTCCGCGTTCGCGGGCGGCCACATCGATCTCATGGAGGACGCACACGTCACCGACAGCCTCACCGCCTTCGGGTTCGGACCGACGGCTATCGACACCATCCTCCTGTTCGGAACCCGGCAGTCACGCGAGACTCAGGCGATCGTCGAGGAGATCGGGCCGCAGGCCGTTCAGTTCGTCGAGATCCAGCGGCGGCGATCAAGGCCCGGGGCGACGACAGGAGGGCGTACGCGGCGGTCACGAGAGCCTCCAGGGCCGGGGACCTCGATCTGCTGCTCCCCTACGCCGGCGTTCCGCGCGCCGAGCTCGCCGAGCTGCGGGCCGCGTCGCGGAGACAGCCGATCGCCGAGACGGCCGAGAAGCTGCTCCCCGAGCTGCGGCAGCAACTCGACGCGGCGGGTGGGCAAGAAGGTCTGCGATACCCTGGTCGGCGGGTTCCTCTACCGAGATCAGTTGAACCCGGTCGCCGAGCTCGACGGTACGGGCGCCGTCGTCGCGCGCTTCGTCTACGGTAGCAAGCCGCACCGCTATCGAAAACGACCTAGACTCGTACTTGCTGACGCCTTCGTATACCGTGTGGAAGTTCTCGCCGCCGGACAGTCTTCATAGGATTGGCAGGTTCCCAGCAGGTGAGGAGTAAGCCATGATCCACAGCCGAATTCATGTACTCGGTGTGGTCCTCCTTGCCTCAATTGCCTGTGATCATCGGCCGGGCCATTCAAATCGCAGCGAGAGGCCCAGCGATGTCCGAGACGTGTCGCTTGTCCAGCTGATTGCCAACCCGGAAGACTACGAAGGTGAACGAGTGCGCGTCGAAGGCTTTGGCAGTATTGAGTTCGAGTACATCGGGTTGACGCTGAGCCGTGAGGATGGCGAGTACCTGATCACGAAGAACGGCGTCGGCCTCGATCTCAGCTCCGAGCAGTTCAGGGAGCACCAACACCTCAATGAACGGTTTCTCAGGGTAGAGGGGCGGTTCACAATCACTCCGAGCCGTAACTACGACCTCTGGTCCGCCAGGCTCGAGGATGTGAGCAGAATCGAGCCGATTTCTACCAAGCGTGAGCTGAGAGATCTTGCTAAGGACCATGGATAGCCTGGATGGGAACTGGCGACCTGCACTCGCAGTGTGTGGACGATGCCGTGGGCTTCTGACGAGCTGGATCCTCCCCTGGTCGTTCTCGGGGGCTTGGCGCAGCTTGCGCGGCCAACTGCCCAAGGTATGCTGTCGAACTGGATCAACCCATGAGTAGTCTTCTCAGTGCGATCCCGTTCGATGTCTAGAGTTCGTGCCCATGCGCCGTGAGGTCCGTACCACTGCTACGTGGTTGTCGTGGGGCTAGCACTCGATCTCGCTGCTACGGCTTCGTATGTTCAGGTGGCAACGCGTTGGCCCTCCCCGGGGAAGGCTGTCGTCTTGGCCTCGTTCGCCCTCGCCATGACGGTGCTCCTGGCACTTGCGGTCCGGCGCTTGAATCCGATGAGGCGGGTGATTCTGGTCTTCATGTTGTCCATCAGTCTAGTCGGGGTCGTCGAGGGCTTGGTGTGGACCCTCTTCCCCGGTCTTCGCCACGACCTGGTTGCATTCTCGATGGCCCATGTCACGAGGTGATCGGCATCTGGACCCTCGGCGTCGTCGCCTTCGGCTGCCTGATGTTGGTGTTGTCGATCCTGACAGTGGCTTCGGTGCTAGAGGGCTCGAGGCATTGATTGGGACCCGTTCCGTGTCGCGTTCCTCCGGTCGGTCGATCCGCGGCAGGCGCGACTGGGTGGAAGATCGATGATCGTTGAGGGCCACCGTTCCGATTTCCACCGGTGCCGGCGTGCCCTCGGCCTCGGCGCCGTGCTCTTTCTCGTCGCGTGCTCCAGCCGCACCCCGGTTCTCGATGCGGTGCTGGACGGGCATGCCGATCTGGGCTCCGGGGTCTACGAGGAGTTGGGACGATGGGAGAGGGTGCTCGGCCCGGCGGAGACGGTTTCGCAGACCGACGGGGGCGAGACGTTCTTCTATTGGCCCGATGACGGTGTCGCTGCGTTCACCCATCCGCATTACGAAGGGCAGCACCGATCGAGACGCAGGCATGAGTTGCGGGTCACCTCGGTGATCGTGCCACTCCGGGAGTCGATTCAGCTCCACTTCCTCCCGATCGCTGAAGATGAAGTGGTCCGGTTCAACCGGCTCCTCGATCTCGACGGACCAGCGTTCTCCGCCCTACGCTCAGGGGCGTCGCCGGGTCCAGCAGGCTCGGTCGACCTCGTGGCGTCGCCGACTCGTCGGACCGTCGAGCGGCTTCATTTCGTCGACGGCGAGCCGGTCGCCGTCGAAGTGCGGGATTCCTGGTGGTGGTCCCACTATGATTGAGCCCTTGTTGAATATCCGAGTGCCACGCGAGACCCCGTTCACCCGGGAGAGGCGATGAACACGACTCGAATGCCCCTGCTGCTCTCGCGCAGCTTGTTCGGCCTCGCTCTCCTCGTCGCCGCGGCCTGCGGTCCTTCGTCACGGGAGATCGAGGAGGCGGAGCTTGGGCTCGCCGAGGCTCGTGCGGAGATCGAGAGGCTCGCCAGGTACTCGTCCGCGGAGACTCCGGAACCGGCCATCCCTTCCGTGCCACGGGTCCGTCTGACACCGGAGGAGCACGTCCTGGTCGATGCTCTCCTCTCGTCCGCACCCGAGACCTGGAGCGACGAAGATAGGGCGCGCTCGGTGGAGCTCGTGGGGCGTCACGGGGCGGCGATCTCGACGCTCGATTCTCCTGGCCGGCGCGTGACCTCGGCGGAGCTGGTCGCTCTCGGTCCATCGCTCCTGCGGGCCGCGCAGTTGATGACCCTGCGCGACCGGCTCTCCCTGCTCGAAGGAGATGAAGCGGCGTTTCTCACAGGTATGGAGGCGCGGCTCGACCTCGCTCTCCGGTTGTCCGCCCAACCCGAGATGGTCGGCCCCCTCTTCGGGAATGCTCTCTACCTGGGAGTGATCGGCGACGTCCACCGCGCGGTGACCCGGAGCGACACCTCTCGCGACGCCGTCGGGCGACTGGACTCCCTCCTCGGGACCTGGCAGCGCGAGGTGCCCGACCCGGCGGCGGCCTTCGCGCGCCACATGCTGCCGCTGGTCGCTCCCACGGTGGACGCCGCCGGAGATCCCCAGCAGCGCGCGGCGCTGGCGCGCGACGTGGTCGCTTTCGCGCACGTGTGTCGGGAGACGAGCTGCCGTGCAGCGATCGCGTCCCTCGCTGCCCCGACGGGCGGTGTGCCTGATCGGGGCGGGCGCCGGGGCGGGCTCCGCGACCTCCCGATCCCGAACCTGCTCGACACGGTGAAGAGGCTCGAAACGGCCGCCGAGCTGGCCCGCATTGCGCGAGCCTCGCTCGCGCTCCGTCGGGAGGCCTTGGAGGAGGCGGGTTACCCTTCGAGCCTGGCGAGCCCCTTGAAGTTCGAAGCCGAGCCGGTGACGTATGCTCGTCTCCCAGGCGGTGGCGCGCTCCTCCAACTGACCAGCGAGCGCTTCGTCACCGAGACCGCCGGGCGCCGCCGTCCGGCCCTGCGCGCACTCCTGGCCTGGGAGCTGCCGCCGGTCTGATCCGGATACACGGACTCCCGCACCCGCGCCGTGCGCTTTCCGGAGGGGAGAGCGCGGGTCCTTCTGGGCTGGGCGGGTCGGGAGGGGCCTACGGGGGGGTGCGGTGGGCGGCGGGGGCTACTTCGCCGCGGCTTCGTCGGGCGACCACTGGCGGGCCGGCACCTTGACGACCTTGCCGCTGCGCAGGCACCGGGTGCATGCCAGGACGCGCCGCGCGGCACCGTCGACCACCGCCCGCACCTTCTGCAGGTTGGGCTGGAACGTGCGCTTGGTGACGTTGTGGGCGTGGCTCACGCTGGAGCCCGAAACCGTCTTTTTTCCGCAATAGTGACACTGCCTGGACATCGATTCGCTCCTTCAAATCGTCAGAACGGCCAAGGGTAACAAAAAGCCGGGGCTCCGTTCAACCCCCAAGACCCCGGGCGGCACCCGGCGCTGGCGGAGCGGAAGCCCGTCCTGTCGGCGTCCGGCGATCGTCCGGCGAGCGTCTCGTGCGGGCTTCCGCTCTCCGGCGTCGGCGTCACCGGCGCCTATAGTCATGACTGCATTTGCGACTTGACACCTGCCTTTCCCGGTGCTAGCCTCCAGCGACGCTTTAAGGAAAAAGCTGTAAGTCCGCAAGAAACCTAGGCTTTCCGGGGGGAGTCAGTCTTGCTCTTTGCGCGAACCAAAGGCCTCGTCGGCCTGGACATCGGAAGCTCCGCGATCAAGCTGGTCGAGCTCAAGGCTCGCAAGGCGGGGGAGTATTCGCTCGTCCGGCTCGGCATCGAGCCGCTCTCTCCCGAGGCCATCGTCGACGGCACCATCATGGACTCGTCCCTGGTGGTCGACGCCATCCAGAAGCTGTCCCAGGACACGCGGGTCAAGAGCACGAGCTTCGCGACCTCGCTGTCGGGCCACTCGGTGATCATCAAGAAGATCCAGCTGCCGTCCGCTTCGCCGGAGGAGCTGGCCGAGTCGATCCAGTGGGAGGCGGAGCAGTACATCCCGTTCGACATCAACGACGTGCGCCTCGACTACGTGGTGCTGTCGGAGGGAGACGTCGGGCGCGACACGATGGAGGTCCTCCTGGTCGCGGTCAAGCGGGACAAGGTGAACGACTACGTGTCGGTGATCAGCCAGGCGGGCAAGACCCCGAGTCTGGTCGACGTCGACGCCTTCGCCGTCCAGAACGCCTACGAGGTGAGCCACGACCTCGATCTCGCGCGGGTCGTGGCGCTCGTCAACATGGGTGCCGCGGTCACCAACATCAACGTGCTGTCGCGCGGCCAATCCGTCTTCTGGCGCGACATCTCCTTCGGCGGCAACCAGTTCACCGAAGCGCTCCAGCGGGAGTTCAACCTCTCGTTCGAGGCG
>CAZLLV010000501.1:0-17886 GCA_964560325.1 uncultured Thermoanaerobaculia bacterium | reverse complement strand
CGTCGGCAGCCCGCCGCGGGTGACGACCACGCCGGCCGCCGCGCCGGCGAAGGTCTCCGCCAGCATGCGCTCCAGCCGCGCCGGCGGGTCGGCCGGATCGAGCGGTACGTAGTAGCCGCCGGCGACGAGCGCCGCGAGCGTTGCCACCACCTGCTCCGCCGAGCGCTCGAGCACCAGCGCGACCGGCGTCTCGACGCCGACCCCCGCCGCCTGGAGGCGCCGGGCGAGCCCCTCCGCCGCCGCCACCAGCTCGGCGTACGTCCAGCGCGAACGGGAGGCTCCCGCCGGCGCCCAGTCCTCGAGCGCCCAGTCCTCGAGAGCCAGGGCCGCGGGCCGCGCCGCCGCCGCCGAGCGCACCAGCGCCTCGATCGTCGCCTCCTCCTCGGAAGCCGTGTCGCTCCACTCGACCAGCACCTGCTGGCGCTCACCCCGCGACACCGACGCCAGCGTGCCGAGCGGGGCGTCCGGCGCCGCGAGGCCGGCTTCGAGCAGCCGGAGCAGTCCCCGGCCGAGCCGCTCGACGCTCGTCGCGTCGAACAGGTCGACGTCGTAGCGCAGGGTGCAGTCCATCCGGTCTTCGCGCTCCCAGAAGTCGACCTGGAGGTCGAACTTGGCCGTGTCGCCGACCGCCGCCACCGGGCGCAGCGCGAGGCCCGGGAGCTCGAGCCCCGGCCAGGGCGCGTTCTGGACCGCGAACATCACCTGGAAGAGCGGGTTCCGGCTCAGGTCGCGGTCGGGCCGCAGCTCCTGGACCAGGCGCTCGAACGGCAGGTCCTGCCGGTCCCAGGCGGCGAGAGCGGTCCGGCGGACCTGCTCGACCAGATCGGAGAACGATCGCGCGGCGGCGAGGTCCGCCCGCAGCACCAGGGTGTTGACGAAGAAGCCGATCAGCGGCTCGATCTCCGGCCGGTTGCGGTTCGCCACCGGTGTGCCGACCGCCACGTCCTCCTGCCCGGCGACGCGCCCGAGCAGGGCCTGGAACGCGCTCAGCAGGACCATGAAGACGGTCACACCCCGCTCGCGCGCGAGCTCGCGCAGGCGCGCGGTCGGCTCTGGCCCGACCGGGAGGGCGATCCGCCGGCCCCGGAAGGCCGGAGCGGCGGGGCGCGGCCGGTCGATCGGCAGCGCCAGCGGCACGAGGTCGTGAAGCTGGTCCTTCCACCAGGCGAGCTGCTCTTCGAAACGGCCGTCCGCCATGCGCTCCCGTTGCCAGACCGCGAAGTCGGCGTACTGGAGCTCCGGCTCGGGCAGCGGCGAGCGCCGGCCGGCGGCGAACGCCGCGTAGAGCACCGCCACCTCGCGCACCAGCACGCCCATCGACCAGCCGTCGGCGATCACGTGGTGGAGGGTGAACGACAGCAGGTGCCGGCGCGGGCCGAGGCGGACCAGGAGCGCTCGCACCAGCGGCCCCCGCGCCAGGTCGAAGGGGCGGCGCACCTCGGCCCGGACCAGCGATTCGGCCTCCGCCTCGCGGCGGCCGGCGGGCAGGGCCGACAGGTCGGCGACCGGCAGCGGAAGCGGCGACGGCTCCTCCACGTGCTGGCGCGGACCGCCGTCGAGCTCGAGGAAGGTGGTGCGCAGGGATTCGTGACGCCGGCGCACCTCGGTCAGCGACCGCGCCAGCACCGGTGCATCGAGCTCGCCGTCGAGCCGCAGCGCGCCCGGAACGTTGTAGAACGGGTTGCCCGGCTCGATCCGGTCGAGGAACCAGAGCCGCTCCTGCGCCGGAGACAGCGGGAAGACGCCGAACTCCGGGCCCCGCGCCTCGATCGTGCGCTCCAGCAGGGCGCGGCGCTCGGGCGAGAGACGGGAGAGCTGGTCGGTCAGCCGGCTCATGAACCCTTCCCGCCGGCCTCGACCAGCAGGTCGAGGATGGCGTCGTCGGGCAGCTCTTCGACGTCGGACAGCAGGTCCTCCAGCCGGCCGCCGCGCCGGCTCGCCGGCCGGATCCGATCGCCGGCGCCGCTTTCGGCCGCGCCCGCGTCCGTCTCCCAGAGCGCGGCGAGCCCGGCGACCGTCGGGGCCTCGAAGAAGGCCCGGAGCGAGACGGTGCGGCCGAGGCGCTCGGCGACCCGGGAGGCCATCTGGGTGGCGAGGAGGGAGTGGCCGCCGAGGTCGAAGAACCGGTCGTGCACTCCCACCTCGTCGACGCCGAGGACCTCGGCCCAGATGGCGGCGAGCTCGGCCTCGAGCTCGGTCCGGGGTGCCACGCGGTCGGGCGAGGCGATACGGCGGACGACCTCGGCGGGATCGGGCAGCGCCCGCCGGTCGAGCTTGCCGCTCGACGTCCGCGCCAGCTCGGCGACCGGCGCGAAGGCGGCCGGGATCATGGCCGACGGCAGGCGGCGCCGCAGGTGCTCGATCAGGACCGCCGGCTCCGGCTCGGTCTCGCCCGCCGGGACCACCCAGGCGATCAGTCGCACGTCCCCGGCCGGCGCCTGCCACACGCCGACCGCCGCTTCGCGCACCGCGGGGTGGGCCGCGAGCGCCGCCTCCACCTCCTCGAGCTCCACGCGCACGCCCCGCACCTTGACCTGCCGGTCCACCCGGCCCAGCGACTCGAGCTCGCCGTCGGGACGGAAGCGGGCGAGGTCGCCGGTGCGGTAGGCGCGAGCTCCCGGCACGTCGCCCGCCTCGGGCACGAAGCGCTCCGCGGTCAGGGCGGGGCGGCCGACGTAGCCGCGGGCGAGCCCGGGACCCGCGACCAGGAGCTCGCCCGGCACGCCGACGGGAAGCGCCCGTCCGCGGGGGTCGGCGACGTACGCCCGCACGCCGGGCAGCGGCCGGCCGATCGACGGCGGGCGCCGGTCGCCGGCCAGCTCGCCGAGCACCGCGGTCGTCGAGCAGACCGTCGTCTCGGTCGGTCCGTAGGCGTTGAGCAGGCGCCGGCCCGGCGACCAGCGGGCGGCGAGCCGCCACGGCAGGGCCTCTCCCGCCGCGACCACGGTGGCGAGACCCGGCAGCTCGGCCGGGTCGACGGTGGCGAGGACCGTCGGGGTCAGGGTGACGGTCTCGATCCGGTGCCGCGCCAGGGCGCCGGCGAGGGCGGCGCCGGGGGCGATCGCCTCCCGGTCGTCGAGCACCAGGGTGGCGCCGGCGCCCAGGGTGGTGAGGATCTCGGAGACCGCCGCGTCGAAGCCGGGCGCGGCGAACTGGAGGACCCGGCGGCCCGGGGCGAGGGCGAAGAGATCGATCTGGGCGTCGATCAGGCGGTCGAGCCCGCCGCGGGTGAGGGAGACGCCCTTCGGCTGACCGGTCGAGCCCGAGGTGAAGATGACGTAGGCCTCGCTCGCCGGATGGGGCGGAACGAGCGGCGCCCGTCCGCCGTCCGAAGCCGTTCCCGGGCTCACCTGCGCCACCTCGTCGATCCGCCACACCGGCCGGCCGCCGGGCGCTTCGGCTCCGGCGCCGATCCGTTCGACGGCGGGCGCCGAGACCCGGTCGACGAGCACCAGGTCGGGCTCGGCGTCGTCCAGGACCCGCCGCAGCCGGTCCGGCGGATCGGCCAGGTCGACCGGCAGCCAGGCCGCCGCGGCCCGCAGCACCGCCAGGATCGCGACCGCCAGCTCCGGACCGCGGGCGAGGGCGAGAGCGACGCGGGCGCCGTCGCCCAGGCCGGCCGCGGCAAGGCGCGCCGCCAGCTCGCCCGAGCGCTGCGCCAGCGCACCGTAGGAGTGAACCGATCCGGCCGTCGCGAGTGCCGCGGCGTCCGGCGTCCGGTGCGCCCAGGCGAGGACCCGCTCGGCGACGTCGACCGGCGCGTGCGCGCGGGGGGACGTCGCCGGCCACTCGACCAGCACCTGCTGGCGCTCGGCGGGCGCGAGCCGCTCGAGCTCGGCCAGGCGGCGCTCCGGCGCCTCGACCACCGCCTCCAGCAGCCCCTCGTACTGGTCCCAGAAGCGCAGGATGGTGGTGGTGTCGAAGAGGTCCGAGCTCCACTCCATGTGGACCCGGGTCGCGCCCACCTCGCCGCGCGGATCGTGGCGGTCGGCGATCGGGATCGAGGGCGTGAGGATCCACAGCAGGTCGAACTTCGAGCTCCGGTTCTGGGCGTCGATCGTCTCGATGTCGAGCCCGGGGATCTCGGGCACCGGGCTGGGCGAGTCGTAGAACGCGAACGCCACCTGGAAGATCGGCGTGTGGCTGGCGGTCCGCGGCGGCTGCAACGCCTCGACCAGGAGCTGGAAGGGGAAGTCCTGGTGGGTGTAGGCGCCGAGACAGACGCGGCGGGCGCGCTCGAGGAGCTCGCGGAAGGTCGGATCGCCCGCGACGTCGGTGCGCAGGGCGAGGGTGTTGATCACCATGCCGATCATGCCCTCGATCTCCCGCCGCCGCCGGTTGGCGACGCCCGAGCCCACCACCACGTCGTCCTGCCCGCTCCAGCGCGCCAGCAGAGCGTCGAAGGCCGCCAGCATGGTCATGAACAGCGTCGCCCCGGAGCGCTGGCCGAGCGCTTCGACCGCGCTGGCGAGGCGCCGGGGGACGTAGAAGTTCCGCGCCGCCCCCCGGCCGCTCGCGACCGCCGGCCGTGGGCGGTCGGTCGGCAGCGTGACGACCGGCGGCGCGCCGCGCAGGTGCTCCACCCAGTACTCCCGCTGGCGCTCCAGGCGCTCGGGTGTGAGGAGCCGGCGCTGCCAGGCGGCGAAGTCGGCGAACTGGACCGGCAGCGGCTCGAGCGGGCTCGGCTCGCCGGCGGCGAAGGCCCGGTAGAGGGCGAGGAGGTCTCCCAGCAGGACCCCCTCGGCCCAGCCGTCGTGGACCAGGTGGTGCTCGGTCTGGATCACCGCCCGCTCGTCGGCGCCGAGGATCACCAGGGTGGCCCGCAGCATCGGGCCCCGCTCGAGGTCGAAGCGCCGGTTGCCGTCCGCCTGCACCAGCCGCTCGAGCTCGATGCGCCGCGCCACATCGGGCAGCGCGGAGAGGTCGACCCGCGGCAGACGGAAGGGCCGCGGCGGATGGATCCGCTGGACCGGACGGCCGTCCACCGCGGGGAACGTGGTGCGGAAGATCTCGTGGCGCTCGACCAGTGCCTGGTAGGCCCCGCGCAGCGCCTCCGGGTCGAGCCGGCCGCGCAGGCGCAGCGCCCGCGGCACGTGGTAGGAGACGCTCTCCGGGTCCACCTGGGCCAGGAACCAGAGGCGCTCCTGGGGATAGGCGAGAGGGAACCGGTCCTCCCCGTCCGGGTCGCGCGGCAGCGGACGGATCGGCGGCAACTGGCCCCGCTCCGCTCCCTCGACCCGCCGTGCCTGGCCCGCGATCGTCGGCTCCTCGAAGAACGCCTCGAGCGGCAGCTCGACGTCGAAGGCGTCACGGCAGCGGGCGATCACCTGGGTGATCATCAGCGAGTGGGCACCCAGGTCGAACAGGTCGGCGCCGATCGCGACCCGCTCCACCCCGAGGACCCGGGCCCAGATCCCGGCGAGCGTCTCTTCGACCGGCGTCGGCGCGGCGTCGTCCGCGGCCTGCTCCCCGGCGGTGGCCGTCGGCCGCTCCGGCTCCGGCAGCCCGTTCCGGTCGACCTTGCCGCTCGCGGTGAGCGGCAGGGCGGCGAGCGGGTGGACCAGCGACGGGACCATCCACGCCGGCAGCCGCTCGGCGAGGAACCGCCGCAGCGCCGGCGGGTCCGGCCGCTCCGCGGCCGCCACTCCGTCGCGCCAGACGGGGTAGGCCACCAGGACGTCCGCCCCGGTCGCGTCCCGCCGCGCCACGACCACCGCCTCGCGCACGGCCGGGTGCTCGGCGAGGCGCGCCTCGATCTCTCCGCACTCGACCCGGAAGCCGCGCACCTTGACCTGGCGGTCGGTCCGGCCGCGGAACTCGAGCTCGCCGGCTTCGCTCCAGCGGGCGAGATCGCCGCTGCGGTACAGCCGCTCGCCGGCGGCTCCGCGCTCGGCCGCGAACGGGTCGGGGACGAAGCGCTCGGCGGTCAGCGCCGGGCGCCCGAGGTATCCGCGCGCCAGCCCGCCGCCGGCGAGGAGGAGCTCGCCGGTGACGCCGACGCCCACCGGTTCGAGCCGCCGGTCGGCGACGTGGACGCGCACGCCGGGCAGCGGCGTGCCGATCGGCACCGCCGCTTCGCCGTCCGGGCTCGCGGCGCCGGCCGGCGGCCGCCAGCGGGTCGAGACGATCGTCCCCTCGGTGGGGCCGTAGGTGTTGACCAGCCGGGCCGAGGCACCTGCGTGGCGGAGCCACCGGGCGAGCCGGTCGGCGCGCGCCGCCTCGCCGCCGATCACCACGGTGCCCACCGATTCCGGCAGGCGACCCCCGCCCGGTTCGCCGAGGGCCGCCGCGAGCTCGTGCCACCAGGCGGTGGGCAGGTCGAGGAGGGTCAGCTCCCAGGCGGCGCAGGCGTCGAGGAAGCGGGCGGTCGAGCCGGTCATTCCGGGGGTCCGGAAGACCAGGGCGGCGCCCGCCGCGAGGGCCGGGTAGATCTCTTCCGCGCTGGCGTCGAAGCTCGCCGAGGCGAACTGGAGCACGCGGTCGTGCGGGCGCAGGCCGTAGGCGTCGAGGGCCGCCGCGGTGTGGTGGGCGAGGGCGGCGTGCGGCACCACCACGCCCTTCGGCCGGCCGGTGGAGCCGGATGTGTAGATGACGTAGGCCGCCTGCTCCGGGGCGACCCGTGCAGGCGGCAGCGGGGCGCTGCGGGCGATGGCGTCCGCCTCGGCGTCCAGCCGGACCACGGCCGGACCGGTGCCGGAGGGAGGGCTCTCGAGCACGGGCGTCATCGCCCCCGCGAGCGCCTCCGCGGCCGCCCCGGCGGTGACCAGCACCCGGACGTCGCCGTCTTCGAGCAGGAACCGCAGGCGCTCGGCGGGGTCCGCGGGATCGATCGGGAGGTAGGCGCCGCCCGCCTCGAGCACGGCGAGCAGAGAGACGACCAGGTCGGGCCCGCGCTCGAGGGCGACGGCGACCCGGGTCTCGGCGCCCACGCCGCGCGCCCGCAGGTGGCTCGCCAGGCGCGTCGTGCGCTCGGCGAGCTCGCCGTACGACACCACGCGGGCGCCGTCGAGGGTGTCGTCGGCCGCCGGGGCGACCAGGGCCGGCGCCTGCGGCGAGGCCGCGGCCCGCTCGGCGATCGTCCGGTGCACCGGGGGGCCGCTCGCCAGGCTCTCGACGCAGGCGCCGCTCCAGTCGAGCGTCACCCGGCGCCGCTCCTCCTCGCCCACCGGCGAGAGGTCGCCGACCTTCGCCTCCGGAGCGTCGGCCCGCTGCGCCAGGCCGAGGAGCAGGACCTCCAGGCGTTCGAGCGTCCGCTCGACCGCCTCCCCGCTGCGCTCGGACGCGGCCGCGGTGAGCTGCAGGCCGAGCCGCTCCTCCGGGAAGACCGCGAGCGCCAGCGGGTATCCGGTACGGTCCTCGGTGCGGAAGACGTCGGTGACCTCGAAGCCCTGCTGCCAGGTGGCGAGCATCTCCTCGCCCGGCAGGTTCTCGAAAATGATCAGGCTGTCGAACAGGTCGCGCCCCCGGCGCACGCCGCACCACTCCTGGATCCTGGCGAGCGGGCAGTGCTCGAAGCGCCGGCTCTGCGCCTGCGTGCGCTGGAGCCCGGCCAGCCAGTCGACGAGCGGGCGGTCGGGCTCGATCGGCACCCGCACCGGCTGGGTGTTGATGAACAGCCCGACCATGAGCTCCGAGCCGGACAGGTCCGCCGGCCGGCCGGAGACCACGCTGCCGAAGATCGCCTCGTCGTCGCCCCGCTCGTGGGCGAGCAGCAGGCCCCAGGCGGCGCCGACCAGTGTGTTGAGGGTCAGCTTGTGCCGCCGGCCGAGAGCGCGCAGGCGCGCCGTGTCCGTCGCCGAAAGGTCGCGCCGCCGGGTTTCGTAGCCGTCGACGCCGACCCCCGGGCCGAGCCGCGGAGCCGAGCCGGCCGCCGCGGCGCTCGGCCCCAGCTCCCGGCGCCAGAACTCCTCGGCCTCGGCGAGGTTCTGCGCCTCGAGCCAGCCGATGTAGTCCCGGTAGGGGCGGCCGGCCGTCGGCGGCGCGTCCTCCACGGCCGGCCGGTCGTAGCTCTTGAACACCTGATCGAGCAGGAGCGGGATCGACCAGCCGTCGACCAGCAGGTGGTGATGGCTCCAGAGGTACCGGGTCGCGCCGTCGAGGTCGAAGCGAGCCAGGCGCATCAGCGGCGCGCGGGTGAGGTCGAAGCCCCGCTCGCGGTCGACCCGCAGCCATTCGCCGATCCGCCGCTCGACCTCTTCCGGCTCCAGGCTCCGCCAGTCGTGGCGCTCCACCGGCAGCTCGACCTCGGCGCGCACCACCTGGAGCGGGGCCTCGAGCTCTTCCCAGAAGAACGCGGTCTTGAGCGACGGGTTGGCGTCCGTCACCCGCTGGAACGCGCGCTCGAACCGCTCGGGGTCGAAGTCCCCCCGCAGCGTCCAGCCGGTCTGCATCACGAACGCGCCCGAGCCCGGGGAGAGCAGGCTCTGGAACAGCATCGCCTCCTGGGTGGGCGACAAGCGGTAGACGTCCTGGACGTTCTCCATCGCGGTCTCGGAGCTCCTTTCGCTCATGCTTCGTTCCCGCCGCCCCGGCCGTCGGCCCGGGCGAGGAGCCCGGCCAGCTTGTCGAGCTGACCGGCCGCGACCGGCGCCGGCGCGGCCTCGTCGCCCCCGGCGGTCCCACCCTCGGGAGCGTCACCGGCCGACTCCTCGATCCGCGCCGCCAGCGCGCGCACCGTCTGGAGCTCGAAGAGCTGGGCGGGCGCCACGTCGACGCCCTCCTTCTTCGCCCGTGCGATCACCTGGACGCCGAGCACGGAGTCGCCGCCGAGCTCGAAGAAGTTGTCTTCGGCGCCGACCTGCCCGACCCCCAGCACGTCCCCCCAGATCCGCGCCAGGGTCTCCTCGAGCGGCGACTCCGGGTCGACGTACGGGTTGCCGAGGTCCGGGCGTTCGTGCCGGGGCGTGTCCGCGGACAGCTCGGCGACCTCGTCCAGGGCCGCCAGCCCGCGCCGGTGGAGGGCGGCGTCGATCGCGGCCGGCAGGTCGTCCGGCGACACGATGAGCCGTCCGATCGCCGCCGCCGCGAGGGCGCGGTCGAGGACCCGGCACCCCTCCTCGGGGTCGATCCCGGCGTCGAGGGCCTCTCGCAGGCGGCCTGCCGCCCCGTCGGGCGAGCCGCCGGGATCGGCCCCGTCGGCCCCGCCGGTCCCGTCCGCGCCGGCCGCGGGGCCCTCCGCACCCTCCTTGGCGACCATCGAGCGGAGCTGAGCCCAGGCGTCGCCGACCCGCTTGCGGCTGAACCGGTCGATGTCGACGAGCACCCGGCCGCTCTCGTCGAGCAGGGTGATCGCGAACGAGATGGTCTCGCGCACCGGCAGGTCGCGGTCGAGGCGGCGCACCCACGCGAGGATGCGCCGAGGCAGCGGTTCGTGGATCACCAGCCGGCGGTACGACATGGGGAGGAAGAACTCGTCCGGCAGGTCGTCCGCCAGGTAGTTGACGCCCAGGCTGACCGCGCGGTCGAGGAGCGCCGGGTGGAGGAGCATCTCCTCCACGTCGCTCTCCCACTCCTCCGCCAGCTCGAGGAGGCCGAGTACCTCTCCGTCTCCACGGTGGACCTGCCGGACCGTCTGCCAGCGCGGCCCCAGGTCCTCGCGCAGCTCCTGCTCGACGGCCGCCATCGAGGGGTCGAGCGACGAGCGCGAGCGCACCGCGGCGGGGTCGACGGCGGGCGCCGCCGCGGCCGCTTCCGCCGGGTCGCGCAGCGGACCGATCGTGCCCATCATCGCGCGCTCCCAGGTGACCCGGCCGTCGGCGGTGGTCAGGCGGCTGGCGGCGTGGAAGTCGAAGGCGCCGTCCTCCCGGGGATCGAGCACCAGGCGCACGGCGCGCGCTTCGTCGTCGCGCAGGCGGACGGGGTTCAGGAAGAAGACGTCCGACACCTCGAGCGGACCGTGGTCGCCGCGCACGGCCAGAGCCGCACGCGCCAGCTCGAGATAGATCGTCCCCACCAGCACCGCATGACCGCTGATGCGGTGCTCGTCGAGCACCCAGTGGGTGCGCGGGCTGAACACCGTCTCCACGGTCTCGCGCCCGTCGTCGGCGACCCAGCGCCGGTCGAGAAGCGGGTGGTCGAGCGGTTGCTCGACGCCCGGAGGCGCCTCGACCGGGTCGGCGGACAGGGTGGCGGAGGCGGCGTCCTCCAACATCCCGACGCCGCGCCAGGCGCACCAGTCGACCGCCACGGCCGGCCCGCCCGACACCTCCCCGCGCTCCCGGCGGGCGTTGCGTTCGAGGACGAAGGCGTCGAGAAAACTGTTGGCCGCCACGTAGTCGGCGGCGCCGGGCGGCGCCAGGAGGACGCTGCGCGAGGAGCAGACGAGGAAGAAGTCGAGCGGCTCGCCCTCCTTGCCGAGAAGGTCGTCGAGCACTCGCGTGCCGTGGACCTTGGCCGCGAGACCGGCGCCGGCGGCTTCCGGCTCGGACATCTGGAGGAGGCCGCCGGGCGCCACGCCGGCCGCGTGGATGACTCCCTGGACCGGACCGAAGCGCTCGCGGGCGCGTTCGAGCACCTCCGCCACGGCTTCGCGGTCCGCCACGTCGGCGGCGGCCGCGAGCACCTCTCCTCCCGCCGCCTCGATCTCCCGCACCGCCCGGATCGCCGCCGCGGTGCGCCGGTCGCCCGCTCCGCCGCCACCGCTCGCATCGTCCTCGGCTAGCAGCCGGTCCCACTCGGAGCGCGGCGGCAGCCCGGTGCGCCCGACGAGGACCAGCCGCGCCGCCACCTTGTGCGCCAGGTGGGCGGCGAAGGTCAGCCCCATGCCGCCGAGGCCGCCGGTGATCAGGTAGACCCCCCGGTCCCGGAGGGGGAGCTCGTCCGGCCGCGGCTCCGGCACCGGGACGCGCTCGACGGCGCGCACCCAGCGGTGACCGCCGCGGTAGGCCACCTGTGCCGTGCCGTCGTCGGCACCGCCGGGGGCGGGCGCCAGGGGGCCGAGCTCGATCAGCAGCCGGTCGACGCACGCCGTCCGTTCGCTCTCCGAGCGGCCGCCGGCAGCGCGCGGGTCGAGGTCGATGCTGCGGCAGGCGATCGCGGCCGACTCGCCGGGCAGCACCAGGCAGGGGCCCAGCACCATCGCCGCCTCCGCCGTCCCGAGGTCGCCGCCGACCACCTCCTGCATCCCCTCGGTGACCACGCCGAGCACCAGCCCGTCGAGGCCCCGCCGGCCGATCGCGCGGCCCAGCCGCTGCAGGCTGCCCCATCCCAGCTCCTCCAGGCGTCGCCGCCCGCCGTCGCCGTCCGGGAACGTCGCCCCGACCGTCCACAGGTGGACGATCCGCTCGATCGCTCCTCCCGCGTCGCCGGCGGCCGCGTCCAGCAGGGCCTCGTAGGCCGCGGTGTCCGTGGGCGCCAGGAGCCGGGCGGAACCGTCGCGCCGGAGCGGTTCTTCGTCCGGCGCCGCGCTCTCGGCCGCGCGCACCCGGACGACCCGCTTGCCCGCGGACTCCAGCCGGTCGGCCAGGGCGTCGCCCAGGCCGGTGTCGTCGACGAACAGAAGCCACCTCTCCGCCTCCAGGCCCGCGGCGAGCCTTTCGCGCCCGCCGTCGGCGGTGCGGAAGAGCGCCGGCGGCGCCGAGCGCTGCCAGGTGGCGGTCCAGAGCCAGTCCGCCGGGTCGTCGCCGGAGCGCACGCCGGCCCGCGCCCTCGAGCCGTCCGCGCGCGCTTCCACCGCCGGCTCGAACCAGTGCCGGCGGCGCTCGAAGGGGTAGGTGGGCAGCACCGCCCGGCGCCGGCGCTCGCCTTCGTAGAACGCGTCCCAATCGATCGGCTGACCGGCGAGCCAGAGGCGGCCGAGCGCGGTGATCAGGGCCTCGTCCGCCGCCCGCTCCTCGCGCGAATGGGGCAGGGAGGACTGGACCACGCTCCCCGTTCCCCGCGCCGGGTGCTGACGGAGGAGAGTGCTCAGGCCGGTGCCGGGCCCGACCTCCAGGAAGAGCCAGTCGTCGTCCCGGAGCAGCCGCTCGGCGCCGGCGCCGAAGCGCACGGGCTGGCGCAGATGGCGCCCCCAGTACTCCGGATCGGTCGCCTGCTCCGGCGCGATCCAGTCGCCGGTCGGGTTCGAGATCCAGGGTAGCTCCGGCGGACGCCTCTCCACCCGCGCGACCGCGGCGCTCAGCGCGTCGACCACGGGCTCCATCATCCGGGAGTGGAAGGCGTGAGAGGTGTGGAGCCGGCGGAGCGCCACCCCCGCGGGGACCAGCGCCGCCTCGGCCCGCCCGACCTCCTCCTCGCGGCCGGCGACCACGGTGACGCCCGGGCGGTTGACCGCCGCCACCTCGAGATCGATCCCCGCCGCCTCCAGCCGCTCGGCCAGCTCGCTCTCGGGCAGGTGGACCGAGAGCATCGTGCCCGCCGGCAGCGAGGCCACCAGGCGGCCCCGCTCGGCGACCAGGGCGAGAGCGTCCTCGAGCCGGAAGACCCCCGCCACGGTGGCCGCCACCCATTCGCCGATCGAGTGGCCGAGCATCGCCGCCGGCTCGACGCCCCAGGACCGCCAGAGGCGGGCGAGGGACCACTCGACCGCGAACAGCGCCGGCTGGGCGATTGCCGTGTCGCGTAGCTGCTCCGGGCTCGCCGCCGGGTCGAGCGCCGCCCGGCGCAGGTCGATGCCGTCCAGGGACTCGCGCAGCAGCTCGGCGCAGCGGTCGATCTCGCCGCGGAAGAGCGGCTCGGTGTCGTAGAGCGCCGCCGCCATCCCGGGGTGTTGCGCGCCCTGGCCGGGGAAGAGGAACGCCACCCGCCGCTGCCGGGGCTCCTGCAGGCTGGTGACGACGCGCCGGGGATCGACCCGGCGAAAGAGGGAGATCGCCTCCTCGGCGTTGCGGCAGACGACCGCCCGGCGGTACTCGAAGGCGCGCCGGCCGGTCTGGAGGGTGCAGGCGGAGTCGGCGAGCTCGCGGTCGCCAAAGCCGCCGCTCGCCACGCGCTCTTCGAGGTGCCGCGCCAGGTTCTCGGTCGCAGCCTCGAGCGCGGCGCTGGTGCGGGCCGAGAGCAGAAGCATCTGCCACGGCCGCGAGGGCCCGGAGGGCTCGGTCGCCGGCGGCTCCTCCAGCACCAGGTGGGCGTTGGTGCCGCCGATGCCGAACGAGCTCACTCCCGCGCGCCGGGGGGACCCGTTCTCACGCTCCCATCGTACGGCTTCCCGTGGGACGAAGAAGGGGCTCTCCTCCAGCTTCAGCTCCGGGCTCGGCCGCTCGAAGTGGAGGGTCGGCGGAATCGTCCCGCGCTCGAGCGCCAGCGCCGCCTTGATCAGCCCCGCCGCACCGGCCGCGGTGTCGAGATGGCCGAGGTTGGACTTGACCGCGCCGAGGGCGCAGAAGCCCCGGCGCTCGGTCTTCTGCCGGAACACGCGGGTGAGCGCCGCCACCTCGATCGGGTCGCCGAGCGGGGTGCCGGTACCGTGGGCTTCGACGAAACCGATCGAGTCCGGGTCGACCCCGGCGACCGCCTGGGCGAGCGCGATCACCCGCGCCTGGCCGTCGACGCTCGGGGCGGTGTAGCCGATCTTCCCGGCGCCGTCGTTGTTGATCGCCGAGCCGCGGAGCACGGCGTGCACGGTGTCGCCGTCGGCGAGGGCGTCCTCCAGCCGCTTGAGCACCACCGCGCCCGCCCCGGAGCCGTTGACCGTGCCGGAGGCCGCGGCGTCGAACGGGCGGCAGTGGCCGTCGCGCGAGAAGATGCCCCCCGCCTGCCAGGCGTAGCCGGTGGCCTGGGGCACCTGGACGCGGACGCCGCCGGCGACCGCCATCGCGCACTGGTGGTTGAGCAGGGCCTGACTGGCGAGATGGACCGCCACCAGCGCGGTCGAGCAGGTGGTCTGGACGGTGACCGCCGGGCCGCGGAGGTCGAGCTTGTAGGCGACCGACGTGGCCAGGTGGTCGGTCCGGTTGCCGACCGCCGTCTGGAGCTCGCCGAGCGAGCCGAGGAACCGGGGGTCGGCGATGTTGCGCAGCAGGTAGGCGTTGAGGCTCTCCCCCGCCCACACGCCGACCGTCTTGCGGCTCCGCGCCGGGTCGTGGCCGGCGCGCTCGAACGCCTCCCACACGCACTCGAGGAAGAGGCGCTGCTGGGGGTCGGTGATCTCCGCCACCCGGGGCGACATGTCGAAGAAGGCGGCGTCGAACGACTCCACGTCGTCGAGGGAGCCGTTGGCCGGCACCAGGTCGGGATCGGCGGCGACCTCGGCGGGCATGCCGGCGGCGCGCAGCTCCTCGGCGGAGAAGCGGCGGATCGACTCGACGCCGCCGCACAGGTTGTCCCAGAACGCCTCGACCGTCGGCGCCCCGGGGAAGCGGCAGGCCATGCCGACGATCGCGACCGCGTCGAGCAGCTCCGGGCGCGGCGAGCTCATCGGCCGGCCTCCTCGGCCTCGGCGATACGCCGCCGGCGGCGGTTGATCGCCTCCACCTGGCGCCGAGCCTCCTCGTCCGCCTCCTCGACCAGGTCCGCGGCGTCGCGGGCGCCGCCGTCGTCGTCCGTGCCGGAGAGGAGCGCGGCCATCGCCGCGACCGTCGGCCGCTCGAACAGGTCGAGCATCGAGAGCTCGCGCTCGAACGCCTCCCGGAGCGCGCCGTGGACCTGGACCAGGAGCAGCGAATGGCCGCCGAGGTCGAAGAAGTTGCTGTGGATGCCGACCCGCTCGACGCCGAGCACCCGCTGCCAGACGGCGGCGACGGTCGCCTCCGCGTCGTTCGAGGGGGGCACGAAGTCCGCCCGGTCCTCCGGCCGCACGCTCTCCGGGGCCGGCAGGGCCCGGCGGTCGAGCTTGCCGCTGGCGTTGACCGGCAGCGCGTCCAGGAAGACGAACGCCGCCGGGATCATCATGTCCGGCAGTCGCGCCCGCAGGTGCTCGCGCGCCGCGCCCGCCGACAGGACCTCGGCCGCGGCGGGCTCCGGGGCCGGCAGGGAGGGTGGCGCACCGACGCGCAGCCGGCGATCGCTCGTCGGGCGCACGGCGTAGAGGGTATGGCGGTCGGTGCCGGCGAGGAGCGCGTCCTGCTCCGTGTGGACCGCGAAGCCGCGCTCCTCGAGCAGCGCCGTCATGGCGCGGATCGGGCCGTCGCTGGTCGGCCCGGCGGGGTCGTGGATCTCCATCACCACCTGGCCCACGAGCTTCCAGTCGCCGTCGTCGAGGCCCCGCAGGACGTCCATCTCCGCCCGCTGGACGTCGATCTTCAGCAGGTCGATCCGGTCGATCCCCCGTTCGCGGACGACGTCCGAGAGGCGGCGGAGCCGCACGTCGACCGCGGTCCCCTCGAAGCGGCCGGCGAGCAGGTCGTCGGCGTGCGCGGCGAGCTCGGCCGCCTGGTCGTCGCCCCGTTCCCGGAGGTTGCCGAGGAAGGTCTTGACCACCTCGGCCTCCTCCTCCGGAACCGCGTAGGCGGCGAGGCCCGACATCATCGTGTAGCGCGGGTAGTAGGTGAAGGTGTCGGTCGCCTCGGCGGCGGCGAGGCCGTGGTCGAGCAGCTCGACGTGCGCCCCGGCGGGAGCCGAGAGCGCGATGTTCGCCCGCAGGGTGTCGAAGATCGGCGCCACCGGCTCGAACGCCCAGATCCGGGCGGCGGGTCGGTGGCGAGCGACCAGCAGGGAGAACATGCCGATGTTCGCCCCCACGTCGACCACCCGCGCGTCCTCCGGCAGCTCGATGCCGTGGCGCAGATAGGTCCGGTCCTCGAAGATCTCCTGGTAGAGGTACTCGGTCTCGTTGCGGTTCTGCTCCACGACGGCGAGGCCGTTGGGCAGGGCGTGGCGGCCGCGGCCCCCGACCTTCGGCGCCCAGCGCGGCTCCGGCACCACCCAGGCGACCAGGCGCGCTTCGGCGGCCTCGGCGGCGTCGCCGGACCGAAGGTCGACGACCGCCTCGCGGACGCCGGGGTGCTCGGCCAGCAGCGAGGCGATCTCGCCCAGCTCGATCCGTACGCCGCGCAGCTTGACCTGGTGATCGCTCCGGCCGAGGAACCGGAGCGTTCCGTCCGCCAGCCAGCGGACCCGGTCGCCGGTGCGGTAGAGGCGCTCGCCGTCGCCCCCGAACGGGTCCGGGACGAAGCGCTCCGCGGTCAGCGACGGGCGGTCCAGGTAGCCCCGCGCGAGCCCCGCTCCGCCGACCGCGAGCTCGCCCTCGGCGCCGCCGGGCATCAGCCGAAGGGCGGCGTCGACGACGTGGGCGCGCACGTTGGCGAGGGGCCGGCCGAGGCTCGGCTCCTGGCCGGCCGCGATCACCGCCGCCGTCACGTCGACGGTGCACTCGGTCGGCCCGTAGACGTCGGCGGCCCGGCGCCCCGCGGCGTGCAACGGCCCCTCGAGCCAGCGGCGGGTCTCGGCGTCGATCGGCTCGCCGCCGATCAGGAGCAGCCGCGGCGCCCGCTCCGGTGCCTCCTCGAGTCCGGCGGCGCGGAGCAGCCGGAGCTGGGTGGGTGTGACGTCGAGCACGTCGACCGCGTGGTGGCGCACCGTCTCGAGCAGCGCCGCCGCGTCGAGCCGCTCGGCGTCGGTCAGCAGCACCAGCGGCCGCCCCGAGGCGAGCTGGATCAACTGCTTGACCGAGGCGTCGAACCCGAGGGAGGCGTTGACCCCCACGCGCAGCGGCTCCTCGCCGTCGCCCGGATCGCCGAAGACCGGCCGGTAGACCGCCTCGTCGAGGGCGAGCAGGAGGTTGACCAGGGCGCCGTGCCGCACCATCACCCCCTTGGGGCGCCCCGTCGACCCGGACGTGTAGAGGACGTAGGCCAGCCGCTCGCCGTCCGCTTCCACCTCCGGCGGCAGCGGTGCCGGCTCCGGGTCGGCCGCGGCCAGCCGTTGCCGATCGCGGTCGAGCGCCACCACCGCGACCCCAGTCGAGTCGCCCAGGTCGAGGCTCTCGACCAGCGCCGACGAGGTCACGAGCGCAACGGCGCGCGTGTCATCGAGCAGGAAGCGCAGCCGTGCCGCGGGCAGGGCGGGATCGAGCGGGACGTACGCGGCGCCGGCGCGCCAGATGCCGAGCAGGCCGACGACCAGGTCGACCGCTCGCTCGGCGCGTTCGAGGCAGAGGCCGACGCGGCGCTCCGGGCCGGCGCCGAGGTCGCGCAGCAGGGAGGCGAGGCGCCCGGAGCGCTCCAGGAGCTCGCCGGCGGTGACGGTCTCTCCACCACCGAGCAGCACCGGGCGCTCGGGGGCCTCCCGGGCCGCGGTGCGCAGGTGCTCGACGATCCGTGCCGGCATCGTCGTGCCGCCCGGTACCGGTGCCGCGGTCCCCGCCCACTCGTCGAGCAGCCGGCGACGCTCCTCCGGCGCCGGCGCCTCGATCGTTCCCAGCAGGCGCCCTCCGGCCACCGTCGTCCGCGGCGCGACCGCTTCGGCGACGACGCCGAGCAGCGCTGCGAAGCGCTCGGCCTGGAGCTCCACCGCCGCCGCTCGGCCCCGCTGGCGCAGCGTCAGCCGGAGCTCGCCCGCGGCGCGCACCGCCAGGACCGACGGAGCGGCGCCGACCGGCCCCTCGGCGGGGCCCAGGCTCTCGAGCCGGGCGCCGATCCCGGCGGCCTCGAACGCCGACGCGACGGTCTCCGGCCACTCCACGACCTGCACCCGCGATACCCGGAGGCCGGGTTCGCGAGCCGCCGCTTCGGCGCGCTCGGGGGGGTAGAGATCCTGCCAGGGCTCGTGGTCGGCCAGGGCTTCGGCGATCTCGCCCACCGCGGCCTCCACGGTGCGCCCGTCGGGTAGCCGCACCGCCACCGGCAGAAAGCGGCGAAGCGGTCCCAGGACCTCCGCCAGGTCGGCGACGCCGCGGCCGTCGAAGGCGGTTTCGACGACCGCGCGGTCGCGGTCGAAGGTGCGGGCTTCGAGGATCGCCAGGGCCGCGGCGAGGACCGCCTCGAGGGGCGGATCGCCGGCCTCCGCTCCGTC
>CAZLLV010000500.1:0-2534 GCA_964560325.1 uncultured Thermoanaerobaculia bacterium | reverse complement strand
CAGCACCTGCGACGCTGAGCGGTCGGTACGCGCCGGCAGAGAGGCCCCGGGTGCGTCGGCGAAGATCGAGCGCGCGGTGGATCAGCCAGAGCTTCGGCAGGCCCTCGTCGCTCGCGGCGAGCACCCGCTCCGGCGCCGGCTCTTCGGCGAGCCCGGCGAGCAGGCGCCGGCGGAGGTCGAAATCGACCGGCCGGCGGTTGTCCGGGTCGACCAGCGCGCGGTTCCGGAGCTCGTCGCCCTGGTAGAGGTCGGGCACTCCGGGCGCGGTCAGGTGGAGGGCGGAGAGGGCGAGCGAGCCGATCGCCCGGGCGTCGGCGAGCGGCGCCAGGAAGGCTTCGAGATCCTCGACGAAGCCGCGGTCGCCGAGCACCCCCTCGACGAAGCGCCCGAGCGCCGCCTCGTACTCCGCGTCCGGGCGTGTCCAGCTCGTGTGCACCTTCGCCTCGCGCGCCGCCTTCTCCAGATACTCCCGGGCGCGCTCGACCGAGAGCGGCCAGGTGCCGGCGAGGGTCTGGTAGAGGAGGTACTCGATCGGCCCGTCGGGAGAGTCCTTCGTCCGATGGCGCTGATTCCTCTCGCGCCAGCGGCGCACCGCCTCCGCCCAGCGCTCCGGCACCTCGGTGAGCGGCCAGAGCCCGGCGCGCACGTCGGCGCTGCGCTTGCTGTCGTGGGTCGAGACGGCGTTCTGGGCCGCCGGCCAGCGCTCGGCGCGCTCGCGGAAGAAGGCGTGGAGATCCTCCGGCGAGACGCCGAAGCGGCCGGGCGAGTCGCCCACCTCGTTGAGGGCGACGAAGCGGACCCAGGTGTAGAAGGCCGTGTCCTCGACCCCCTTCGCCATCACCGGGCCGCTCGTCTGCTGGAAGCGCGCGGCGAGCTCGGCGGCGGCGGGACGCGCCCGCCGTGGGATCGAGTCGCGAAGGAGCAGCGCCTCGGACAGCCGGTCGAGTAGGTCGAGCAGATCCGCCGGCGCGCCCGCCTCCCGCGCCTTCGCCACCGCCTCGGCGACCGCGTGCTCGTCCTCGGGCGAGACCTCGGCCGGCACCTCGACCGATCCCTGGCCCTCGATCCACCCCGCCGGCCGCACGTAGGTCCGGTAGACCGGGAACGCCGCCAGCAGCTCGCGCAGCGCCTCCCCCGCCGCCGCGCTCGCCGACTCGTCCTCCGGATCGATCGCCCCGGCGGCCTCGAGGTACTGCCGGAAGAGCGCGTCGAGCCGCGCGAGCTCCGCGGGCAGCACGCGCTCCATCGCCCGCAGCTTGCGCACCCGGACCTCCTCCTCCCAGCCCCGCGGCTCGTCGGCCACCTCGCGCCAGAGCCCGTCGAGCACCGGCTCGGCCGCCGGGTCGACGAACAGCCCCCCCGCCATGGCGCCGAAGTCGTAGCCGGTGGTGCCGGCGACCGGCCAGTCGCCGCGCAGCGCCTCGCCCGGCTCGAGGATCTTCTCGACCACGATCCATGCGCCCGGAGCGGCGTCGGCGAGGCGGTCGAGGTACTCGCGCGGGTCGCGCAGGCCGTCGGGGTGGTCGACCCGCAGCCCGTCGAGCCGCCCCGCCTCGACCATCCGCAGCACGCGCTCGTGGGTCGTCCGGAAGACCTCGGGGTCCTCCTGCCGCACGCCGGCGAGGTCGCTGATGTCGAAAAAGCGGCGGTAGTTGAGCTCGCCGCGCGCCCGGCGCCAGTGGGCGAGGCGGTAGCGCTGGCGTTCGAGGACGGCGAGGAGGCGGTCGGGTGGGAGGGGGTCGTCCGCGCTTTCCATCGCGGCTTCGACGGCGGCACGGTCGTCGGGGGCGAGGCGGGAGGTGTCGAGCGGGAAGGCGTGCTCGAAGTAGCGCACCACCGGTTCGCCGCCGATCCGGCCGAGCGCGATCTCCCCCGCCTCGACCGCTTCGGCGAGGGGCCGGCCGAGGACGGGGACGAGGACGCGGCCGGTGAGGTCGAGCGGTTCGCGGTTCCCGGGAACGGCGTCCGGGTCGGCCGGCTCGGGCTCCCACTCGACGTCGAAGAAGCTTGCATAGGGGCTGCGGCGGCCGTTCCGGAGCAGGTCCCACCACCAGAGGTCGTAGAGGTCGCCGCTCTCGGGGTCGCGCCCGGTGTGGGTGGCGAGGTGGTTGGGAACGATGTCGAGGACGTGGCCGAGTCCGTGCCGGGCGAGGGCGTCGGAGAAGCGTTCGTAGCCGGCCTCACCACCCCGTTCGGCGTCGATGCGGGTGGGGTCGATGCCGTCGTAGCCGTGGGTGCTGCCAGGCACGGCCTGGAGGAGGGGCGAGGTGTAGACGTGGCTGACGCCGAGCTCGGCGAGGTAGTCGGTCACGGCGGCGGCGCGGTCGAGGTCGAAGCCGGCGTGGATCTGGAGGCGGTAGGTGGCACGAGGGACGGGGGACACACCCGTGCTGTCGAGCAGGTTGCATGCCAGAGAGGGATGTCGACCGAGGGTGGACGGAGGCTTCGCTGAGCGTTCGTGGGGGCGAGCGGGCGGGGCGGGGCTCCCCTCCTCTGGGACGGCGCGCGCAACAGCTTTGAAAGACGAACCGTAG
>CAZLLV010000499.1:0-6551 GCA_964560325.1 uncultured Thermoanaerobaculia bacterium | reverse complement strand
ACGTCTCGGCCCCGATGGACGAGGTCGACGCCGGCGTCCTCGCCCCCGGCCTGCCGGCGCGCATCACCGTCGACTCGCTCCCCGGCCGCGAGCTCTCCGGCGCCGTCACCCGCGTCGCGCCCTACGTCGAGGACGTCGAGGAGCAGAACCGGACGGTCGAGATCGAGGCCCGGATCGACGACGCCGAGCTGTCGCGGCGCCTCCTCCCCGGCACCTCGGCGGACGTCGAGGTGATCCTCCAGGTCCACGAGGGGGTGCTGCGGATCCCGACCTCGGCGCTCCTCGAGGGGACGAAGGTGCTGGTGGTCGAGGACGGTGTCCTGGCCGAGCGCGCGGTCGAGACCGGGCTGTCGAACTGGAACTGGACCGAGATCGTGGGCGGGCTCGAGCCGGGCGACGAGGTGGTCACCTCGCTCGACCGCACCGGCGTCGAGGCGGGGGCCGAGGTGGTGGTGGAGTGATCCGGCTGGTCGGCATCTCCCGCGTCTACGACCTGGGCGGCCGCCCGCTCTACGCCCTCGACGACGTGCACGAGGAGATCGCCGCCGGCGAGCACGTCGCGATCATGGGTCCGTCCGGCTCGGGCAAGTCGACGCTGCTCAACGTCGTCGGCTGCCTCGACCGCCCGACCGCCGGCTCCTACTTCCTCGAAGGCCGCGAGGTCGCCGGCCTGTCCGAGCGCGAGCTCGACGAGGTGCGGCGTCATCGGATCGGCTTCGTCTTCCAGTCGTTCCACCTCGTCGGTCGGCTGTCGGCGCTCGAGAACGTGGAGCTTCCGATGGTCTTCGCCGGCGTGGCGCGGCGCGAGCGGCGGCGGCGTGCCCACGAAGCGCTCGACCGGGTCGGCCTCTCCGAACGCGCCGCGCACCGCCCCGACCAGCTCTCCGGCGGCGAGCGGCAGCGCACCGCGCTCGCGCGCGCGACGGTGATGGAGCCGGCGATCCTCCTCGCGGACGAGCCGACCGGCAACCTCGACACGCTCTCCGGCCGCCAGGTGCTCGACCTGCTCGACCGGATGAACGACGCCGGGCTGACGCTGGTCGTGGTAACCCACGACCCGACCGTCGCGCGCCGGGCCGACCGGCTGCTGGTGATGGTCGACGGCAAGATCGCCAAGCGGATGCCGACCTCCGAGATCCACGGCATCGACGAGCTCTTCGCGACCGCCGAGCCGCCGGCGCGGCCGGCCGAGCCGGTGGAGGCGCCGTGACCCCTTCGGACGTGCTCGTCTTCACCTGGCGCGCCCTCTCACGCCACGCGCTGCGCACGGCGCTGTCGCTCGTCGGCGTCGCGATCGGGGTGACCGCGGTGGTGCTCTTGACCGCGCTCGGCGAAGGCGCGCGGCGCTACGTCGTCGACCAGTTCGCCTCGATCGGCTCGAACCTGCTGATCGTGGTGCCGGGGAAGGTGGAGACGACCGGCGGAATCCCGGGCGTCGGCGGCGCTCCCAACGACCTGACGCTGGCCGATGCCGAGGCGATCGAGCAGCAGGTCGGCTCGGTCCGGCGGGTGGCGCCGGTGGCGGCCGGCACCGAGACCGTCTCCCACGGCGGGCGGAGCCGCGAGGTGGCGCTGATCGGCACCACGGCGGCCTTCGCCGAGGTGCGCCGCCTGACGGTGTCGCGGGGGACCTTCCTGCCCGAGGGCGACAGCCAGCGGGGCCGAGCCGTCGCGGTCCTCGGGCGCACGCTCGCCGACGAGCTCTTTCCCGGCCGCAGCCCGCTCGGCGAGGTGGTACGGATCGGCGCCTGGCGCTTTCGGGTGATCGGCGTGCTCGAGCCGGTCGGCACGCAGCTCGGCATGAACGTCGACGAGCTGGTCGTGGTGCCGGTCGCGACCGCCATGCGGATGCTCGACCGCACGTCGCTGTTCCGGGTGATGGTCTCGGTGGCGCCGGGCGCCGACCTGGAGGCGGCCGAAGAGCGCGTGGTGGCGCTCCTCGCCGAGCGGCACGACGAGGAGGACGTCACGGTCCTGACCCAGGACTCGGTGGTGGGGGCGGTCTCCGGCATCCTCGACGCACTCAGCCTCGCCGTGGCGGCGATCGCCGGCATCTCGCTCGCCGTCGCCGGCATCGGAATCCTCAACGTGATGCTGGTCTCGGTGTCGGAGCGGACCGGCGAGATCGGGCTGCTCAAGGCGCTGGGCGCCGGCCGGCGGCAGGTGCTGGCGGTCTTCCTGGTCGAGGCGACGCTGCTCTCGACCGCGGGCGGCCTGGTCGGCCTGGGCGCCGGCTACGGCCTCGCCCGCCTGCTCGCGCGGCTCTTCCCGGCGCTCCCGGCCTCCCCGCCGGTCTGGGCGGTGGCCGCGGCGCTCGGGCTCGCGGTGGCGGTCGGCAGCGTCTTCGGCCTCCTGCCGGCGCGCCGCGCGGCCGGCCTCGAGCCGGTCGACGCCCTGCGGAGCGGCTGATGGCGCCACGCCCTTCCCCGGACGCCGGCGGCGACCGAGCCGCCTTCTCGTTCGTCGGCGCCTTCGCGCTCCGCGCCGTGCTCGCCCACCGCCTGCGCTCCGGCCTGTCGGCGCTCGGCATCGCGATCGGTGTCGCCTCGGTGGTGCTCCTGACCTCGATCGGCGAAGGGACGCGCCGCTACATCTTCGACCAGTTCAACCAGTTCGGCACCAACCTGATCGCGATCAACCCGGGCAAGGCGGAGACGGTCGGAATCCCGGGCATCCTCGGCGGCACCACGCACGAGCTGACGATCGACGACGCGCTCTCGCTCGCGCGCATCGACGGCGTGCAGGAGATCCTGCCGATGGCGTTCGGATCGGGCCGGGTGGAAGCGCGCGGGCGCGGCCGGAGCGTCTATGTCTACGGGGTGACGCCGAACGTGCCACGGGCCTGGAACATGAAGGTCCGGCAGGGCGCGTTCTGGCCCGAGGGGGACCCGCGGCGGGGGCACGCGACGGCGGTCCTGGGGCCGACGCTCAAGCGCGAGCTCTTCGGCTCCGAGGACGCGCTCGGCGAGCTGGTGCGGATCGGCGGCGGGCGCTTCCGGGTGGTCGGCGTGATGGAGCCGCGCGGGAGCCTCCTCGGGATCGACATGGACGACGCGGTCTACGTGCCGACCGCGTCGGCGATGACCATCCTCCACCGCTCCGAGCTCGACGAGATCCACGTCGTCTACCGGCCGGGGCTCGAGGCCGAGCGGCTGGTCGGCCGGGTGACCGAGGTGCTGGCGGAGCGCCACCGCGGCAACGAGGACTTCACGGTCACCTCGCAGGAGGCGATGCTCGAGGTGTTCGGCAACGTAATGAACACGATCACCCTGGCGGTCGGGGCGATCGCCGGCATCTCGCTGCTGGTCGGAATGATCGGGATCCTGACGACGATGTGGATCGCGGTCGGCGAGCGGACGCACGAGATCGGCCTCCTGCGCGCGGTGGGCGCGGGGCGGGGGCAGGTGCGGAGGGTCTTCCTGGTCGAATCGGCGGTGCTCGCGCTCGCCGGCGGCGGCGCGGGGCTCGCAGCCGCGTTCGGCCTGACCGCGGTCCTGCGCACGGTCGTTCCGGGCCTGCCGGTCGAAACCCCCCTCGCCTTCGCCGTCGCGGCGATCGCCCTCTCCGCCGCCACCGGCTTGGGCGCCGGCGTCCTGCCCGCCCAACGCGCCGCCCGCATGGACCCGGTCGAAGCGCTCCGGGCGGAGTGAGAGAGCTGTGCTACGATTCTCTGGTCGCAGCACAAATCTGGAGACACCATGCGAGAGCTTTCGATACGGGAGATGAGAATCGAGCTCGGCCGCCTTGGGAAGCTCCTCGAGAGCGAGGAGGAGCTGGTGATCACGAAGCACGGTCGGCCGATCGCCCGGGTCCTGCCGCTCGGGCCGAGCCGGAAGCGACCGAGTCATACGGAGCTCCGGGCGAAGATGCCACGGCTCGAAACCGGGAGCGAGGTCGAGGTCCGAGCCGACCGGGACGCACGCTGAATGGCCGTCTACCTCGACACCTCGGCTCTCGCCAAGTGGTACCTGGACGAGCCCGGCTCCGAAGCGTTCGCCACCTGGATCCAGGCTGAGGACGACGAGATCTGGATCAGCTCTCTGACCGTCACCGAGATGCGCTGCCTGCTCGCCCGTCGGCGACGATCTGGCGAGATCACGGACGAGCACGAAACCCTCGCCTTCTCTGTCTTTCGTGAGGACGTCGACCGCGGCTTCCTCTTCCTCCAGCCGATCGAGGACCGGCACGTGACTGCGGCTGTCCACCTGATCGATCGGCTCTCCGACCACTCGCTCCGCACCCTCGACGCGATTCACTTGAGCGTCGCCAGCGATCTCCGCGCGGAGCGCTTGATGACCGCTGACGCGGTGATGGCCGAGGCAGGCGAGGCCGCCGGAATGGACCTCGACTCGTACTGAGCAGCGTGCGCTATGGCGGTGCCGGACGGGGGGCCAGAGGGTGACGCCACCGCAGGTCCGGGAACCGGGCGAAGTCGCCGTCGGTGGTGACGAGTTCGCAACCGTGCTCGAGGGCCAGGGCCGCCAGGTGGACATCGCTGACCCCGGCGCCCCGGATCTCGGTCTTGCGGAGGAGATCGATCAGGATCGGCCAGTGCCGGCGGGACGGCTGGATCAGAACGCCGGTCAGGACCTCCCCCCATATCGCTCGATGTAGTCCCTCTCCAGGAGGCCGGAGGTGCGGTCCACGTCCATGCGGGTGAAGCGGCCTCCTTGGCCGTAGGTGACGAGCTCGAACTCCTCGGGAACGGCAGGGGATTCAGAAGGCTGCGCGAAAGCCAGGCGCACGGAATCTTCGATGAGCCGGCTGACGGTGGTCCCCCGCTCGGCCGCGCGCTGCTTGAGGTCGCTGAGGATCGAATCATCGACAGTGATCGTGGTGCGCATGATGCATTAGTGTAGTACGACCCATCACTGGATCAACGCCGAAATGATTACATTCAACATTGGCTGCTGACGTCTCCACCGGGAGCGACGTCATGTCGAGCGTTAGCGTTACGGCTCTTCAACGTCCCGGTCTTGCTCAGCTTTCTCCAGATCCCGAAACAGTGCGTCCAGCATCGTGCGGCCGCCCTCCAGGATCTTCCTTGCACAAACGAGGCAATACTTCTTATCTTCCATTCCGACCTTCACACTCAAATACCAGTCGCCGCGTTCGATGCTGTGGTTCCTCCTATCGGCGCGGCAAATGGGAAGACGCCCTCGCGAACTTACTCGTTCAAGGCTTGTAGTATGAAGGAGAGATTGGGTCCTTCCTCTAGGCACGCGAACTCCCTGGGAGTCGAGATCGGATCTGGATCTGGACCTGGACCTGATCGCCGAACTCGTCGAGCCTCTCTAGCGCCTCCTCTAGCTGCGGAATGTCGAGCTCGCCACGGTGATTCTGCGGAAATCCCATCGACTCATTGACTTGGCGGTGCATCAGGCGGATCGCCGCTCCGATGTTGTTATGCGCGGAGACCAAACTGGGCATTCCCCGCAGGATGTCCATTCCATTAGGCGATAGCCCGAGCGCCTGAAGTATACGGGCGGCGACAGAACGAGCGGCCTCGTCGAGTCGACGCCGAAGCTCACGCCGTCGGTCCTGTGGCTGCACGACGCGCTCCCGGGGCTCGATCTGTTGGCGCCGCCGAGCCCGTACAAGCCGTCCAGCCAGCTCCTCCCGCGATAACCCAAGCTCCTCAGGCTCAATGCCGAGTGTGCGCCGCATCTCGGCGATAACCGCGTCCACAGCGCCTTGGTCGGTTGGGTCCAAAAAATCTCGAACTACGAGCCGCTCGAGGACCTCATCGATGACCCGCATATCCGAGCGAAGCCGCCGACGGTCACCCTCTTCTCCCTCTCTAGTCCCGCCGTCCTCAAGACGGACCAAACGGCGAAAGAGTTCCTGGTCGTCGTCATCGAATCGTTGGAAGTCGTCCCATCGATGATCCTGCTGTAGCCCAATGTGAGATACAACCCAGCCCTCGTTGTCCGGGTGGTAGGGGTCGTTTTGTACGAGAACGCGCATGATACGTCCAACAAACTGGATGTAGGGCGAGAGACTACGAAACGGACGGAAAATCGCGGCGACACTCAGCTGCGGCCAGTCGAAGCCCTCACCGAGGATGTTCACTTGCACAATGCAGTCGAGTTGGTTGGACCGCAACCGGGCGAGCACATCAGCGCGATCGTCCTCGCGCATGTCGCTTGAGACAACCTCCGCAGAGTAGCCGCGTTCCCTGTAGATGGAGGCAATCTCACGGGCATGATTGATGGTACAAGCTGCAGCTACGATCTGGTGATGTCGTCCCGTCCTCCGGAGCCGATCCAGGAGTTCCATGCTAGAAACCACAATGGTCTCGTTTGTCGGACGTGACAAGGCTACACCCAAGCGGAACCAAGCCTCGTCTCGGAGCTCAAGAACCTCCTCAAGAGTGTGGCGGTGCTGATCTCCTTGATATTCGAAGTAGATTTCAGCCGGCTGTGCGTCGGCGACTCTGAGCTGCTTTATGTAGCCGCTCTGCATCGCCCGAGCGAATGGGTACCGGTAGATTCCGGTTCCTTCTACCTCTTTGCCATCGGAGCGAAAGGGTGTCGCCGTGAGGCTGACCA
>CAZLLV010000498.1:0-7086 GCA_964560325.1 uncultured Thermoanaerobaculia bacterium | reverse complement strand
GGGGGGATCGGTGACCGCCCTTCAGCCGTCGACCGTCGGCTCGGTCTCGTCGATCTCCAACGAGTCGAGGATCTCGCGCACCTCGTCCGCACGGGAGCGGGGGACCCGCACCTCCACCACCTCCTCCTCGCCTTCGCCCGCGGCCTCCGCCTGGAGGGCGTAGACGATGCCGGCTCCTTCCAGGGCGGACTCGACGAACGACAGGCGGGACGCGTCGGCGGTCGCGAGCACGGTGACCGAGCGCTCGACCCCGCGCGCCCGGGGCGGCGTCCCGGCGCCCCCGGCGTCGAGCTCCACCCAGACGGTCGCCTCGGGCGGCGGCTCGTGCCCTCCCTCGCCTCCGCCCAACGGCCGGCGGTACTCGGCGAGCTCGAGCCCGAGGTCGTCGAGGTCCGACAGCGGCTCGCCGGTCCCCGTGAATCCCTGGCGCTCGAAGAGGGCGCGGCAGGCCTCGTCCTCCGGCTCGACGGCGGCGGTGACCGCCGCGGCACCGGCCGCCTCCAGCACCGAGAACCCCCGGTGCAGGAGCGCGGTCGCGATGCCCCGGCGCTGCCACTCCGGCAGCACCGCGACCCGCACCACCTCGCCGCAGCTCCCCTCGAGCACCAGCTCGGCGAAGCCGACCACCCCGCCCTCGGCGGCGGCGACGAAGAAGTACGAGGCGTGCCGGCCGATGTCCTCGAGCAGGGCCCGGCGCGAGAAGGCGTGCTCCAGCATCCGCCCCCGCTCCTCGTCGCCGAAGAGGTCGGCGTAGACCTGATTCCACGCCGCGCGCGCCACCCGCTGGATCCCCTCCACGTCCCGCTCCTCGGCGGGCCGGATCTCGAGCGGCACGGTGCGCGGGGCGAAGGTCATCCGGCGCTCCCGGATCCAGCCGGAAGGCCGAAGCCCGCGCCCGCGGCGCGGATCGAGAGCACCGGCGGCAGGCGCCGCGCCAGCGTGCGCCAGGTGGCACCGCCGTCGCCCGAGCCGAACACCTCGCCCGAGGTGGCGCCGAAGTAGAGGCCGAGCGGGTCGCGGCCGTCGTGGCAGAAGGCCTGGCGCAGGACGGTTAGGTAGGCGTCCTCCTGCGGCAGGCCGTTCGTCCGAGCGGTCCACGAGCCGCCGCCGTCGGTCGTCTCCCAGACCTGCACCCGGCCGCCCGGCGTCACCCGGTCGACGTCGGCGACCAGCGGCAGCACGAACGCCCGCCCGGCGCGGCGCGGATCGGCGACCAGCGGGAAGCCGAAGTCGCTCGGCAGGCCGTCGGCGATGCTCGTCCACGCGCGGCCTCCGTCGTCCGAGCGGTAGACGCCGCCGTGGAACTGCATGAACAGCGTGTCGGGCTCGGGCGGCGAACGCTCCATGTGGTGGACGCAGAGCATCTGGGCGTCCTCCCGCGCCTCCTCCGGCAGGTAACGCGGCACGATCCCCTTGCCACCCCGCTCCCAGGTCGCCCCGCCGTCCTCGGTGATCCACACGCCGGCGGCGGAGATCCCCACCGCGAGCCGGTCCGGGTCGCCGGGCCAGGGGCAGATCGAGTGCAGGCAGAGGCCGCCGCCGCCCGCGTCCCAGCTCGGCCGCGACGGCACGTCCCAGAGCCCGCGCACCAGCTCCCAGGTGGCGCCGCCGTCGGTGCTGTGGAAGAGCGCCGCCGGGTCGACGCCGGCCCAGAGCTCGCCCTCCGCTTCACCGAGCGCGAGCACCCAGATGCGCACCAGTGACGCCTCGGTGTCCTCCGGGAAGACCGGCCCCTCGCACTGCTCCCACTCCTCGGACGGCGTGAGCACGTCGCGGGTCCGGAAGAGGCGGGGGCCGTAGTGGCCGTGGGTGACGGCGGCGAAGGTGTAGCCGCTCCGCGGGTCGTGGAGGGTGAACTCCACCTCGTTACCCTCGAAGCGCCGGCAGACGGTCTCCATCTCGCCGTCGCCGGCCGGACCGTTGCGGGGACCGCGCAGGACGACCAGCCCCTTGCGGGTGCTGACCAGGAGCGACACGTCGTCGCCGGCCGGCGCCTCGAACGAACCGCCGCCGGTGATCGCCGGGATCACGTCGAGCCGCGAGCCGTCGGGGAGCTCGGCGTCGAGGTCGACCCGCTCGCCGTCCCGGAACAGCGCGACGTGCTGGCGCAGGGCGCCCCGCTCGTCGAGGATCCAGCCGGCCAGGCGGGGGTGGCGGCGTTCGAGCCCGCGCAGCACCTCGCGCGCGGTGCCGCCGTCGAGGACCAGTCGTTCGACGCCGCCGGGACGGCCGTCACCGCCGTCGGTCAGCGTCGCGAGAGACGAAGGGAGATGGACCTCGGCCATTCCGGTACCCCCGCTCACCAGCCGCACCGGCGGCCGGCGTTCTGCTCGTCCAGCCACTCTTTGAGCGGCGCGAAGTAGTCCAGGATCGCGGTCGCGTCCATCTGCCGGCTGCCGGTGAGCACCTCGAGCGCCTCCGGCCACGGGCGCGAGGAGCCCATCTCGAGCATCTCGTTCAGCCGCCGGCCGGCCTCCTCGTTGCCGTAGATCGAGCAGCGGTGGAGCGGCCCCTCGAAGCCCGCCGCCTCGCACAGCGAACGGTGGAACTGGAACTGGAGGATGTGCGCCAGGAAGTAGCGGGTGTAAGGCGTGTTGCCCGGTACGTGGTACTTGGCACCCGGATCGAACTGCGCTTCGGTGCGCTCGACCGGCGCCGCCACGCCCTGGTACTGCTCGCGCAGGCGCCACCAGCCGGCGTTGTACTCCGACGGCGGGATCTCGCCGGAGAAGACCTGCCAGCGCCACTGGTCGACCAGCAGGCCGAAGGGCAGGAACGACACCTTCTCGAGGGCGCGCTGGAGCAGCAGGCCGAGGTCGGCCGAGGCGTCGGGGGCCGCGTCGAGGAGACCGATCTCGACCAGGTACTCCGGCGTCACCGACAGGGCGACCGCGTCGCCGATCGCCTCGTGGAAACCGTCGTTGGCGCTGTTCCTGTACAGGATCGGCTGCTGGTTGTAGGCGCGCTGATAGAAGTTGTGGCCGAGCTCGTGGTGGACGGTCGTGAAGTCCTCCTCGTCGATCTCGATGCACATCTTGATGCGCAGGTCGTCGACCTGGTCGACGTCCCAGGCGCTCGCGTGGCAGACCACGTCGCGGTCGGCCGGCTGGGTGAAGAGCGAGCGCTCCCAGAAGGTCTCCGGCAGCGGCGCGAAGCCGAGCGAGGTGAAGAAGCGCTCGCCGATCCGCACCATCTCGCGCGCGTCGATCCCCTCCTCCCGGAGGATCTCCGTCAGGTCGTACGGCCGCTCGGACGTCGCCGGTGCCACCTCCTCGTAGACGTTGAGCCACCCCTGCGCCCACATGTTGCCCAGCACGTGGGCCGGGATCGGACCGTCGAGCGGCACCACGTCGGGACCGTACTGCTCGGACAGCTCGGCGCGAACGAAGCAGTGGAGGGAGTCGTAGAGCGGCCGGACCTGCCCCCACAGGCGGTCGAGCTCGGCCGCGAACTCGTCCGGCGGCATGTCGTAGCCGGAGCGCCAGAGCGCCCCCGTGTCGGCGAAGCCGAGCGCCTGGGCGCCCTCGTTCATCAGCTCGACGAAGCGCTGGTACTCGTCGCGCATCGGGGGCGAGATCGTGCGCCATCCGGTCCACGCCTCGAGCAGCTCTTCCGGATCGTTGCTGTGGTTGATGATCTCCTCGAGCTCGCCGAGGTCGAGGCAGTCCTCGCCGGCCGCGCCCTCGGGGCAGTACTCGCCCGAGCCGTAGGTGCTCTCCAGGTTCGACGCGATGCGGGTCAGCTCGGCGGTCTTCTCCGGGTCGGGCGGCGCCGGCATCGTGATGCCGGTCTGGAGGATGCTCAGCTTGCGCTCGACGTCGTACGGCAGGTCGAGGTCGTCGAAGCGGGTGGCGCGGGTGGCGGCGTCGACCAGCGCGTTGATCAGCTTCTCGTTCGCCGCGGCGGCGAGGACCTGGCTGTCGTGCGTGATGTAGGTCGACTGGATCCAGGCCGCCCGCTCGGCGGCGATCACCAGCTCGAGGATCCGCTCCTCCGCCTCGGCGACGAACCGCTCCGCCTCTTCGACGGTCGGCTCCGCCGGCGGGGCGGCGTCCTCGTGGGCGAAAGCGGGGGAGAACGGCGCGGCAGCCAGGCCGAGCAGGGCGAGCAGTACGAGACAGATCGGGGAACGCTTCATCGGTCCTGTCCTCCTAGAAGTGATACCGGCCCGCGAACGGACCGGGAGCTACCGTCGTGATCGCAAAAAGCTCTCCATCCGACCGAGCCCGCGCTCGAGCTCCTCGCGCGAGCAGGCGAACGAGATCCGCACGTGGCCGTCGTCGCCGAACGCCGCGCCCGGCACCACCGCGACCGCCGCCTCCTCGAGCAGCGCCTGGGCGAAGGCGACCGAGTCGGCGAGGCCGTCCCCGTACGCCGCCGACACCTTCGGAAAGGCGTAGAAGGCGCCCGCGGGCGGCTGGCAGGTGACGCCGGGCAGCGCGTTCAATCGCGGCACCAGGAAGTCGCGCCGCTCCCGGTAGACGCCGATCATCCGCTCCACGTCCGCCTCCGCCTCGGCGAGCGCCGCCACCGCGCCCGCCATCGCGAAGGTGGTGACGTTCGAGGTCGCGTGGCTCTGGATGTCGGCGACCGCCCCGATCACCTCCGGCGGCCCGAGCACGTAGCCGATCCGCCAGCCGGTCATCGCGTACGCCTTCGAGAACGAGCCGACCAGGATCACCGTCTCCGGGTGCTTCGACGCCAGGCGCGCGACGCTCGCGTGCTCGCCGTCGTAGACGAACCGCTCGTAGGTCTCGTCCGAGATCAAGAGCACGCCGCGCTCGGCGCACGCGGCGGCCAGTCGGTCGAGGTCGTCCTGCGAGATCGTCCCGCCGGTCGGGTTCGACGGCGAGTTGACCAGCACGGCGCGGGTGCGCCCGGTGACCGCCTCCAGGAGCGGCTCCGGTCGAATCCGGAAGCCGTCGTCGGCCGACATCGGCACCGTCACCGGGGTGGCGCCCGCGAAACGGATCTGCTCCGGGAAGCTCACCCAGCAGGGGCTCGGCAGAACCACCTCGTCCCCCTCGTCGAAGAGGGCGAGGGCGAGCTCGAAGAGCGCCGCCTTGGCGCCGACCGTCACCACCACGTCGGCGGCGGTCCAGGGGGAGCCGTAGACGCGGTGGAGGCGCTCGGCCAGCGCCGCGCGCAGGGCCGGCGTGCCGTTCGACGGAGCGTACTTGGTCTGCCCCTCGGCGAGCGCCCGGCGGGCCGCCTCGACCGCCGACGGGGGCGAGGCGAAGTCGGGTTCGCCGGCGCCGAAGTCGACCACGTCGACGCCTTCGGCACGCAGCTCGGAGGCGCGCCGGCTCACCCGGAGGGTGGCCGATTCGCCGATGCGGGCGACGCGGGGAGAGAGCTTCATCGGCGCGGATGCTACCACCCGGCCGCGCCCGCTCCGGTCACTTCCGCGAGTAGAGCAGGCAGAGGCTCGCGTGGTCGATCGGGAGGAGCGTGCGCCGGAGGCCGGAGTAGACCGGCGTCATGACGCTCTCCGGCGGCGAGCCGAAGTGTCCGAGCCCGAGCGCGTGGCCGACCTCGTGGAGCAGGGCCGTCTCCAGATCGACGCCGGAGGCTCCGTCGAGCGTCCAGTCGACCGCCGGATTGAGGTAGATCTCGGAGAGCGCGGTGTCGAGGTGGCCGTTCGCGTCCACGTCGGTGGGGGTTCCGTCGGCGCCGACGAAGACGAAGGTCACCGCGAACGCGAGGATGTCGCCGCCGAAGACCTCGTCCATCCCGGCCGCCGGTCCGGCGACCACGATGTCGGCGGCGAACGGGTCGCCGAAGCCGCCGGTGCCGAGGAGGTAGTCGAACACCGTCACGTCGCCGCCCGGGAGCTCCGTCTCCTGCAACGGGCTCTTCGCCAGGCAGGAATCGGCACGCCAGGTGGCGACGGCCCGCTCGACGGCCGAATGGAAGGTCCGCGGGTCGAGCGGGCTCGCCCCGTCGGCGCTCCACGCGTCATCGACCAGCAGGGTCAGGCCCGGACCGGCCGCGCCGCGCCGCTCGTCGCCCTTCACCCAGCGGAACTCCTGCTGGAACCAGCGGATCGAGTCGTGCCCGCCGTCGCGGCCGAAGAAGTCGATCTGCTGGACCGTGTAGTCCATGCCCTGGGCGCGCAGCCCGTCGTCGCTCGACAGGAGCAGGGTGCGCGAAAGGTCGGTCGAGGAGTCGGCGTGCGCGACCGGCGCGGGCAGGGCGACGGCGGCGACGGCCGCACCGAAGGTGAGCGCGGCGAGAAGGCGGCGCGTGAGCCTATGGGTCATCGGTGGTGTCTCCTGGTCGGGCCGCTCGAATCCGGGATTCTCGATCTCCGCGACTCTGGGCGAAAGGCTACGCGAGCGACTGGCGAGTGTCAATCGAGCGCCTCCGGAGCGGCAGGCGGATGGGAATCCGCCCATCGGCAGAGGCGTTCAGACGGTCTGAGAGTCATAGCGATCCGAGGACGGCGAGAATTCCGGCCCCGTCCTCCCTGAGTTCATCCCGAGCCCGAAAGCGAGACGCATGGACCCGCACCGCCGCTCCCCCGCCGCCCTCCGTACGCGCCTCCTCGCCGCAGCCCTCTCGGTCGCCGCCGCCACCGGTGCGCTGCTCGCGCCGGCCGGTGCCCAGGACTTCCTCGGCGGCGATCCGAAAGCCTCCCTCGAGCTCGCCGCCGACCGAACCTCGTACGCCCCCGGCTACCCGGCCCGCGTCGCGGCGCGGATCGAGATCGAGGACGGCTGGCACATCAACAGCCACGAGCCGACCTTCGAGTGGCTGATCCCGACCCGGCTCCGGCTCGAGCTGCCCGAAGGGTGGCCGGAGGCGACCTTCGCCTACCCCGCCCACGAGATGCAGACCTTCGGCTTCGAGGCGGAGCCGCTCGCGGTCTACGACGGCGAAGTGGTGATCGTCGCCGACCTCGCGGTCCCCGAAGGGGTGACCGCCGACAGCGTGCGCATCGAGGGCGTGCTCGCCTACCAGGCGTGCGACGACGACTCCTGCGACCCGCCGGCCGAGGCGCGGGCGACCCTCGACCTGACGCTCGGCGGCATGGGCGAGCCGGCGAACGAGGCGCTCTTCGCCGGCCCCGACGGCGACGGCGAG
>CAZLLV010000497.1:0-3845 GCA_964560325.1 uncultured Thermoanaerobaculia bacterium | reverse complement strand
CCTTGAACTCGCTGTCGTACGCCGGCACCCGGTAGGGCCCGACCAGCGTGCACTGGCTGTTGAGCGGCACGGTGAGACCGTACGGGTCGTAGGCGCCGGTGTCGTGCAGGAAGCGGTCGCGGACACCGAGGATGCGGCCCTCGGCGTCGAGCGCGATCTCGGCGTCGTGGAGCTGGCCGCGCTCCTGGGTGGTGGCGTAGAAGTTCTCGGAGCGGTCCTCGATCCACTTCACCGGCCGGCCGAGCTCGATGGCCAGCCACGGCACCAGCACCTCCTCCGGGTAGAACATCATGATCTTCGGCCCGAAGCCGCCGCCGACGAACGGGGCGACGAGGTGCACCTGGTGCTCGGAGAGGCCGAGCATGGCGGCGAGCCCGTTGCGCACCGGGATCGGCGCCTGCGTCGTGTCCCAGACCTCGAGGCGGCCGGCGCGGGCGTCCCAGGCGGCGACGACGCCGCGGTTCTCGATCGCCGCCGCGGCGCCGCGGTCGTAGTGGAAGCGGCGGGAGAGCACCAGGTGGGCGCGCTCGCGGGCGGCGGCGTAGTCGCCGGTCGACTGCGGCACGCGGGCGGCGACGTTCGACGGCAGGTCGTCGTGGACGAGCGGCGCGTCCGGCGCCAGCGCCGCCTCCAGGCCGACCACCGCCGGCAGCGGTTCGTAGTCGACGAACACCTGGTCGGCGGCGTCCTCGGCCAGGTAGCGGCTCTCGGCCACCACCACCGCCACCGGCTCGCCGACGTGGCGCACCTTGCCGCGGGCGAGCGGCACCTGCGTGCGCTCATGGAACTCCATCCCCTCGACGGGCGGCGGCGGCACCAGCAGCGGGCCGGGCTGCCAGTAGTCGCCGAGGTCGTCGGCGCTGAAGACGCCGAGCACGCCCTCCATCGCCCGCGCCGCCGCGGCGTCCACCGCGCCGAGGCGCGCGTGGGCGTAGGGGCTGCGCACGAAAGCGGCGTGCGCCATCCCCGGCAGCTCGACGTCGTCGACGAAGAGCGCCCGGCCGGTCAAGAGGCGCGGGTCCTCGTTGCGCTTGCAGCGGGTGCCCAGGAGGCGCGGCATGCGGCCTCTACTCCTCGCTCCCGCTCTTCTCGACGAAGGCGACGATGCGCGCGAAGGCCGCCTCGCCGCCCTTGAAGCGGAACGGGAAGCAGCCGAGCCAGACGCGCTGGTCGAGCACCTCGTCGATGCGGCCGCCGACGTTCTCGGCGTGGAAGACGCCGCGCGGGAAGAGCTGGACGTGCATGCACTGGTAGGCCTCGGGCCACGGGAAGGCCTCGTCGATCGACATGCCGATCGCCGCCTCCACCTCGGGCACCACGTCGGGCCGCGCCTTGCGCACGTTGGTGTTGAACGGGTGGTCGGCGGCGATGCAGTCGACGCCGAGCCAGCGGATGCCGCGGTCGAGGACCCAGTCGCAGAACTCGAGCTGCGGCCCCGGGTGGCGCAGGAACAGTCGCGGCAGGTCGGGCTCGTGGGCGTCGTCGCCGGCGATGTTGCGCACCGGGCAGGGCACCGCCTTGTGCCAGTCCTCGTTGTAAAAGCGGTGGTAGCCGGTGTGGATGATCAGGATGTCGCCGCGCTCGATGGTGATGCCGGTCTCCCGCTCCCAGCGCTCGAAGTGCTCGGGGCCGTAGATCTGGTAGTCGCCGATGCCGAAGCGCGTCAGGTCGACGACGCAGGCGGGCCCGACCAGCGTCTCGATGGGGATGCCGGCGATGTCGGCGCCGGGGTCGTAGAAGTGGCTCGGCGAGTCGAGGTGGGTGGCGATGTGGTTGGTGGTCGAGATGAGCTGCGCGTTGACCCCCTCGAAGGCCATGCGCTTGACCCACTTCACCGTCGGCCCCTCGTAGAAGGCGAACGACGGCGAGTCCATCGAGAAGTTCTGGGACAGGTCCAGCACCCGGACCCGGGACATGTCGTAGGGGACGTGCATCAGCTCTCCTCCGGTGGTTCGTCGTCGTCCAGATAGCGGTCCGCCCAGGCGAGCAGCGCCTGCTCGAAGATCTCGGCCGGCGGCCGCACCAGCCCGGCGCCGATCTGCCCCACTCCGGCCTCGCGGTGGGCGATGCCGGTGTTGACCCGCGGCGTGATGCCGAGCTCGACGACCTTGCGCACGTCGATGCCGACCGGCGTGCCGCGGAAGCCGAGCGCGGGGATGGTGAAGTGCGGGTGCTCGGCGGCGGTGATCTCGTACATCTCCAGGGTGGCCGCCACCGCGTCCTCGGGCCGGCCGCCGACGAAGGTGACGATGGCCGGCGCCGCGGCCATCGCGAAGGCGCCGATGCCGGCGGTCTCGGTGATCGTCGAGTCGCCGATGTCGGGGTTGGCGTCGGCGGCCGTGTAGCCCGGGAAGTAGAGGCCGTCGGGCACCGCGGCCGGCGCCGTGAACCAGCGCTCGCCGAGGCCGCTGACGCGGATGCCGAAGTCGGTGCCGTTGCGCGCCATCGCCGAGACGATCGTCGAGCCCTCGACGCCGTGCGCGGCATCCGCCATCGCCTTGCAGGCGGCCATCAGCGGGTTGAGGACCGAGAGCGCGTTGTCGCCGAGGAAGGCGAGGGCGCGGGCGGCGGCGGCCGGCGAGGTGGCGGCGGCGACCAGGCGCGGCGCCAGCCAGCGGGTGAACAGCAACGAGCCGGCCTTGTTGCGGTTGTGCCCCTCGTCGCCCATGTGCAGCGCCTCGGCGGCGAGGGAGCGCAGGTCGAGCGGCTCGCCGGCCTCGGTGGCGGCGGCCAGGGCGCCGGCGAGGAGGCCGGCGAGATCGCCGTTCATCCAGCGCAACCGCGCGAGCACCTCCGGGGCGTAGGCGCCGTAGCGCAGCACCTTGCCGTAGCCCTCGTTGAGCGTCGAAAAGGTGCGCCGCCCGTCCGTCTCGTCCTCGACGGCATACACCGCCATCGACGGCGACACCACGCCCGCCATCGGACCCACCGCCGCGTGGTCGTGGCACGGCGCCAGCTCGATGCCGCCCCCGGCGGCCAGCTCCGCGGCCTCGGTCTCGTCCGCGGCCCACCCCTCGAACAGCGCCGCGCCGATCACCGCCCCCCGCAGCGGTCCCGAGGCGCGCTCCCACCCGATCGGCGGCCCGGCGTGCAGCAGTCGCCGCCCGCCCCCGAGCCACGGCATCGCCTCCCCCGCCGTCTCCACCCCCACCAGCCGCGGCCGCGAAGCAGTCATCCGCTCCACCGCGACCCGGTTCGCGCCGTCGACGTCGATCACGCTCTCCCCCTGGCCTGCTCGAAGAAAGGCCACGCCGTCAGAGCCGCTTCAGCAATGGCGCGCACGCTGGCGAACCTCGCTCGGGAGCGCTGTGAATTGGCGACGGAACTTCCCAGTGACCCGGGACTTCAAAGCTCGTCGAATCCCAGCTCCTCGGTCCTCCCGGCCCGATACTCGACCAGCGCCTCCTCTGCCAGCCGCTCGAGCAGGGAGGTCGACGCCGCGAAGGAGGCGTCCCACTTCGCTTCGGCCGCCAACTCCTGCAGCAGGTGCGCCGCGATGCGGTCCTGCTCCTTCTCCGGCAGCTTCGCCGCCTCGGCGAACGCCTGCTCCAGCAACTTCGTCATGACCATGGCCTCCTGAACTGCGATTCTACAGTGCGACAGCGGAGAAACATTGCCGCTGCGGGCGGGTTACAGGTACGCCGCGGGAGCGCGTACCGCAGCGGCGGGTGCCCGGGCCACGTCGCGTCCAGCTGGCCGTCGACGAGCGGACAGTACCGCTCGTGCCCCGGGGTCACGGTGCCCAGCATCAGGACGCGTCCACCGCCTCCGGCGGTGAGGACGGCGCCGTCGGTCATCCTCTCCCCCGGGCCCGTTCGAGGATGCGCGCCAGGCGCTCGTCGCCG
>CAZLLV010000496.1:0-16656 GCA_964560325.1 uncultured Thermoanaerobaculia bacterium | reverse complement strand
GACGCGGTCGGCGCCGAGGCGACCGCCGAGGGCGTGGTCGAGCTGCTGGAGATGAGCCGCGAGCAGTACGTCGGCTGGCAGGAGCACCTGGCCGAAGAGCTGGGCCGCGAGTTCGACGCGGCGTCGGTGGGCGAAGGCCCCTTCACGATCGTCCAGATCCGCGGCCTCGGCGCCGAGATCGAGCCGCGCTGATCCGGCCGCGGGCGACGAAGCCGCTCGCGAGGACCAGCACCAGCGGAATCGCCGGCGCCACGTACCGCTCCATCATCCCGGTGAGGAGGTAGGGCGCGGCGTAGGCGGCGATCGCCACGTAGACCGTCCAGGCCCCGTCGCCGAGCGACAGGGCCCGGAGCCTCCGGGCCGCGGGCAGGCCGATCAGCACCAGTGCCGGCACGACCGCCAGCGCCCGCTTCGCCAGCAGCGTCCAGCCGCCCTCCCACGGCATCGCCGTGTACCCCCCGAAGAAGTGCACCGCCCGCCACACCGTGGCGCGCGCGAACCGCCCGGGGTCGAGGCCGCGGACGAAGCGCTCCCCGCGCTCGCGCACGTACGCCGCCTCGCCCAGACGCCGGTAGTCGCGAAGCTCGCGGAGCGACTGGCTCGGGTGGAGCGCCTTCAGCGCCTCCGCCGTGTGGACCCCGCCGCCGCTCGGATGATTGCCGAGCCAGAGCTCGAACGGCAGGTTCGACTTGACGTAGGTCCAGGCGCCGATCCGCGCGCTCTGCCAGGCGGCGTACGGCCCGACCAGGATCACCTGCGCGAGAAGAAAGAGCGCGACGGCCCGGACCCGCTCCTCGTGGCCGGCGATCCTGCCCCGCACGATCGCGAAGCCGAGGCAGGCCGCGGCCGGAAGCACCAGGACCGGGCTGACGAGCGCCGCCAGCGCAGCCGCCGCACCGAACGCCGCCCAGCGCGGGCCGGTCGCCCGCCCGCACCCTCGGAGGAGGAGCGCCACGACCAGGAGGAGCGCGAGCCCCGGCAGGTTGAGGTCGAGGAACGAGCCGGAGAGGAACAGGCGGAGGTCCCAGGGCGAGAGGGCGGCGAGCACGCCCGCCACGGGCGCCGCACGCTCGCCGGGGAAGATCCGGCCGGCGGCGGCGTACGCCAGCCGCACCGTGAGCGCCGATGCCGCCAGCGCGACCGCCAGCAGCGCGAGCACCGCGCCGCCGGAGAAGCACCCGAAGAGGGCGAAGGCGATCGCATAGACCGCCACCGGCACCGGCGCCACCCAGGCCGTCGGGCCGGTGCCGGCCCCGAACGGATTGGCGAAGCCTTCGCCCGCGCACGCGATCGAGTACGCGATCGACCCGACCTCGAAGCCGATCCGTGGCGCGAAGGTTCGCTCGGGATCGGCATAAGCGGTGCCGATCTCCGCCAGCGCCCGTGGCGACGGCCGGAAGAGCTCCGGGCGCGAAGCGACGTTCCAGCCGACGAGCGCCAGGCGCAGCACGACCGCCGCGAGGACGATCGTCCGCGGCGAGAGCTGGAGCAGAGAGGCGAGCACGGGCTCCGAGTCTAGCGACGAGCTCCGCTGCTACAGTTTTCCCCATGGCGATCAGCCGCCGCACAATGCTTCGCGGAAGCCTCGCCGCCGCCGGCGTCGCCGCCGCCGGTGCGGGCGTGCTGGTGGTCCGTGAAGGCCCCGGGCTCGCCTCGGCCCTGCGCGAGCGGGCGCGCCGGGCGGCCTCGCCCCGCCTGCCGCCGGCCCCGCCCGGTCCGCTCGAACCGGAAACGCTCCAGGCCCTCCTCGCCGCCGCCGGCGCCTGGGTCGGCCGCGGGGCCGAGCGCCCGCAGTACGCCGAGCTCTACCGTTCCCGAGCCGCGAGCCTGTCCGGTTACCTGCGCCTCTACCGCCGGTTCGCCGACCGGCTCGGACCGCGCTTCGCGGGGCTCTCCCGCGACGAGCGGTTGGCGGCGGTCGCCGACCTCGCACCGCCGGGTCGGCTCGCGCGGCTGCGCCTCGGTCTCGCCGGCGACGAACGCCTGCTCTTCCGCCGCTACGTGGCGGTCGAGACGCTCGCCCTCTACGCCGCCACCGACGCCTGGACCGCCCTCGGCTACGCCGCCTGGCCCGGCACGCCGCGCGGGCTCTCGTCGTACACCCGCCCCCCCGGCTCGCCGTGAGCGCCCCCGTCGCGATCGTCGGCTCCGGCGTGGTGGGTACCGCCATCGCCCTGGCGCTCGCCCGCCGTGGGCTGCGCGTCGAGGTCTTCGAGCGCGGCGGCGCCTACCCGTACCCTCACCGGCCGCAGTTCGAGGAGCGGGTGCTGCGCCTCTCGCCGCGGCCCCTCCACGGCAGCCCCCCGGGACTCGTCGGCGTCACCCAGTCGGGGGACTACCCGGTCGACCTGGCGGCCGAGGTCGATGCCGTCGAGGGCGGCAGCGCCACGCGCTGGGAGGCGATCACGCCCCGGCTGCCGCCGGCCGACTTCGCCACCCGGAGCCGCTACGGGTTCGGCGCCGACTGGCCGCTCACCTACGACGACCTCGAGCCCTGGTACGGCCGGGCGGAGGCGCTCCTCGGGGTCTCCGGCAGCGACCGGGACGACCCCTTCGCGCCGCCCCGTTCGACCTCCTACCCGCTGCCCCCGTTCGAGCTGTCGTGGGACGACCGGCGGCTCGCCGAGCGGCTGACCGGCGCCGGTCTCCATCTCTCGACCACGCCCCAGGCCCGTACCCGCGAGCCCTTCGACGGCCGCCCGGCCTGCGTGAACTTCGGCACCTGCGGCGTCTGCCCCGTCGGCGCCCGCTACTCGCCGCAGCACCACCTGCGCCGGGCGGTCGCGACCGGCCTCGTGCGGGTGCACCTGGAGACCGCGGTGCGGCGGGTCCTGTTCGACCGCACCGGCCGGGCCCGCGGCCTCCTCGCGCGACCGGTCGGCGGCGACCGCGACCGCGAGGTACCCGCCGCCGCGGTCGTGGTGGCGGGCGGCGCGATCGAGTCGGCCCGGCTGCTCCTCCTCTCGGCCGGCGGACCGCACCCGGACGGCCCGGGCAACCGGAGCGGCCACGTCGGGGAGCACCTCGCCTTCCACAGCCTCTGGATCGGCCGCCTGCGCTTCCGCCGGCCGCTCCACCCGGGCCGGATCGGCGCCTGGACCGGCCAGAGCCTCCAGTTCGCCGACCCGGAGGGGCGGGGCCGGCACGGCGGCGTGAAGATCGAGATGTCGTCGCGCCGGGCGTACGCGACCTTCGAGCCGGTGCAGGTCTGGGAGCCGCCCGGCGCGGTGCTCGACAGGGCCGGCTCGGCCGAAGACCTGGTCCGCAGCCTCGCTCCCGTGCTCCGCTGGCGACCGATCGTCTTCCACGCCGAGACCCGCACCGGACCCGGCAAGCGCGTGAGCCTCGGCGAAGCCCGCGACCGCTTCGGTGACCGGCTGGCGCACGTCGACTACCGGCTCGACGACTTCGACCGCGAGACCCACCGCTTCTGCGAAGGGCTGATCGAGCGCTACCGGCGGGCCGCCGGCGCCACCGACGCCGAGATCGCCGCGGCCGAGGACTACTACTCCGGCTTCCACCACCTCGGGACCTGCCGCATGGCGGCGACCGCGGCGGACGGCGTGACCGACCCCCTCGGCCGGGTCCACGGCGCTCCCGGCCTGGTCGTCGTCGGGGGCGCGAGCTTCCCCGGCTCCGGCACCGTCAACCCGACGCTCACCATGGTCGCCCTCGCGCTCCGCGCCGCGGAGGCGCTGGCCGAACGGCTCGGCGCGCCGGCCGCGGGATGAGGCGCCGGGCGGGGTCCTTCGCGCTCGCCGCCGGCGTCCTCGCCTTCGCCGCGGCGTTCACCTGGAGCGCGGGGCGGCGCGGCCTCTTCGCCTTCGACCAGTCGATCCCGTTCGACGCCGGCTGGCGGGTGCTCTCCGGGCAGGTGCCGTACCGCGACTTCGTGCTCCCGACCGGACCGGTGCTGCCCTGGCTCCAGGCGCTCGGCTTCGCGGCCTTCGGCGTCGACTTCCGCGGCTACCTTCTCACCGCCTGCGCGGCCGCGGTCGTCGCCTCGGCCGTCGCGATGGTGCTCACGGCGCGCCTCTTCCCCGGGCGCCGGGCGCTCTGGGCCGTGGCCGGGCTGCTGACCGCGGTCTGGTTCCAGGCGCCGGCCGGCACCCTCTGGTTCGAGCCGGTCGCGTACCTCGCGGCGCTCGCCGGTCTCGGAGTCTGGGCGGCGGACCTGGCGGCGCCGACACCCCACGCCTCGCGGCCGATCCGGAGCGTGGCCGCGGGGCTCCTGCTGGTGATCGCCTTCCTCGCCAAGCAGAGCGTCGCCCTCTTCCTGCTCCCCGCCATGGCCCTGCTCTTCCTGGTCGAGGGCCGATCGGACGGCCCCGGCGCCGCCGGACGGCGGGCGGCCGGGGTGACCGCGGGCGCGGCGGGCGCGGCGGCGCTCTTCGGAGCGTGGCTCGTCTCCTGCTCCGACCCTGCCGCCTTCGCGCAGCAGGTTTTCGGCGAGCCGGGCGACCTGATGGGCGTCCGCGTCTTCGGCGGCTTCGAGCGCTTCGCCCTGGTGGCGACGACCGGCGGGGGGCCGCTACCGGTACGCGTCGTCCTCGTCGCCCTCGCCCTCGGCAGCGGCGTCGTCCTCCTCCGCCTCCTCCAGGCCGGCCGCCTGCCCCTGGACGCGCGCCGACGCGCGGTCGCGGTCGCCCTCGCGCTCGGCCTCTTCGCCTGTCAGAACCTGGTCGCCGCCGTGTCGCGCAACCAGCCGGAGCTCGCGTACACACCGCTCGGGGTGATCGCCGCGCTCGCCATCGGAGCCGTCGGCGCGGAGATCGGCGCCGCCCTCCGCCGCCGACCCGGGAGCGGCCGAGCGATCCGCCTCGCGGGCAGGGCGGTGGCGCTCGCCGCCCTGGGCCTCCTCGCCGCCCGCGGCGGCATCGTCTCGCTCGGCCGGACGGCGCACGAGGGCGTGACCGGCGCTACGCGCTTCGTGCCGGTCGCGGCCGAGTCGCTACGGCCCCTGGCGTGGGCGGAGCCGACCGGGTTGCGGGAGGAGCGGGTGACGGCGGCCGAGGTGGAGGAGCTGCTGCACGCGCTCCGCGAGCGGCCGGGGAGCTTCTTCGTCTTCCCCGACTGGACGATCCTCTACGGCCTGCTCGGCCGCCCGTCGCCCCAGCCGCTCCTCTGGTTCCACCCCGGCCTCACCTACCTGCGCGAAGGCGCACCGGATCTCGACCGCCGGATCGTCCGTTCGCTCGAGGAGCACCGGGTGGCGACCGTGGTGCTGGAGCGGACCTCCTGGTTCGGCACATCGGCCCGGCGGGCGGACTTCCCGGCACTCGACCGCTACCTGGAGAGCTGTTTCTTGCGACGGGGCGCGATCGGCCCCTTCGACCTGCTGGAGAGGGGGGAGGACGGGGCCCGCCGGCGGGGGTGCCGGCGGGCCGTGGAGCTCAGCCGCCCGATGCCTCCTGCTCGGGGGGGTTGATCTCGATCAGCTCGACCTCGAAGACCAGCGGACCCTGGGGCCTCGCCGGGTCGTCCGCGTAGGCGAGGCCGGCCGGCACCCAGAGGCGCCGCTTCTCGCCCGGCGTCATCTCCGCGAGCGCTCGTTTCCAGCCCTCGATCAGCGTGTCGAACTCGAGCGTCGCCGGGGCACCCTTGGCGTAGCTCGCGTCGAACCACTGGCCTTCGGGGTTCCAGCCGATGTAGTGCACCTTCACGGTGTCGCCGGGGCCGGGGCTCGCGCCGCCGTCGCCGGCCTCCAGCACCTTCCAGGCGAGCTCGCCACGGCCGGTCTCGGCGTCGGCCGGCGCGGCCGCCACATCGGCGGGGACGTCGGGGATCGGCCGCACGTCGAGCAGCTCGAGATCGAAGACGAGCATGCCCTGGGGCCGGCCCTCGATCCCCTCGTAGGCGAGGACGCCGGGGATCCAGAGACGCCACTTCGCACCCTCGTTCATGAGCTGGAGCCCTTCGGTCCAGCCCTCGATCAGCGCCTCGAGCGGCAGCAGCGCCGGCTTGCCGCGGGCGACCGAGGAGTCGAAGACGCGGCCGTCCTCGGAGACCCAGCCGGTGTAGTGCACCAGGGCGAGGTCGTTCGCGTCCGGCTTCTCGGTGCCGGTGCCCTCGGAGAGGACCTGGTAAGCGAGACCGGAAGCGGTCGTCCGGGCGTCGGTGGGAGGGGTGAGCGCGGACGGCGGCGAGGGCGCCGCGGGCTCGGAAGCCGCCATCGGCGCGGCCGCTCCCTCCTGCGCGGCCTCGTCTTGCGCGAGGGCCGGGAGGGGGAGGAGGACGATCGCTGACAGCAGCAGGAAGACAGGGGTCGTGGAGACTGCTCTGATTCTGTTCATGGCCGGCCGAGCTTATCCCATCGCCCCCACCCTCTCGACCCTCGCGAACCGCGTGCGACGCCCGCATGTCGCGCAGTTACTTCCAGACGTTACGAGTTTCGTACGAGAATAACCTTTCCGGTGGGCGGCCCGGCCATCCCGGCCCGGCCGCGACCCACCCGTTCGAAAAAAGGAGATCCCTCATGCGCAAGACCCCCCTTCGCACCGCCCTCGTCCTCGCCCTGCTCCTCGCCTGCGGCGGCCTCGCCCTCGCCCCGGCCGCCCACGCCGCGGACGCGTCGAGCGGCCCCGACGGCGCCTTCCGGAGCCTCTGGCACCAGGTCGGCGACCGGCTCGCGGCTTGGATCGAAAACATGGCAATGACTGACATGGAAAGGGTTACCGCCGGCAACGGGCACGGCATGGACCCGGACGGCTCCCCGACGCCCACCAGCGGGTCCGGCATGGACCCTGACGGTTCCCCCGCTCCGGAGAGCGGCGGCGGCATGGACCCGAACGGCTGACGGGGCACCGGCACTCCGGCGGAGCGGCCGGGGCTTCTCGCGCCCGGCCGCTCCGCCACCTCGACAGAAGCTTCTTTACGGAACATAGTTTCTTGAAGTAGCATCCACTCCACATCCGATCGGACCCCCGCTCCCATTCCGGCTCCGGCCGAGCGGGACCACGCGACGCCAGGAGACCCGTGAGCCACCCCAGTCTCGACACGCTCCGCCGCTTCGTCCTCGCAGGGCTACCGGACCGCGAGGACCGGGAGGTCGAGGCGCACCTCTCCGGCGAGACCGGCGGGCCCTCCGGTGCCGAGGACGAGGGCGGTGCCGGCGTCTGCGAGATCTGCCTGTTCGCCGCCCGCGACCTCCTGCCGCAGGTGCAGTTCGCCACCGAGGAGGGGATCCGCACCTTCGTCGACGCGGTCTACCGGGACGACGAGCGCCCGCGAAAGCGCCGGCTCCCCCCGGCGCCCGGCGGCGGCGACCCGGAGCACCTGTGGGACCGGCTCGCCCTCCAGGCGCTCCGGCGCCGGTTCCTGCTCGACTGCGAGGCCGCCCTCGCTCCGATCCTGATCGACGAGATCCGGCGACGCCTCCCCGCCGCCCGACACGGGGCGATCCGGACCAGCCGCCGCTACCAGCTCTACGGCCTCGCCGAGCGGCTGTGCGAGGCGAGCCGCGCGGCCGGCTTCTCCGACGCGGCGAGCGCGCTCGAGCTCGCCGAGATCGGGGTGGCGGTGGCGGACACGCTCGACCCCCGGCTCTACCCGCCGGAGCTGGTCGCCGACCGCCGGGCGCTCTGCCGCGCCTTCCTGGGCAACGCGCGGCGGGTCGCCTCCGACCTGTTCGGCGCCGACAGCGCCTTCCACGAGGCGCTCGCGATGCTGCCGCTCGGAACCGGCAACGAGCTGCCGCGCGCCGACCTGTGGAGCCTCCTCGGATCTCTCAGGATCGACCAGGCGCGCTACGGCGAGGCGCGCCGCCTGCTGGAGGAGGCGCTCGAGGTCTACGAGGGCTGGGAGGAGCCCGAGAACGTCGGCCGCACGCTCTTGAAGCTCGGCCTGTGCGCCGGCTACGCGGGCGCCGCCGAGGAGGCGATCGCGACCTTCGAGCGGGCCGCCGCCGTCCTCGACCCGCTCGGCGACGACCGGCTGACCCTCTACGCCCGGCACAACGTCGCCGACTGGCTCGTCGAGCGGGGCGACGCCCTGGAGGCGCTCGCCCGCTTCGAGAAGGCACGCCCGCTCTACGACCGCCTGGGCACCGACCGGTGGGTGGCGCTACGCCGGCGCTGGCTCGAGGGACGCATCCACGCGCGCCTCGGCGACCTCGACAACGCGGTCGCGATCCTGGAGGACGTGCGCGCCGAGACCGACCGCCGCGCCCTCGCCTACGACCAGGGAATGGTCACCCTCGAGCTCGCCATCCTCCACCTCGACCGGGGCGACCTCGGGACCGCCCGCGAGCTGGCGGCCGGCCTGCTGCCGGTCTTCCGATCGCAGGACCTCCACCGCCACGCCCTCGCCGCCCTCTCCCTCTTCGACCACGCCACCCGCCGCGAGAGCGCCGCCGCCACCGCCGCGCTCGCCCGCGAGGTGCTGCGCTACCTACACCGCGCCCGCAACAACCCCCATCTCCGCTTCGAGCCGGCGGATACGACGGCGTAAAGGGTGTAGATTGGAGGCATGACGCTCCATCGACTCCGCCCCGCCGCGGCGCGCGCCGCGGTCTGCTTCGCCCTGCTCGCCTGCTGGCTCGGCGCCGACCCGGCCGCCGCGCGCACCCTCCACTGGAGCCTGCTCGACGTCGACGCCCGGATCGACGCCGAGGGTGCTCTGCACATCGTCGAGACGCAGCACATGGTCTTCGACGGCGACTGGAACGGCGGCGAGCGGCTCTTCCGCCTCGGCCCCGGCCACGAGATCGAGGCCTTCTCGATCGCGCGCATCGATCCGGAGAGCGGCCTGCGGCACGAGATGGTCGCGGGCAGCCTCGACGGGGTCGACCACTACGACTGGGCCGACGGGAGGACCGTCCGCTGGCGCAGCCGGCTGCCGAGCGACCCGGTGTTCCAAAACCAGACGCTCGTCTACGAGCTCTCCTACCGGCTGACCGGCGTCCTCCGGGCGCGCGGCGAAGGCGTGTACCGCCTCTGGCACGACTTCGCCTTCACCGACCGTGCGGGGCCGATCGAGCGCTTCGTCCTGGCGCTCGAGATCGACCCGGCGTTCGAGCCGATCGACCCGCTGCCGGCGGAGCTCGTGCGGGAGGACCTGCCGCCGGGAGTGGGCGTCGAGGTGCAAGGAGACCTGCGCTACCTGCCGGAGGGGCGGCCGGCGGCGGTGGTGCCGCCGGGGGCGAGCCTTTCGGTCCAGCTCTTCCTCTTCGCCCTGGCGGCGGCCGCGGCGATCTGGATGCTGGTCCACTTCTTCCACGGAGAGACGGTGGTCGGCCGCAGCGCCTGGACGGCACCGCGACCGGCGGAGGTCGACCGCGAGTGGATCGAGCGGGAGATCGTACGGCTCCGGCCGGAGGTGGTCGGAGCGCTCTGGGACCGCAAGGTGCGCGCGGCCGAGGTCTCGGCGCTGATCGCGCGCCTGGTCGGTGAGGGGAAGCTCGAGAGCTCGGTCGAGACGGACCCGAAGAGCGGCAAGGAGGAGCTACGCCTGCGCAGAGTGGCGCCCGTCGGCGGGTTCCGCGGTGGTTACGAGGCGGATCTCGTCTCCAAGCTCTTCGTCGGCGGCTCGGACGAGGTGACGACCTCCGAGCTGCGGAAGCACTACAAGAAGAAGGGGTTCGATCCGGCGGGCGTGATCAGCGGAAAGCTCGGCAAGCAGGTCGACCGCGAGGTTCCGGACGCCGGGACGAAGCGTCCGGCGCCGCCGAAGCTCCCCGCCTTCGTGCTCCTCCTCGCGGCCGCTGGCTGCTTCGCGGTGGAAGCGGTGACCCGGCCGGCGGCGGCTCCCGGCCTCCTCCTCCCGCTCCTCGGCGTGATCCCGGTCCTCTACCTCTTCGGCGCCGCGCTGGCGGCGGCCACCCGCGGGCAAATCGAGCGGCTGGGGCTCCTCACCGTCGTCTACCTCGTGCCGCTCGTGGCGATGGCGTTCGGCAGCGCGCTCTTCCTCCTGGTGCCCCGCGTCGGCGGCCCGGTCCCCGCCGGCCCCTTCGGCGTGCTCGCGGTGGTGCTCGCCAACCTCGCAGCCTGGCGCAGCGTCACGCACATGGCGATGACGCGCGAGTCACGCGGAGCGATCGCGGCCCGGCAGAAACTCCTCCACGCCCGGCGCTTCTTCCAGGCCGAGCTGCAGCGCGAACAGCCGGACCTGGCCGACGACTGGTTCCCCTACCTCCTCGCCTTCGGCCTGTCGAGCGCGCTCGACCGCTGGTCGAAGGCCTTCGGCAGCGACTCGGGCCACGCGGCGGCCCTGGCCGGCGCCGGCGCCTCGACCTGGAGCGGAACCGGAGGCTCTTCCGGAGGCTGGAGCGGCGGCGGCGGGCAGTTCGGCGGCGCCGGCGCGAGCGGTGCCTGGGCGGTCGCCGCCTCCGGCCTCGCCACCGGCGTCGCCGCCCCCAGCTCGAGCGGCAGCGGCGGCGGAGGCGGGGGCGGAGGAGGAGGCTCCTCGGGCGGCGGGGGCGGCGGGGGGTGGTGAGGAAGTCAACCGAGCTGACTCTCGTCGAAGCGCAGGACCCCCGGATGACGGTCACTCCGGCACCGGGTAGACCTCGATGTCGTCGAAGCTCTCGGGATCTCCTCGGTAGAGCAGGACGAAGTCATTCACGCTCTTGCCGCTTCGGCTGCAGGCATCGCCAGCGTAGAAAACAGCGTTGTCGTAGGCGCCGCGCATTCTACCGGACGTGACCCCGTTCGCCACGTGGATCACGTCGGCGGGGCGTCTTGAAGTCCCCGCCGACGAGAGCGGCGAGGCTACCCCGGTCAAGGCCGCAGAGCCATCAGTCCCGCCGCTGCGAGTAATAGAACCAGGAACAACAGGCCGACATCCGAAGCCGTGGGTACGTCGACCACGCTGAAGTTGCCGCAGACGTCCGGCTTTCCATCGGCATCCAAGTCCGCGCTTCCTCCGCAGTCAGAGTAGGCAACGCAAGCTCCGTCGAACCCACCACAATCTATGTCGCAGGTGTCTGCGATTCCGTTGAAGTCGCAATCGAAGTCCCAGAACGCATGGGCGATCTCCGTGGTCGGTGCCGAGGACACCGGGTCGGTGAATGACACCTCGATCCGGTCCGCTCCCGTCACCGTACTCGTGAAGGACGCCGTCGCGATTCCGGCCGAGTCGGTGATCCCGCTCTCGGATGCACCGACGTTCGGTCCGCTCGCGACGGAGAACGTCACCGGCACGTGCGGGGCCGGCGAGCCCGTTTCGTCGAAGAGCTCGACCGTCAGGAGGTGCATGGTGCCTGGCGGAACCAGCGCCCGCCGGGGGTCGAGACGGGCCGTGACCGGGACCACCACGAGGTTGAGGGAGTTGGTCTCAAGCCCGGCCGCGACCACGTGCACCAGCCCACTGGGGGTCCCGGTTGGGATCTCCACCTCGATGAGGATGTCGCTCCACGAGAGAACGTTTTGGTCCGCGATTCGCAGGCCAGCGATCGCGACGTGATGAGTGTCGGTGTCACGACCTCCCGTTCCGGGATCGTCACCGAAGCCACTACCGAACAGGGCGAGGATCTCGCCGTGCCGCACCGATGCCGGGGACAGTGACGAAAGGAGCGGGCCCACCCAGGCGGTCGTGGTACTGGACCCCGCGGCGTTGACATCCGGGTCGTCGATCGCGACCACGACCAGAGAGAGCTCGCTGCTCTCGCCGGCGAGGACGCTCGGGGGCACGGTCACCGGCACCGATACGGTGGTGCTCTCCCCCGGTCCCAGGGTGATGCTCGCGGGCACGGCCGAGCCGTCCTCCCATCCGCCGCTGCTACCGACTCCGAGGTCGAGAGTGAGCGTCCCCGCGGCAATGCTGGTGACGGTGAAGGTCTGGACCACCGTATCGCCGGGATTGGCCACGACATCGGCGGGGCTCTCCACGAGGACCGTCGACGCGAGAATCGTGAGCTTCGTAACTCGTTCGAAGCCGTCGTCATCCGTCACGCCGAATCGGTAGCGGCCTCCAGCGCCGACCTCGGCAACCCCGCCGAAGATCCCATCCGCGGCACCGCCGTCATCGTGCAGGCCGTCGTCGAACAGATCGAGGAATACTCGCTCCGAGCCGTCCCATGATTCGAGGAAGAAGCGGAAATCGGCGAGCTCGAAGGGGAGGTCGAGTGGTGGAGGCGCTATGGGATCGATCGCTCCACCGGGACCGTCGTCCCCCGGGCCGCCGAGACCCGTCATGTCCTTCACGCTCGGGACGTCCAGCGCCAAACGGAAGGGAGTGCCGACGCCGACCGTCGTATCACTGACGAGCCCGACCGCGTGAGGCGAGCTCGCCGAAACACTCAGGCCGTAATCGCTGTCGCCGCCCGTTTCGACGGTGTACGTGCCGGAGACGAGAGCCGGCAGCGTGACGATCAACATCTCGGTGGCACCGGCCGAGATCGTCTCGACCCCGGGATCGCCCGGCAGGAGCGGCGTACCGTCCGGAGCTTCGACCGCGAGGCTTCCGGTGGCACCCGCCGGGAGATCCAGAACCACTTTGAGCGCTTCCACGCTCGGATCCACGGGAACTTCGGTGGTCCGAGAACCGGCCGTGAAATGCCGCCGTAGCAGGATCGCTGTCGAGGACATCTCCTCCAGGACGATTGCGGTCGCAGCGCTGATGTCGCCGCTACCGATCGCGAAGGAGAGCCCTCCCGTGCCGGCTGCCAAGGTCTCCCCGGCGGTAAACGCATCGACGTTTCCCAGGGCGGCGAGACTCGTATGGCGTATCGCCAGGCCATGGGCTTGAGAATCCTCCTGGCTGCTAAAAATCGAAGTCGACCCGGAGCACGAGCCGAGGACGGTCGAGTGGAGGGTGCATCCTACCAGGGACAACCGCGTTCGGGTCTGGAACATGCGCAGGAAACCGCCGTGAGAGTCGGCATCGGTCATCCACCAGATCTCACTGTCGGGCGCCTTGTCGGCCGCCAAGTCGAGCGCCCCGTACCCGTCTTCTGGGCAGTCGCCACCGCCGCTCGCAGTGAGACCGCCGACGAGGTTGGCAATCTCATCATGGTCCACCGTCGACCCGACAAAGGTCGGCACGTCTTTGTAGGTGATCAGGCTGTACTTCACGAAACGGCCCTCGCTCTCGAAGGCGCCGATCTTATCGAGCAGAGTAGTCCGTACCGAAGCGATCTCTTCACCCATACTTCCGGTGTCGTCGACGACGTATGTGACCTTCTGCGGCACGACGATTAGACTATGGGTCCAAGTGCGGTCCGGGGTGCTGCGTAGAGCGGAGTAAGACATCGTGGAGGTACCGGTCCAGGGATCCCGGACGTTCACGGTCGAGTCCGTCAGACCGTACGCGACGACAAAATGGCCTCCACCCGCTGTCCAGCCCCAGCGCACGACTACCGGGCTATCATCCTCGATAGCTTCCCTGAGATCGTCCAGGACGAGGGCTTGGCTGTACGTCTCGCTGTCAGCGCCCCAGTTCTCGAGGATATCTTCGATCGATCCCCCGTCGCCTCCGTACAGCCAGTTGGGCTGGTTGCAAATGGACCCGGTGCCGTTGGTGCAGCAGTCGTCATCGCCCCAGGAGTTTCGTTCCCGCGCCCAGTTCGCGATCGCGCACATACCGGGTGCGTTCTGGGTGTAGCGAAGGATCATCTCGCTGGTCGCGGCCCAGCACCAGTTCGTGTAGGCCTCTGGCAACAATTGTGAGACCTGGGGCACCGCGAGCGTCTTGGCCCGAGAGGCCGACGCAGCCCAGAGCCCGGTGACCACGACACTGACCACCATGATGGCCGTTCGGCGGGATACGACAGAGGAGAATCTCATCGGTGTTCTCCTGAACGTCTCAGAAGTTGATCGGTAAGAAGTGGATCGCTTAATCGAGGATCGCTCGATTAAGCTCCTTCAAGAGAGCCTCGATCTCAGGCGAGGCCATCTCGGTCGCCTCACCTGAAACGGTGCCTTGGAGACGCAGCCATCGCCATCCGCCCCCCGGACTGGGTGCCAGCAGCAAATCGACGGATGGACTGCGAAAGGTCACGTAGCGAACATCGAGGCGCTCGGGACCGCAACCGCCGCTCAGGAAGCGTAAGCCGGCATCGAGGCGGTTGGCGACGAAGCTGTTCCCCAGCTCCAGGGCTCGGACGGGCTCGCCCTCGGAAGTCATCACGGTCGCCACCGCGGCGATCCTGGATCCGACGCAGATCGGTACCTGCCACATCGCAGAAGGTTTCTCGACCGTCGCCTCGACGATGTCTCGTGAGAGCGGAGGCCTACGTCTTGGGGTGTACGCGGGGACGGGGTGCCCCAGACGAGCGGCCTGGATCTCGTTGGGTGAGAGGAAACCGAACTCGGACGCGGACTCCAGAGGAAGCGATTCGAGCCAGTCGTTCACGAGAGGCCGGGTTGCAGCGACAATCTCCGTCGTGTCCTCCCCCATCACGGCCGAGCTCCCGCCTGCTGTGGCTGAGCCCGCCATCACCAGGGAGAGACAGATCAAAAAAGTACAGCGGGCGGAAAGCTCAGCCTTTTTGAGTATCTCTCTCATGAACCCCAATCCAGGAAACCGAGACAAAGATGCTTCTCCTCGCGAGGACGAGCACGAGCACGAGCACGATCTATGACAAATAGGATACCCGAGAAGACAACGCTCCGTCAAGTACTTTTCCGACTTTAATCCTTGAGACCTCATGTATGCACAAAAGGAGCGTAATTCATAATGCGAATAAACCGGCGGCGCCGACGGAGGTGTCGGGTGAGCGCTACGTTCGGATCCGCGCTACGGCTCGAGAATACGGGTCATCAGGGTCTGGAGGCGCATCCTTCCGAGGCCGCCTTCGGCGACGGCGTGCTCGGCGAAGGCGGTGGTGCCGTCCGGATCGATTCCGGGTCCCCAGAGGAGGACGGGGACCGGGTCGGAGGCGTGCTGGCCCGACTCGGAGAGGGTGGCGTGGTCGGAGGCGACGGCGATCCGGAGCGGCCGGCCCTTCCAGCCTTCGAGGAAGCGGGCGAGCTGGGCGTCGAGCGCTTCGAGGAAGGCGACCTTGCGGTCGGGGCGGCAGTCGTGGGCCGCGATGTCGGCGCCCTTGACGTGGAGCACCACCAGGTCGTCGTGACCGAGAGCGCGGGCGGCGGCGGCGAACTTCGCCGGCAGGTCGGTGTCGAGGTTGGCGGTCATCTCCGGGCCGGTGATTGTCTCGGCGCCCATCCAGGCGGCGAGCCCGAGGACGGTCCGGTCGCCCGAGACGCAGGCGATCTCAAGCGGCACGCCGCCCCGTTCGAGGCGCTGGAGCCGGTGGATGCGGCCGGCTCCCCGTGTGAGGATGGCGTCCGCGGCCGCGAGGCCGCTCTCCCGCCGCCGCCGGTTGACCGGGTGGTCGGCCAGCACCCGGCGAGCGTGCTCCTCGAAGTGGGCGAGCAGGCGCGCCGTCTTCACCGCCGCCGCCTCGGCCGGGTCGATCGCACGCGGCACGAGCGGCGGGCCGGCCGGCGCGCCATCGCCCGGGTCGCTGCCGGCGATCGCCGGCGACAGCCCGGCCCCCTGGAGCACGACCGCCAGCCGGTGCTCGGTGCCGGGCTTGACCCGGATCGTGTAGTCGGCCCACTCGTCGCGCGCCTCGGAGAACGGCACCCGGTCGAGCGCCTCGGCCAGCTCGTCGGTCCCCTCTCGGATGCGCCCGGCCCGCCGGTCGATCACCCGGCCCGCCTCGTCGAGGGTGGCGAAGTTCGCGCGCAGGGCGATGTCGCCCGGCGCCAGGTCGATGCCGGCGCCGAGCGCCTCGACCGGCCCGCGACGGATGGCGCGCGGCGACTGCCCGAAGATCGCCAGGCTCCCGGCCGCCGTGTCCGGAACCACGCCCGGCGCCACCGGGTCGCCCAGGCCGGTCCGCCCTTCGCGTGCCAGGCGGTCGAAGGTCGGGAGCTGGGCGGCGTCGAGCGGCGTGCGGCCGGAGAGCGCCCGGGTCGGCCGGTCGGCGAGCCCGTCGACGAAGAGCAGCAGCGTCGGCGGCGCCACCGGCCGCTCCTCCGGCGGCCCGGCGCGGAGCTGCGGGATCTTCTCGTCGAGGATCGAGGTGACGAGGCGCAGGGCGCGCTGGAGCGTGCTGTCGCGGTCGGTCGTCTCCAGGGTCGGCACGCCGTGCTCCTCGGCGCGCTCGATCAGCAGGTCCTGGAGCCGGCGGATCGCCGCGAAGTGGTCGAGGTAGCGCTCGCCGCGGCGCGACTCGTTCCGGCCGCGGCCGACGAAGCGCGAGCGGTGGAGCTCTTCGTCGCGGGTGGTGAGCAGCAGCGGCACCTGGTAGGCGGCGCCGTCGAGGTCGTGGAACGGGACGACCGGCGGCAGCAGGTGGACCCCCTCGACCAGCACGCTCATGTTCTCGACCACCGCCCGCTCGACGACCGCCCGCACGCCGACGCAGACACGTGTCGACTGCTCCTCGAACTCGGCGAGCAGCCGCTCCTCGACCGCCTCGGGCGATGGGGCGCGGCCGTCGGCGCGGTAGCGGAAGGCGGCGGCCTCGTCGCGCGGCAGGGTGAAGCTCGAGTGGTGGAGCGCCGGCAGGATCGCCGGCGCGAACACCATGCGCATCACCTGGCGGATGGTGTCGGTGGCGTTGATGCGGTAGATGCGGAGCAGCGGCGCCAGGTCGAGGGCGAGGGTGGACTTGCCGGTGCCGGTGGCGCCCCCCAGGTAGATGACGAGGGGCTTCGGCAGCCGGTGGATGCTCCGCACCAGGCGGTAGCGGGTGGCGGTCTCGGCGTC
>CAZLLV010000495.1:0-6285 GCA_964560325.1 uncultured Thermoanaerobaculia bacterium | reverse complement strand
GGACGAGGACGCCGGGGAGAGTGGCGGGACCGAGCCGGACGATTCGAGCGGCGACGACATCCGCGTCGAGCAGCGCCGCGGCCTGGGCCGCGGTCAGGTCGCTCTGCTCTTCGAAGCCGGCGATCGGCCGGCGCCCGAACGCCGCGCCGGCGTCGGGCCGTGCCTCGGCCTCCCGCTCGCCGTCCTCCGGCTCGCGGGCCCCCTGCGCGTCGTCGCCGCTCGACTCGTCCGGCTCGGTCCCGCCACTCTCCCCGGCGTCCTCGTCCTCGCCCGGCCGCTCGCCGCCCGGCGTCTCGCGCGGCGGCAGGAGCTTCCTCCGCTCCTCCTCCAGGCGCCGGAGCGCCACCTCCAGGTTGTGCTTCGCGTCGGCGTCCGACGGCTCGCGGCGTAGCGCCTCTTCGAAGGCGGCGACCGCGCCGGCCGCGTCGTCCGCCGCGAGCCTCGCGGTGCCGAGGTTGTACCAGGCCTGCTGGAGCACCGCCGGCGGCAGCGGCGGCACGCCGCCGGCCTCCTCGTCCGCCGCCACGGCGCCCTCCAGGGCCGCGACCGCGTCGCCGTGATCGGCCAGCAGTCGTGCCGTGCCGGTGTTGAAGAGCACCCGCCGGTCGCCGGGGGCGAGGCGTGCGGCGGCCTCGAAGGCGGCGAGCGCCCGGTCCGGCCCCAGCTGCTCCATCCGCTCGATGCCCCGCGCCGTCCGCTCGCGCGGGTTGTAGAGCCAGCGCTCGACCTCGACCGGCGGGTGCAGGTCGAGGCTGTGCTCGAGGTCGGAGAGCTCCCACGTCTCGCCCCAGTCCGGCAGATCCGGGAGCCAGTCGGGCCATGGGCCGAGGGCGCCCAGGGCGCCCAGGGTCGAGAGCGACAGCAGCTCGGCGAGGACGAGGCCGAGCGTGGCGCGGGCGATCACGGCCGGACCTCCGTGGCGTCGCCGGCGAGGCCGGTGCTGCGCCTGCCGACGAACGGAGAGAGCGCCAGGTGGCCGAGGAGCGCCGCCACCGCCAGCCCGAGCGGCCACTGGAAGCGCTCGGCCCGCGTCTCGAGCTCGGTCGTCTCGTGCGCCCGCTGGTCCATCCCCTCGAGGGCGGAGAGGATCGGCCGCAGGTCGCGGCCCGGATCGGTCGCCCGCAGGTAGACGCCGCCGGTGCCGCGCGCGACCGACTCCAGGATCTCTTCGTGGAGACGGCTGATGACCACCGATCCGTCGGGCCGCCGCCGCACCGCGCCGGGGTGGCCGGGCAGAGGCACCGGCGCGCCGTCGGGGGTGCCGATCCCGATCGCGTGCACCACGATCCCCGCCTCGGCGATCCGGTCGACCCGGTCGTCGAGGGTGCCGCCGTGGTCTTCGCCGTCCGAGAGCAGGATCGCCGCCCGGTGGCTCCCCGGGGTGGACCCCGATCCGGAAAGACCGCGGGACGGATCGCCCGGCGGGTAGAGCTCCGGCAGGCGGTCGAGCGCATCGCCCAGGCGGGTGCCCGGGACCGGCAGCGAGCCCGGCTCGACGCCGTCGAGGAGGAGGTCGATCACCGCCGCGTCGGTGGTGAGCGGCGCCATCACCACGCCGTCCCCTTCGGCGGCGACCAGGGCCACGCGGTGGCCCGGCATCGCCTGCACCAGGCGCCGGACCAGCGTCTCGGCGACCTCCAGCCGCGACGGCGCCACGTCCCTCGCGCCCATCGAGAGCGAGGAGTCGAGCACCAGCACCACGTCGACCCCGCGCCGCTCGACGGTCTGGAGCGACTCGCCCCAGCGCGGTTGCGCCAGGGCGAGGCCGGCACCCAGCACCGCGGCCGACAGCAGCGTCACCGAGAGGGCGAGCCGGCGGCGCGAGTAGCGGCCGAGCAGCCGGCCCCAGAGGGCGCGCGACGCCCAGGCCTCCGCGGCGCGCAGCCGGCGGCGCCAGAGGACCGCCGCGGCGGCGGCCACGAGCGGCGCCAGCAGGGCGAGAACGAGGAGCTCGGGGCGGGCGAAGATCGTCCCCATCAGGGCTCCCCCGTCCAGGCGAAGGCCGCCGGCACGAGCGGCAGCACGAGCAGGGCGAGGCCGGTCCAGGCGAGCGGCTGGAACGCCTCGCGGTACCGGACGAAGCGCTTGACCTCGATCTCGGTGCGCTCCAGGCGGTCGATCTCGGCGAAAACGCCGGCCAGCGCCTGGCGGTCGGTGGCGCGGTAGTAACGCCCGCCCGTGCGCTCCGCGATCCCGCGCAGCAGCCCTTCGTCGATCGGCATCCGGCGCAGCCGCCGCTGCACCGAGATCCGGCCGGTGACCGGATCGACGTTCCCGACCGGGATCGGCACCGCTTCGTCGGTGCCGACGCCGATCGTGTACACGCGGATGCCCATGCCGTCGCACAGCGCCGCCGCGTCGTGCGGGTCGATCTCGCCGGCGTTCGACACGCCGTCGGTCACCAGCACCACCACCTTCGTCTCCGCCTCGCTGTCGCGCAGCCGGCCGGCGGCGGTGGCGAGCGCCAGGCCGATCGCGGTGCCGCGGGCGAGGGTGCCGATCTCGACCGAATCGATCAGGAAGGCGAGCATCTGGCGGTCGGTCGTGAGCGGCGCCCGGGTCAGCGCCGAGCCGGAGAAGACGACGAGGCCGATCCGGTCGCCGGTGCGGCCGGCGACGAAGTCGCGCACCACCGCCTTGGCGACCTCCAGGCGGTTCCGGGGCTGGAAGTCCTCGGCCGCCATCGAGCCCGAGACGTCGAGCGCGATCTGGATGTCGATCCCTTCGGTCAGGCTCTCCTCCCAGGTGTAGCCGAGGCGCGGCCGGGCGATGGCGACGATCAGCAGCACGAGCGCGGCGAGCCGGAGATAGAAGGGGAGGTGGAGGCGCCACGAGCCGCCGGCCCCGCGCGGCAGCCGGCTGTAGGTGAGAGCGCCGGCCGCGGTGCGCCGGTGGTGCCACCAGGAGAGGAGCGGCACGGCGGCAAGCAGCGTCAGCCAGAGCGGAGTCGCGAAGTCGGGGAACGGCATCAGGCCGCCCTCTCCCGCCCGGCGTCCGGTGCCGCGTTCGCGCCTTCCGGCGGGCGCAGGTGGCGCTCGGCCTCGGCCGCCACCTCGCGCGCCGCTTCGATGCGTGCCTCGAGCGCCTCGCGCGTCGTCGCCTCGCGCGCGAACTTCACCCGGTCGCACGCCGCGAGCACCTCGTGGACCCGCGCCTCGACGGTGGCCGGGGCGCGGCGGCCGCGGAGCTGACGGCGGACCTCGGTGGTGGTGCTCTCGGCGGCCCGGAACCCGAACGAGCGCCCGAGGAACCGGCGCAGGGCGAGCGAGAGGACGACGTGCCCGGCGACCGGCTCCGGCGCTTCGGCGGCGGCGGCGAGGGCGGCGGCGAGCTCGTCGCGGGGCGCGGCGCGCGGGGCCGGGACGGCGGCACGGCGGCCCCGCCGGGCGAGGAGGAAGAGGCCGAAGAGCAGCGCGCAGCCGCTCGCGAGGGTGGCCCAGAAGGCGGCGCCGAGCGGGAGCGGCCGGGGCGGCGCCGGCGGACGGGCCTCGATCTCCGACCCCTCGGTCTCGGCGAGCTCCTCGGGCAGCACCGAGTCGATCCGCAAGGCGAGCCCCGCCGGGGTCGACAGCTCCGCCGTGCCCTCCGGCCCCGGGAGCGCGATCGGCCGCGGCGGGAGCTCCACGAGCCCCGGGCGGAAGGCGACGAGGATCAGGCGCTGCTCGTAGAGGCGGGCGCCGCCATCCTCGGCCGTCCCGTAGGCCGGCACCACCGGCCCCGCCTCGACGATCTCGGCGTCGCCCCAGCTCTCGCCCCAGGCGGGGAAGCGGGGCTCGCCCGCGACCTCGCCCCGCTCGCCGGTGACCGTCACCACGACCTCGACCCGGTCGCCCACCGTGAGCGGCTCGGGCGGCAGGGTCACCGCGACGGCGGCGGCGCCGGCCGGGCCGGGGGACGCGAGGAGCGCGGCGAGCGGGAGCAGGAGCGCGGTGCAGGCGAGGGAGGCGGCGCGGGTCATCGCGACAACCTCCGGCGGCGGGCTTCGAAGAAGGCGACGAGCGGCGCGAGGTAGGGGCGGTCGGTGGAGAGCACCAGGTGGTCGACGCCGATCTTGCGCAGGTGGCGGCGCAGCCGGGTCCGCTCGGCGCGCCAGCGGGCGCGGTGCTCGTCGGCGACCTTCGCGCCGCCCGCCCCGCCGACCAGGGCGACGCGGCCGGTCTCCGCGTCCCGCAGCGGCACCGGCGCGACCGCCGGAAGCTCCGCGTCGCGCGGGTCGACGATCTCGACCACCACCAGGTCGTGGCGCGCCGCCGCGGCCTCGAGCACCCGCGGGAAGGGCTCGGTCAGGAAGTCGGAGATCAGGAAGAGGACCGAGCGCCGGCCGAGCGCCGAGACCGTCTGCCCGAGCGCCGCGCCCAGGTCGGTGCCGCCCTCGGCCGGGTGGATCAGGATCTCCCGGATCAGCCGCAGCACGTGGTTTCGGCGGCGCCGCGGCGGCAGGAAGAGCTCCATGTGGTCGGAGAGGAGCGCCGCCCCCACGCGGTCGCCGTTGCGGACCGCGGCGAAGGCGAGGAGCGCCGCCACCTCGGCCGCCAGGTCGCGCTTGACGATCGCCCGCGAGCCGAACGACAGCGAGCCCGACACGTCGACCGCCAGGAAGACCGTGAGATCGCGCTCCTCGACGTGCTTCTTGACGTACGGCTCGCCGCTGCGCGCAGTGACGTTCCAGTCGATCGAGCGAATGTCGTCGCCCGGCTGGTAGGGGCGCACCTCGGCGAACTCGACCCCGCGCCCCTTGAACACGGCGTGGTACTCGCCGGCGACGCCCTGATCGACCAGCCGGCGGGTGGCGACCTCGATGCGGCGCACCTTGCGCGCCAGGTCGGCGGGCAGGCGCGGGCGCTCGAGCGGCGCACCCTCCGGGGCCGCCGGGCGTCGCTTCCAGGGAAGGACGCGGGCGATGGAGTCGGAGAGGCTCACGGGGACGGCACCTCTGCGGGGGAAGGCGACCTACGGAACCTCGACGCGGGCGAGCAGCCGGGCGATCAGCTCGTCGGCCGTGATCTCCTCCGCCTCGGCCTCGTAGGTCGGCACGATCCGGTGGCGGAGCACGTCGGGCGCGATCTCCTTGACGTCCTCCGGAATCACGTAGCCGCGGCCGCGCACCAGCGCCAGCGCCTTCGCCGCACGCGCCAGGAAGAGGGTGGCGCGCGGGCTGGCGCCGAAGGAGAGCAGATCGGCGAGCTCCGGGCTGCCGGCGGCGGCGGGGTCGCGCGTGGCGATGACGAGGTCGAGCACGTAGCGGCGGATCTTGCCGTCGAGGTAGACCGCGTCGGTCAGCGCGCGCAGCTCGAGGAGGCGCTCGCGGTCGAGGACCGGGCGCACGTCGGTCGTGTGCTCGACCAGCATGCGGTCGAGGATCTCCGCCTCCTCCGAGCGGCTCGGGTAGTCGAGGCGGATCTTCATCAGGAAGCGGTCGGTCTGCGCCTCGGCGAGCGGGTAGGTCCCCTCCTGCTCGATCGGGTTCTGGGTCGCGAGGACCATGAACGGCTCGCCGAGCGGATAGGTCGTGTCCCCGAGCGTGACCTGCCGCTCCTCCATCGCCTCGAGGAGCGCCGCCTGCACCTTGGCCGGCGCGCGGTTGATCTCGTCGGCGAGCAAGATGCGGGTGAAGATCGGCCCCTTGCGCGGCGTGAACTCGCCCGTACGGGCGTCGTAGATCAGCGTGCCGACCAGGTCGGCGGGGAGGAGGTCGGGCGTGAACTGGATGCGGTGGAACTCGATGTCGAGCGTGCGGGCGAGGGTCTTGACCGCGAGCGTCTTGGCGAGCCCCGGCACCCCCTCGATCAGCAGGTGCCCGCGGCAGAGGAGGCCGACCAGGAGGCGGTCGATCAGGTACGACTGCCCCACGATCACCTTCCGGATCTCGTCCTCCGCCTGCTTGAGAAGCAGCGTCTGCCGCTCGACGTCGCGCAGGTCGGGGCGCACGTCGGTGCGCGAAGCGCCGGGCGCGGGGCGGTCGGAGCCGGAGGGCGATTCCGGCGGCGGAGGCATGCGCGAAGGTTCGGAGGTCGTCATCGAGTTTCCCGGAGATGGCGGAAAGTGCAAGTGAAGTGCCACGGGCGAGAGAACCCTGTTGCGCGGGTGCGACCGCCCGCAAGCGGGGCGCAGAGCCTACGAGCGGCGGCATCGAACGCCCGCCGATCGTGCCAGATTGGCTGGTCCGGGAGCGTGGGGAAGAGTGGTGGGCGAAGCGGGAGTGCCTGCGCCGGTGGGTCCGGGCCGGGGGAGGGGCGGCCTCCGGCACGGCTCGGCGGGTGGCCCTGCCGCCCGGGGGCCTCGCCT
>CAZLLV010000494.1:0-11672 GCA_964560325.1 uncultured Thermoanaerobaculia bacterium | reverse complement strand
GTCTCGACGATCCGCCGAGCGTAGGAGAGCGTGTCCCGGCTCGCACCGTGGACCGCCGGCGCGCAGCGTAGCGAGTAGACGTCCTGCACCTCGCCCGAGGTCTCGAGCCACCCGCTCCCTTCGAGCAGGGTGCGGACGTTGGCGGCGGTGTCGATCTGTCCGGCGAGCCCGCGCGCCCCGTGGACCTTCGGGTCGAACGCTCGCGCGCAGCCACACATCGCTTCCAGCGAGAGCGCGGCGGCCACGTCGGCCGACTGGACCAGGATCTCCGCGTCGTGCGTGGCGAGGGCGAGCAGAGCGGTCGAGACCGTCGCTCCGTTGGTGAGCGCCAGGCCCTCCTTGTAGCTCGGCTCCGGAGGCTCCATGCCTAGGTCGTCCGCCAGGCCGCTCGCCGGCTTCCACCGTTCGGGGCTCCTCCGGCCGACCCGCATGTCGTCGGGGTCGCGCACCACGTAGTAGCGCCCCTCGCCGAGCAGGACCACGAAGAGGTGCGCGAGCGGACAGAGGTCGCCGCTCGATCCGACCGAGCCGCGGCTCGGCACGAGCGGCACGATCCCCTGGTGGAGCATGGCGCGGATCGTCTCGACCAGCTCCCGGCGGACTCCGGAGTGGCCTTTCAGAAAGGTGTTGAGGCGCAAGACCAGCGTCGCCCGCACCACGTCGGGCGGCAGGTAGCTCTCCGGGTCGTCCGGGTCGGCGCTCGCTCCGGCCCCCGCCGAGTGGCTCAGCAGGATGTTGCGCTGCAGCCGCTTCAGGTCGTCGGGCTCGATCGCGATGTTCTTGAAGGCGCCGAAACCGGTGGTTACGCCGTAGTCGAGAACCATGCCCTCGACGTCCCCGCCCTCGCCGGCACGGCTCGCCCGCTCCGCCTTGTAGCGCTCGACGATCGCCTCGATCTGGCGGCGGCCGCGCTCGACGCGCGCCATCGCGGCGCCGGTCCAGTCGATGCGCGCCGACGGGTCGCGCGCGACCCGTGCGAGATCCTCCACGGTCAACGATCGGCCGTCGAGGACGAGGGGGCTCACCGCCGCTCCCGGTCGATCGCCTCGAGCATGGCGCGGACCGTCTCGACCAGGTCGCCGCGCGCCACGACCCTTTGGCCCGGCCGCTCCTCGATCCACTCCTGCCGATCCTCGATCTGCTGCGATTTCTTGCGGCCGGCGTCCATGTCCTTGAGCGTCACCTCGCCGCGCTCCTTCTCCTGGCTGCCGTAGAGGAGCGCGATCGGCACGTCCCAGCGGTCCGCGTACTTGAGCTGCTTGCCGACCCCGCGCTGGCCTCCGAGGTAGATCTCGGCCGGGATGCCGGCGCGCCTCAGCTCCCAGGTCATCCGCAGGCAGTCCTCGGTCAGCGCCTCGTCCATCTGCGTCACCAAAACCTGCGCCGTCGACTTGCGCTCGCCGATCCGGCCGAGGTCGGTGAGCGCGGCGAGCAACCGGTCGACGCCGATCGAGGCCCCGGTGGCGGGGATCTTCTCGCCCAGGAAGCGCATCACCAGGTCGTCGTAGCGACCGCCGCCGAAGACCGAGCCGTAGCGCGGCGCGTCGAGCAGGATCGCCTCGAAGACCGGGCCCGTGTAGTACGCGAGACCGCGGGCGATCGACAGGTCGAGGGCGACCCGGTCGTTCTCGTAGCCGAGGGCGTAGAGGTGGCGGGAGATCTTCTCGACCCCTTCGATCTCCCGCTCGGCGCCTTCGACGCCGTCGAAGATCTCGCGCAGGTGGGCGATCACCTCGGTACGGTCCTCGTCTCGGATGGCGAGGAAGCGCTCGATGCGGTCGACCTGGTCGTCCGCGAGGCCGAGGCCGGGGATCGTGTCGCCCGACTCGTCGACGTAGCCGGTGGTCAGCTCACGCCGGACCTTCGCGGGGCCGATCTTCTCCAGCTTGTCGAGCACGCGGAAGACGTCGACGCCGCGCTCCTGTGCGATGTCGGCGTAGGCCAGGAGCACGTTCAGGATGCCGCGGCTCGAGTAGCGGACCCGGTAAGGACCGGCGCCGAGGGCTTCGAGCGTGTCGCACATGCCGGCGATGACCTCGGTGTCCGCCACCTCCGAGACGACCCCGACCGAATCGAGGTCGAACTGCGTGAACTCGCGAAAGCGCCCCGGGCCGGGCTTGTCGGCCCGCCAGACCTGCGCCACCTGGTAGCGCCGGAACGGCAGGGGCATCTCTTTCTTGTACTGGGCGATCGCCCGCGCCAGCGGCACGGTGAGATCGAAGCGCAGGCCGAGCTCCTCGCCCTCGGGGTTGGTGACGTGGAAGATCGACTGCTGCGCCTCCTCGCCGGCCGAGCCGCCGAGGACGTCGAGGTACTCGATCGCGGGGGTCGAGAACGGAACGAAGCCGTACAGCTCGTAGACTTCGCGGATCTTGCCGATCATCCACTCCCGAGCCAGGACCTCGGCGGGCTGGAGGTCACGGAGGCCACGGGAGAGACGGGGTTCTACGGTCGAGGGCATGTTTGGGCTCGCGGTGCCGGCGCGGGCGGCCGGACCGTCGCGCGATGGGGAATGGTACCGGCGATGGGAGTTGAACCCATGACCTCCTGATCCACAGTCAGGCGCTCTTCCACTGAGCTACGCCGGCATGGTGCCGAAAGGGGATGGTATTTCCTCCACCCGGCGCTGTCAAAGCTTCGCCCATCAGGGAAATTCCCGTCTCGGGGCTCCGGAACGGAGCCTCCTAACCCGCCGCGCGCGGCTCCGGCGGCAGGCCGAGCGCTTCTCGGGCGAGCGGGATCGGCAGCTCGCGGCCGGTCATCATGTGGAACTGCTCGAGCGCCTGGTAGAGGAGCACCTCGCGTCCGTCGACGGCGCGCCGGCCGGACGCCTTCACGGCGGCGAGCAGCGAGGTCTCGCCCTCGGTGTAGACCAGGTCGACCACCACCGCGTCGGGGCGCAGGGCGGCGGGGTCGAACGGGAGCGGATCGTCCGGATGGCGGCCGAGCGACGTCGCCTGCACCACCACGTCGTAGCGCCCGGGGTCGAGCTCGTCGAGCGGCTGGAAGCCCACCCCCGCGTCGCGCGCCGCCTGCCGGCCGCGGTCCTCGGTCCGGTTGACCAGGGTCACGTGGGCGCCGGCGTGGCGCAGGCCGACCGCCGCCGAGCGCCCCGCCCCGCCGGCGCCGAGCACCGCCACGGCGGCGCCTTCGAGCGACACTCCGAGATGCCGGAGCGGCAGCACCACCCCCTCCGGGTCGGTCGACTCCGCCTCCCACACGCCCTCGTTCTCGACCAGCGTGTTGGCGGCGCCCACGGCCTGCGTGCGCGGGCTCGGCGCGCCCGCCACCGCCAGCGCGATCTCCTTGAACGGCGCGGTCACCGAGAGCCCCCGGAGCGGGAAGCCGAGGTCGTCGAGGCGCAGGCTCTCGACCACCTCGAGCCAGAAGTCGCCGAAGTGCTCGGTGAAGAAGGGCACGTAGAGCGCGGGGATGCCGAGCTCGCGGTAGGCGCGGTTGTGGAGCCGCGGCGAGAGCGAATGGGAGACCGGGTTGCCGACGATGCCGTAGAGCGCCTCGATCGGCCGGATCTCGGGCAGGCCGAAGTCGTCGACCAGGCGATCGACCGAGAGCTGGCCGGGCGCCCCGGGCGCGTCGGCCGAGAAGGCGCCGTAGACGACGCGGGCGCCGAGGTGCGGCGCCACCAGGCGCGTCCAGGCGGCCCCCTCGCCGGTCGAGAACGAGATCACGTCCGGCCGCCCGGCGGCGGCGAGCGCCAGCAGGCCCGGGAGCTCCTCGCCCGGCTGCCGGGCCTCGGTCACCAGCTTGTAGAGGACCGCCGGGGTCGCGGTCATCTCGCCGATCCGGTCCTCGAGCTCCGCGACCGTGCCGGTCGGCCCGTGCCAGGAGAGGAGGCGCCGCCCGGCGGGCACGGCGTCGAGCACCTCCGGGTGGAGGTCGCGCTCGGCTTCGAGGTCGATCAGCGCGTAGGCCGGCTCGCCGCCGATCTCCAGCCCCGCGGCGCGGGCGATCGCCTCCGCGCGGCGGGCCGGATCGTCGGTGCCGCTCCCCCCCTCGGCACGGCTGCGCAGCGTAAAGACGAGCCCACCGCCGGCGGCCGCGGCGCGTTCGGCGAGCGGCTCGAGCGCCTCCGCCTCCGGGCTTCCCGCCAGATCGGCCCGCACCTCGAGCCAGTCGACCGCCGCCGGCAGGGCGGCGAGCTCGTCGGCGCTCGGGAGGTGCGAGAGGGTGGCGACCAGGCGCACGCGCTCCGCGAGCGTTTCGCGAGGAGAGCTGGGAGGATCGGTCATCGTGCGGGCGGCGGCGAGCGGGGCGCGGGCGGAGCCGGCAGCTTAGCACCCGCCCGTTTGCTACCATCCAGCCGGCTCGGCCGGAGCCGGACTCCGCGGCCGGCCGCCTTCCCTCTCTCTTGTCCGAGGAGCCTGTCGATGACGCAACCGGAGCGCGAGACCCTGGAAATGGACGTGGTGTTCGTGGGGGCCGGGCCCGCCAGCCTGGCCGGCGCGTACCACCTGGCCCGCCTCGTCGAGGAGCACAACGAGAAGACGGACGGAGAGCCGATCGAGGCGGAGATCGCGGTCCTCGAGAAGGGGCTGGAGCTCGGCAGCCACGCCTTCTCGGGAGCCGTCGTCGACCCGGTCGCCTTCCGCGAGCTGGTGCCCGACCGCTGGCAGGAGGCGCCGTTCGAGGCCCCGGTCGGTAAAGACCGGCTGTTCTGGATGACCGAGAGCAAGGCGGTCAAGCTGCCGGCGCCGCCGATGATGTCGAACCGCGGCTACCACGTCGCCGCGCTCGGCAAGCTGGTCAAGTGGCTCGGCGAGCTCGCCGAGGAGAAGGGGGTCTCGATCTTCCCCGGCTTTCCGGCCTCGAAGATCCTGATCGAGGGCGGTACCGTCGTCGGCGTCCGGACCGGCGACCAGGGGGTCGACCGCGAGGGGAACAAGAAGGCGAACTACCAGCCCGGCATGGACCTGCGCACGAAGTGCACGGTGCTCGGCGAAGGGGTACGCGGCACGCTGGTCAAGCAGCTCGATCAGGAGATGGACCTGTGGGCCGGCAAGAACCCGATGACCTACGCCATCGGCCTCAAGGAGCACTGGGAGCTGCCCGAGGGCCGGCTCGAGCCGGGCGAGGTGATCCACACCATGAACTGGCCACTCGGCGGCTCGATCTTCGGCGGCGGCTTCGTCTACGGCCTCCAGGGCAACCTCGCGGCCGTCGGCCTGGTGGTCGGTCTCGACTACGAGAACCCCTGGACCGACCCGCACGACGAGTTCCAGCGCTACAAGACCCACCCGGCGATCCGCGAGCTGCTCGAGGGCGGCAAGATGGTCAACTACGGCGCCAAGGCGATCCCCGAGGGCGGCTGGTACGCGATGCCGAAGCTCTACGGCGACGGCTTCCTGCTGATCGGCGACTCGGCCGGCTTCCTCAACGCCCAGAAGCTGAAAGGGATCTCGCTCGGCATGAAGTCGGGCATGCTGGCGGCGGAGACGATCTTCGAGAGCCTGAAGAGCGGCGACTTCGGCGAGGCGGCGCTCTCCGGCTTCGCCGACCGGGTCGACCGGAGCTGGCTCAAGAAGGACCTCTGGAAGGTCCGCAACTTCCACCAGGCGTTCGACAAGGGGCTCGTCGGCGGCATCGCCCAGGGCGCCCTCGGCATGGTCACCGGCGGCCTCGGATGGGGTTTCCGCAGCAAGCTCGGCACCGAGCCCGGGCACGAGCGGATGACCCGCCTCGACCGCCCGGAGGGCCACGGCGTGACCCCGCGGCCGAAGCCCGAGCACGACGGCGAGCTGACCTTCGACCGGCTGGCCGACGTCTACAACTCGGGCACGTCGCACGACGAAGACCAGCCGGTCCACCTGCTGGTGCACGACCCGGAGATCTGCGCCACCCGCTGCACCGTCGAGTACGCGAACCCGTGCGAACGCTTCTGCCCGGCGGCGGTCTACGAGATGGTCGAGGACCCCACCTCACCCCACGGCCGGCGGCTCCAGATCAACGCCAGCAACTGCGTCCACTGCAAGACCTGCGACATCCACGACCCGTACCAGATCATCACCTGGGTCCCGCCGGAGGGGGGCGGCGGGCCGAATTATGGCCGGATGTGAGGATCACCCGCTCCTCACATCCGGCAGATCGCGATCGACCAGATCGCCCCTCCAACCCAACCTCCGCTGCGCTTGGTTGGGTGGCCCGTTGCGCCGATTCCCCTGCTCGTGAGCTGACGGACAGATTCAATCCGTTCATGTCCGCCGTTAGTGTCGAGCGGGTATGATCAGCTGTATGAAAGCTGTCGCTTGGCGGGACCTGATCCACTCCGCCCGCGGCATCCTCTCCGGGAAGCCGGTGGTCAAGGGGACCCGTCTCTCCGTTGAGTTCCTCCTCAATCTCCTCGCTGCCGGTTGGACCGAGGACCAGATCCTCGAGAGCTACCCGACCCTCACCCGTGACGGCTTGAACGCCGTCTTCGCGTACGCTGCGGAGAGCGTTTCCGACGAGACGCTGCTTTCGTTCGAGGCACCGCTGCGCGGCGAGCCGGTCGCCGGTTAATCGTCTACTTTCGGCAGCGGATGCTGCCGCACGTCTCGGCGGCGGACGACGGTGTAGCTACCCTCCAGGTCCAGGTCGACCTTTCGGATCAGTCGCAGTAGCACGTGGGCCGTCTCCTCCGGCGTCTCCGGAATGAACCGCAGGTGAACGATGCCCGGCGGTGGCGGTACCGCTTCGGCGAAGATCAGCCGCCCGTGGTCGCGATCGAAGGTCAGCAGGATGCGGCTTCGCCACCGCCAGGACGTCCCGGTCCGACGCGCCAGGGTCGACCTCCGACATCGTGGTGACGTCGTAGCCGGCGTCCCGCAGCACGCGGACTCCCGCGATCGGGAGGTTCTCGTCCGCCAGGAATCGCACGGACGGATCAGGCGATGGTCACATCTTCGCTCAGGTATACGTCCTGGATCGCGTTCAAGAGCTCTACGCCTTCCGCGAGGGGCTTCTGGAAGGCCTTGCGGCCGGAGATGAGGCCGGCGCCGCCGGCGCGCTTGTTGATCACGGCGGTGCGGACGGCGGCGGCGAGGTCGCCCTTGCCCTTCGAGGCGCCGCCGGAGTTGATCAGCGGGATCTTGCCCATGTAGCAGTTCACCACCTGCCAGCGCACCAGGTCGACCGGGTGGTCGGTCACCAGCTCGCCGTAGACGCGGTCGTCGGTCTTGCCGAAGCCGACCGCCGCGTAGCCGCCGTTGTTGGTCGCCATCTTCTGCTTGATGACGTCGGCCTGGATCGTCACGCCGAGGTGGTTCGCCTGCCCGGTCAGGTCGGCCGAGGCGTGGTAGTCGCGCCCCTCGACCTTGAACTCCTCGTTGCGCAGGTAGCACCAGAGGATGGTCGCGAGCCCCAGGTCGTGGGCGTGGGCGAACGCCTCGGCGATCTCGACCAGCTCGCGCCGCCCGTCGTCGCCGCCGAAGTAGATCGTCGCGCCGACCGCCGCGGCGCCCATCTCCCACGCCTGCTCGACGCTCCCGAAGAGCACCTGCTGGTAGCTGTTCGGGTAGGTCAGGAGCTCGTTGTGGTTGAGCTTGACGACGAACGGGATCTTGTGCGCCCAGCGGCGCGACAGGATGCCGAGCACACCGATCGTCGAGGCGACGCCGTTGCAGCCGCCCTCCTCCGCGAGGCGCACGATGTTCTCCGGGTCGAAGAGGCCGACGTTCGGACCGAAGGCCGAGGCGCCGGAGTGCTCGATCCCCTGGTCGACCGGCAGGATCGAGAGGTAGCCGGTGCCGCCGAGGCGGCCGTGGTCGTACAGGCGCTGGAGGTTGACCAGGACGCGCGAGTTGCGGTCGGAGTCCTTGAACACCCGGTCGACGTGGTCCGGCCCGGGCAGGGTGAGGGTCTCCTTCGGAATGCCGCCGCAGACGTGCCCGAGCAGGCTCTCGGCCTCGTCTCCGAGCAACTCCTGGATGCGATCGACGGTGGTTCCTGCGGTGGCGACGGTCATGGCGGCTCCCTCCTCATCGGATGAATGGCAAACGCTGCCGATTATCCCATAGCCCGACATGCTCGCTCGTCTCGCCCACCGCTCCGGAGACGCCGGGTGGGGGCGTCCCTCGCCCACCTGGAGGGTGGGAGAGGGATCGAGGGAGAGGGGGGTGATCCAATCGATCTTTGCGAGGGTTCAGGCTCGGGCCGGACAGGACTCGCCGACGAACGCAGATCGAGGGAGGGGGCCCCTGGTGCGCCGGGGCACTCCACTCGAGCCGTCACGAGAGGGACCAAAGGAACTGCCCGAGGATCAGCGCACCGTCGGTGATCGCGATGGTGGCGAAGGCGATCTTCAGCTTGTGCGGCCCCACCCACTGTGCCAGGAACGGCCCCAGCCGCCCGCCCCACGCGCAACCGAGCATGACGAACGCCGCCATCTCCCACGGCACCCCGCCGAGCACGAACGCGTGCAGCCCGCCGAGCAGGATCGAGTTCGCGGACAGGAGCACCGTACCGAGCGCGATCCCGCGCCGCGGGTCGAGCCCGTGGCGGAGCATCAGGTAGGCCGCCACCACCTCCCCCTCCCCGATCGCCACCCAGCCGGTCAGCATGCCGCCGACGAAGGCGACCGCTCCGAGCCCCGGGAGGGCCGACCGCGGCACCTCGAGGGTCCGCGTGCGGTTCTCCAGCAGGTAGAGGGTCAGGATCCCGACGCCGATCGACACCGGCCCGAAAAGACCTTTGACCAGGAGCGCGTTGGGCTGGATGACGAAGGTGCTGACCAGGGCGCCGGCGGCGAGTAGCGGGATGGCGACCGGCAGCGCTCCGAACGGCACCGCACCCCGCCGCAGCCAGCCGATCGCGCCGCTCGTCATGCCGACCGACTGGGAGACGAGCGCCAGCTTGAGCGCCTCGACCGGCCCGAGCCCGAAGCCGAAGATCAGGGCCGGGATGAAGACCAGGCCGCCGCCGACGGCGGTGGCGTTGCCGATCGTCGCCCCGGCGACGCCGACCAGCACCAGCGGCCAGTTCTGTGCCGCGAGCGCCCCCGGGTCGACGCCCGCGCGGGAGGTGAAGTAGAGGTAGGCGCCGAGCCAGAGCAGCGAAAACGCCGGCAGCCCCCACGACCAGTAGCGCAGGCGGGGCGTCTCTCCGGCATCGGGCGCCGGAAGCGAGGGGGTGGGGGAAGGATCCAAGGGACGGCTCGGGTGCCGGCGGATTCTTGCACAGAACCGCCGGCCCGAGCCGCCGGATCACCGACCGGTGATCTTGATCCCGCCGTTGGTGGTGGTCAGCCGGATTTGCGGACCGCCGCCGTTCAGGTCGGCGTCGACGTGCCGCCGGCCGCGGCTGCGCACGTCGGCCTGGAGGCCCTCGATGTCGATGCCGCCGTTGGTCGTGTCGGCGTCGACGCTCGCACGCACGTCCCGCGGCAGGCGCAGGCTGATGCCGCCGTTGGTGGTCGACAGGCGCATGTCGCGGCCCTCGGACACGTCGGACAGCTCGACGTCGATGCCGCCGTTGGTCGTGCCCGCCTGGACCGAGCCGCGCAGGTCGGCCATCTCGATGCCGCCGTTGGTGGTGTTCGCCTCCACCCGGCCGGCGACGCCGGCGATGCGGACCTTGCCGTTGACCGTCTGGACGTCGACGTCGGTCGAGCGCGGCACGCGGATCTCGTAGGTCACCTGCGCGCTGGAGTCGTTGCCGACCAGCCAGTCGAGGAAGCCGCTGTCGCCGTTGCGCGGAACCCTGGTGTCGATCTCGAGGTGGTCACCGCGCTGCTCGACCGCGACCTCGATGCGCTCCATCACGTCCTCGGCCTTCGAGCGGCTGCCCGACTTGACCTTCTTGACGGCCTCGACCCGGACCTCGTCCCGGTCCCAGGCTTCGACCCGGACGGAGCCGTTGACGTTGGCGACGGCGATCGAGCCGCCGGAGCCGAGGTCGTAGGAGCGGTCGAAGCGCTCTTCGATCTCGACGGCGAAGGCGGGAGCCGCCGCGAGCAGGGCGGCGACGGCGAAGGCGGCGGGGATCAGACGATTGCGGTGCATGGCGTAGGTCTCCTGTGCGAGCGATCTCGGGTGGTGCTGCGAACTCTGGAGACACTACGCAGCGTCACCGAAAAGCGTTTCACCTGATCTACACCCACCACCGACCGGTGACCGTCGGATTCGGGGCGAGCACGCCCGGACGCAGGGCTCTGGGCCCGCGCAGCGAGCACGGACGCCGGCAGTGAACGCCACTCCCCCGCGCGAGGCCCTGCGAGGCGAGGCCATCGTCCGGCCACCCAGAGAGCCGAGCCGCCCCGGAGGCCGGGCGTGCTCGCCCCGAATCCGACGGTCGCCGACCCCCTCCGCCCTACCCCACCGGCGCCACCAGCCGGCAGAGGTGCGCCGCGCCGAGCGCCGCGTAGTTGCCGATCGCGTAGCCGATCAGCGCCATCAGGATCGACACCGGCACCAGGCTCTCCCGGTGGTGCGCCGCCACCACCGGCGCCGACGCCGCGCCGCCGACGTTCGCCGCCGAAGCGATCGCCGCGCTGTGCACGTCCACCTTGAAGAGCCACGCCCCGGCCAGGCAGAAGAGGCCGTGGATCACGATCCAGATCGCCGCGCCCAGCAGGAACGCCGGCGCCTGCGTGAGCCCCTCGAGCGACGCCGACGCCCCCATCCGTGCGACGAAGACGTAGACCAGCGCCATCGCCAGGTTGTGCGACGACGGAATCCGCTTCGCCCGCGTGAACGACAGCGCGATCCCGAAGGTCGAGACGATCAGCACCTCCCACGTCCCGGCCGAGAAGATCTCCTCCAGGGCCGTCGGCTGCACCGCGAACAGCCACGGCGCCAGCAGCTTCGCCGCCCAGGTGACGGCGAGGGCGAGCAGGCCGAGGTAGAGCACGTCCGGCACCGACGGCGGCCTCGCCTCCTCCTGCCCCTCGAGCTCCGCCTGCGCCGCCGCCTCCATCTCCTCCAGCCGGCTCTCCGAGACCCCGGTCCACTTGTTGAACCGCTCGGCGAAGCTCTTCGACACCAGCAGCAACGGCAGCCAGGCGATGTAGATCGCCGTGTCGGCCAGGACGGCGAGACCGAACATCTCGGGCGGCGTACCGAGCGCGCGCTCCATCGCCGCCATGTTGCCGGTGCCGCCGATCCAGCTCCCGGCGAGCGCCCCGAAGCCGGTCCACGCATCCGGGTCGAGCCAGTCGCGGACCACGAAGTACCCCACCGGCGCCCCGAGGACGATGCCGAGCGTGCCGAGGAGCATCACGCCGACGCCCCGGCCCATCACCCGGAGCGCCGACCCGACGTCGACCGACAGCAGGAGCAGCACGATGAACATCGGCAGCCCGTACTCGCGCAGCAGGTCGTACGAGCCGGACTCGGCTGGCAGCACGCCCACGTTGCGCAGCACGAGCGGCGTGGCGTAGATCCAGATCAGCGGGACGATGTAGCGGAAGACCTTCCAGCCCGTCCACCGCTCCATCCAGAACCAGAACGCGGCGGTCCCCACGAGGACCGTCATCACACCGACGGCTGAGGTGATCATGATCCGCGGAATGTATCAGCACAGCCCCCCGAAGGAAGAGGTTCGGGTGGGGGCGCCCCTGCCCCCTATCCCACCGAGCCCTGCGGGGCGAGGTGCATGGAAGGGGACGGGGGTTTGGGGGGAGATCTAACCCGCCGCCGGCACCCGCGGCCGGACCGGCTGCTCCGGAGCGCGCATCCGGA
>CAZLLV010000493.1:0-5443 GCA_964560325.1 uncultured Thermoanaerobaculia bacterium | reverse complement strand
GCCCCGCCTCGACCGCCTCCCGCAGGTACGGAGCGTCGGTGAACGCCATGTCGAAGAGCAGCAGGAAGTGCCGGCGGGCGGCGGGCGACGGGGCGGCCGCCGCCCCCGCGCCGGCGCTCGACGCGCGCAGGTCGACCCGCTCGACCGAGAGCACCTGCCGCTCGTCGCCCCCGTCGAAGACCCGGAAGTCGTCCGCGTCGAGGCCGATCACCGGCTCGCCGTCCGCGAGCACCCGCACCGGCACCTCGACCACGGTGACCGTCGTCTCGCCGGTGAAGGTGCGGTCGACGGTCTCCGCCGGCGGGGCGTCCGGAGCCTGGGCAGGCACCGCTGTCGCTCCCGCGAGACCGAGGAGGGTGAAGAGGAAGGGGAGCAACGGGGGGTGGGAACGACGCTTCATGGGAAACCTCCGTTCATCACCTCTCCATGATGCCATACGCGCGCTTCGGCGGAGCGGGGCTCAGCGCCCGCTCACGGCGGCCTCACCGCGACTCATCTCGAATGGGCGGATCGAGGCCGCACCTTGATTACGCTCTTTTTACGCTATACACTGGGGCCGCGATGCCGATCCGCTACGCCGAGCTTCGAGCCGCCTCCGCCTTCTCCTTCCTGCGCGGCGCCTCCGCGCCCGAGGAGCTCGTGGAGCGGGCGGCCGAGCTCGATCTCCCGGCGGTGGCGCTCGCCGACCGCAACGGAGTCTACGGCGCCCCCCGCTTCTTCGGGGCCGCGAAGAAGACCGGCCTGCGCGCCCTGGTCGGCGCGGAAGTCGTCGTGGACGACACACCCGAGACGGAGCAGGAGAGATCGAGGACAGAGAGGGGAGAAAGAGGTTCGGGTGGGGGCGCCCTCTCCCCCCCGGCTTCCCACCGAGCCCTGCGGGGCGAGGTGCATGTAGAGGGACGGGGTGAGGGGGGGAGATCCGTCGGAACGGACGACGAAACGCGGCTGACATTGCTGGCCGAGTCCCGCACCGGCTACCGCAACCTCTGCCGCCTCCTCACCGGCGCCGCGAGGGGCAAGCCGAAGGGCCGGGCCCGCGCCACCTGGGAAGAGGTGGAAGCCCACGCTGCGGGGCTCCACTGCCTGACCGGCGGCGACGAGGGGCCGCTCGCGCGGGAGCTCAAGGGCCGCGGCGCGCCCGGGCTCGACGCGGCCGACCCGCTCGCGCGGGCGCGGCACCACCTCGACCGCCTCGCCGGGCTCTTCCCCGGCCGCCTCCACGTCGAGCTCCAGCGCCACCGCCTGCGCGCCGAGGAGCACCGGAACCGGGCGCTCCTCGACCTCGCCCGCCGCTTCCGCCTGCCGGTGGTGGCGACCAACGGCGTGCGCTACGCCCGGCGCGGCGGCAAGCCGCTCCAGGACGTGCTGACCGTCATCCGCCACGGCACCACGCTCGACGCCGCCGGCAGCCGGCTCGCCCGCGAGCGCGAACGGCACCTCAAGTCGCCGCGCGAGATGGCGGCGCTCTTCCCCGACCTGCCGGAGGCGCTCGAGAACACCGCCGACCTCGCCGAGCGGCTCGACTTCACCCTCGAAGACCTCGGCTACCGCTTCCCCGACTACCCGCTGCCCCCGGACGAGACACCCGACTCCTACCTGCGCCACCTGACCTGGAACGGCGCCCGCGCCCGTTTCCGGCCGCTCACGGGCAAGGCGCAGGCGCAGATCGAGAAGGAGCTGGCGCTGATCGAGAAGCTCGAGCTCGCCGGCTACTTCCTGATCGTCTGGGACCTGGTGCGCTTCTGCAAGAAAGAGCGGATCCTCGCCCAGGGGCGCGGCTCGGCCGCCAACAGCGCGGTCTGCTACGCCCTCTCGATCACCGCCGTCGACCCGGTGAAGATGGACCTGCTCTTCGAGCGCTTCCTGTCGGAGGAGCGGGGCGAGTGGCCGGACATCGACCTCGACCTGCCGTCGGGCGCCCCGCGCGAGAGAGTGATCCAGTACGTCTACCGCCGCTACGGCCCGCACGGCGCGGCGATGACCGCCAACGTCATCACCTACCGCGACCGCTCGGCCGCCCGCGAGGTGGGCAAGGCGCTCGGTTTCTCGGCCGAGCAGGTCGGCCGGCTGTCGAAGGCGTTCGGCACCTGGAGCGGCGACGTGCGCCGGGGCGACCCGCGCTCGATGGAAGAGGGGCTCGAGCGCGCCGGGCTCGACCCTTCGGAGCGGCGGGCGAAGCTCTTCACCGACCTCTGGCAGACGATCCAGCACACCCCTCGCCACCTCGGGCAGCACTCGGGCGGCATGGTGGTCGCCGCCGGGCGGCTCGACGAGGTGGTGCCGCTCGAGCCGGCCGCCATGGAGGGGCGGGTGGTGATCCAGTGGGACAAGGAGGACTGCGCCGACCTAGGGATCGTGAAGGTCGACCTCCTCGGCCTCGGCATGCTGAACGCCCTCGAGGAGGCGGTGCCGCTGGTGATCCGCGAAGAGGGTGTGCACCTCGACCTCGCCCACCTGCCGCCCGACGACCCGAAGACCTACCGGATGCTGCGGGCGGCGGACACGGTCGGCGTCTTCCAGGTCGAGAGCCGGGCGCAGATGGCCTCGCTCCCCCGGAACCGGCCGGAGCGCTTCTACGACCTGGTGATCCAGGTGGCGATCATCCGGCCGGGGCCGATCGCGGGCAACCTCGCGAACCCCTACTTCGAGCGCCGCCAGGGGCGCGAGGAGGTGACCTACCCCCACCCGTCGCTCCGCCCGGTGCTCGAGCGCACCCTCGGGGTACCGATCTTCCAGGAGCAGATCCTGAAGATCGCCATGGTGGCGGCCGGCTTCACCGGCGGCGAGGCCGAGGAGCTGCGCCGGGCGATGGGCTTCAAGCGCTCGATCGACGCGATGCGGAAGATCGAGCGGCGGCTGCGCGACGGGATGACCGAGCGCGGGATCGTCGGCAAGGCGCAGGAAGAGATCCTCCAGGGCATCACCTCCTTCGCCCTCTACGGCTTTCCCGAGTCGCACGCCGCGAGCTTCGCGCTGATCGCCTACGCCAGCGCGTACTTGAAGGCCCACCACCCGACGGCGTTTCTGATCGCGCTGCTCGACGCGTGGCCGATGGGCTTCTACCACCCCGCGACCCTGATCCAGGACGCCAAGCGCCACGGGGTCGGGGTGCTGCCGATCGACGTGAACCGCTCGGGCTGGAAGTGCACCTGGGAGGACGCCTCCTGCCGGCTCGGGCTGCGCTTCGTCCGGGGGCTCTCGACCGCCCACGGCCAGGCGATCGAGACCGAGCGGCGCTCCGGCGGCCCGTACGCTTCGCCGGAGGACCTCTCCCGCCGCGCCGGCCTGCGCGAGGACGAGCTCTCCGCCCTCTCCTCGGTCGGCGCCCTGGCGAGCCTCGGGCTCACCCGCCGCGCGGCGCTCTGGCAGGCGGCACGGGTCGCGAAGCCGGCCGGGCCGCTCTTCGAGGACGAGCCGGACGAGGCCGCCTCGCCGCTTCCCGAGATGACGCCGTTCGAGGAGACGATCGCCGATTTCCGGGGCGCGGCGCTCACCCCAGGCGTGCACCCGATGGCCCACCTGCGGGCGCGGCTGAAGCGTTCGGGGGTCGTGCGTACCGCCGACGTCGCCCGCCTCGCCCCGGGCACCCGGGTGAAGATGGCGGGGGCGGTGGTGGTGCGCCAGCGGCCGGGGACGGCGAAGGGGATCCTCTTCATGACGCTCGAGGACGAGACGGGGATGCTCCAAGCGATGGTCTCGCCCGACCTCTTCCGGGAGCACCGGGCGCTGGTGGCGGGCTCGCCGGGGCTGGTGATCGAGGGGGTCGTGGAGCGCCGGGACGGGTCGGTGTCGCTGAAGGCGGAGCGATTCTGGCCGCTGCCGCAGGTGAAGGCGGGCGAGAGTCACGATTTCCGGTGAGTCGGTGGCGCGAGGGGTGGGGCGGAGCTGAGGGGGGTGCCGGTAAGATCGCGGTTCTCATGGATGAAGAGAACGAGCTGACGGCGGCGGAGCTGGTGGAGCTGATCGGGCGGGTGTTTGCGCCGGGGCCGGAGGACCGGGCGATGGCGTTGCTGGTCGATCTGCCGGACGAGGGGTTGCCGGACCGGGCGGCGTGGCGGGTGCGGCGGGAGACGGCCGGGCGGTGGCGGGACCTGTTGGCGGGGGCGCCCGGCCTGGGGCTTTCGGTGCGGTGCTTCGTCTATCCGAACGTCGGGAGCAACAACGCCGACCTGCCGGAGGCGATGTGGGAGGTGCCGGCCGGAGCCGCGGTGCCGGCGGGCGCTTCCGCGCTCGATCCGGCCGCCTCGGTGCCGACGGAGCGTGTCTTCGCCGAGCACTCGATCCTGATGGCGCCGACCGAGCTGTCGGCGACGGCGCCGCTCAAGGTGGCGGCGCGGCGGCACGGCTTCCGGGCGGCGACCCTGCCCGGCTTCTCGCCCGCCATGGTGCCGGCGCTCCGGCTCGACCTCGAGGAGGTCGACCGGCGCGTGCGGCGGATCGCGGCGCGGCTCGACGAGGCGGAGGGGGCGGAGGTCGTCTTTCGGGTACCGGGCGCCTCCGGAGGCTCGGCCGAGCACCGGCTCCGCCTCGACCTCCGCTTCCGCACCGCCCACGCCTCGAGCGCCCTGCTGCGCGAGCCGGGCACCGCCGGCAACCTCCCCTCGGGCGAGGCCTACATCGTTCCCTACGAAGGCGAGAGGGACGAGGCGCCGAGCCAGTCGGCGGGAGTGATGCCGGTCGAGCTGGGCACGGAGACCGGCAGCGAAGTGGTGCTCCACCGGATCGAGGGCAACCGCGCGGTCGAGATCGTCTCCGACGGCCCCGCCTCCGACCGCGAAGCCGAGCGCCTACGCCGCGAGCCCGCCCGCGGCAACCTCGCCGAGCTCGGCCTCGGAGTGCTGGCCGAGATGGGCGTCGAGCCGATCGGCTCCACCCTCCTCGACGAGAAGCTCGGCCTCCACATCGCCTTCGGCCGCAGCGACCACTTCGGCGGCGCCGTCGGCCCCGCCGACTTCCACGACCCCCGCGAAGTCCTCCACCTCGACCACATCTACCTTCCCTCCCTCCAGCCGAAGATCGAAGTCCCGGAAGTCGACCTGATCGGCCCGATTGGCACCCGCCACCCGCTGATGCGTGACGGCCAGTACGTCTAGGCGCCACCGCACCACCGAACGAAAGGGTCGCGGCGGGCCGCGACCCGGCTGAGTGCACTCCCGCCTAGTTGAACGCCTTCCCCTGCACGACGGCCACCAGAATCCACCCGATCGCCACCGGACAGACCACCCGCAGCAAGAACCGCCAGAGCCAGAACAGCCGGAACGGCCCGCCCCCCGTCTCCAGCTCGTCCCGCGTCACCCGCTCCGACAGGAACCACCCCGCGAAGAGCGCCGTCAAGAACCCGCCCACCGGCAGCAACCAGTTCGTCGCCAGGTAATCGAGGGTCGAAAACACCCCCACGTTTCGCTCGTCGAGCGGTGCCCAGCTCGACAGCGCCGGCCCCGCC
>CAZLLV010000492.1:0-3374 GCA_964560325.1 uncultured Thermoanaerobaculia bacterium | reverse complement strand
GCCGGTGACGATGTGGCCCTCGGTGAGGTTGCGCAGCGACTCGTCGTCCAGCTCGTCGAGCTTGCTGAAGGCGTCGGCGTCGAGCTCGCCGTCGTCGTCGGTCACCGAGGCCATCGAGAGGTCGGGGACCTGGTTCTGCTCGGCCGAGGCGATGCGCTCGACCTTGGCCGCCTCTTCGCCCGGCTCGGGCACGGCGGCTACCTTCTCTTCATCGACCGTCACCTGCGACTCGGTGTCGGACGGCTTCATCGGCGCCGTCTCGGGCGAGCTCGTGGCCTGGTCGTCGTTTTCTTGGGTGGACTGCATGGGTGAGGAAATCCTCCTTGACTTGGGATCGGTCCCGTCGGGACCTCAACCCCCGCGAGGCAGGGGTACGAGCTCTGAAAGGCGCTAAAGGCTTGAGAACTCGGGGCCTTGGAGTATAGGTGCGCCGCGCGGGGGTGTCAACCGGCGCGCGCGGCCTCGATCTCGGCCCGGACCGAGGGGTCGGGCTCCCCCTCCAGGCCGGCCTCCAGAGCCGCCCGAGCGGCCTCGCCGCCGATCCTGCCGAGCGCCCAGGCGGCGTGGCGGCGCACGACCGGCTCGCCCTCGGCGAGCGCTTCGGCGAGGGCCGGCACGTAGCGCACGTCGCCCCGGTTGCCCATCGCGACCGCGGCGTTCCTCTGGAGCCCTTCGAGCTTGGCGCGCTTCATCGGGCTGCCCCGGAAACGCTCGACGTACTCCTCGCGCGGCAGCCGGAGGAGGGCGGCGAGGTCGAGCTCCCGCCGCTCCGGCGGCAGGCGCAGCTCCGGCTGGTCGGCCTCCTCCCGCCCCCGGACGTCGCCGCGGATGTTCCAGGGACAGACCTCCTGGCAGACGTCGCAGCCGAAGACCCACTCTCCCACCATCTCGCGCACCGCCTCCGGCAGGTCGCCCCGGTGCTCGATGGTCCAGTAGGAGATGCAGCGCCGCGCGTCGAGCCGGAACGGCTCGGGCAGAGCGCCGGTCGGACAGTGGTCGAGGCAGCGCGTGCAGCGGCCGCACAGGTCGGTGAGCGGCTCCCCCACCAGATCGGGGACCCGATCGAGCGCCGGCTCCAGGTCGAGCGTCAGGAGGAGCTCGGCGAGGAGGAACCACGAGCCGTCCTCGCGCGACAGGAGGTTGGTGTTCTTGCCCTGGACGCCGAGGCCGGCGCGGGCGGCGAGCTCGCGCTCGAGGATCGGTCCGGTGTCGACGTAGCGGCGGGTGCCGGCGCCCGGGAAGGCCTCCGCGATCCGCGCCTCCAGCCGTTTCAGCCGCTCGTGGCAGACGTCGTGGTAGTCCCGGCCGCGGGCGTAGCGGGCGACCCGCGGCCAGAGGTCGCCCACCGCCTCCGCCTCGTCTTCGAGCGGGTGGTAGCGCAAGGCCACGCAGAGGGCGCTCTTCGCCCCCGACATCAGCTCGCGCGGATCGCGCCGCGGCTCCACCCGCCGCGCGATCCACTCCATGCCCGCCTGGTCCCCTCGCTCGAGCCAGGCCGCGAGCGCGTCGCCCTGCTCCGACGGCGCGAGCCGTGCCACCCCGGCCCGGTCGAAGCCCTCCTCGAGCGCCCAGGACTCGAGCTTCCTCGCGATCGTCGCCGGTTCCACGGGTCCATTCTACGGGGCGCCCCGCCGCCTTCGAATCAGGTTCCATTTGGCGCCCGCTGGGCGATCCAGTACACTTGTGAAGTCGACCGTGCCCGTCTCGGCAGCCGGCGTCCGGAGGGTCCGCCCACAGCCAGCGATCCAGCCTTCGAGCACCTCCGGGGGCTCTTCCGGCGGCGCCGCGCCGCGCCGCGCGAGGCGGCGGAGCGCCGACCCGCCCGGGCCGGGACGTTCCGTCACGTCATCTTCAAGCCAGCCGGCCCCGGTGCGTCTCGCCGGCCCGGCGGTCACAAGGAGCTACGATGCAACTGTTCGAACAGGTCGTGAGCATGGGGCACGAGCGCGTGTTGGTGTGCTCGAACCCCGACGTCGGGCTCAAGGCGATCATCGCCATCCACAACACCGTGCTCGGCCCGGGTCTGGGCGGCGTGCGGATGTGGCCGTACGAGAGCTTCGACGACGCCATGATGGACGTGCTCCGCCTGTCGCGCGGCATGACCTACAAGGCGGCGGCGACCGGGCTCAACCTGGGCGGCGCCAAGGCGGTCATCGTCGGCGACTCGAAGAAGGACAAGACCGAGGCGCTGCTGCGCAGCTTCGGCCGCTACGTCGAGTCGCTCGCCGGGCACTACATCACCGCCGAGGACGTCGGCATGCGGATGAAGGACATGGAGGTGATCCTGGGCGAGACGCGCTGGGTCACCGGCGTCTCGGAGGCACACGGCGGCAGCGGCGATCCGTCGCCGGTCACCGCCTACGGCGTGCTCCAGGGCGTGCGGGCGGCGGCGCGCTTCAAGTTCGGCGAGCGCTCGCTCGAGGGCCGCACCGTCGCGATCCAGGGGCTCGGCAGCGTCGGCCGCCACCTGGCCGAGGGCCTGCTGCGCGACGGCGCCCGGGTGGTCGGTTGCGACGTCGACCCGGAGGCGATCGAGAAGGGGCGCGAGCTGGGGGTCGAGATCGTCGGCGTGGACGAGATCGTCGACGTCGAGTGCGACATCTTCTCCCCCTGTGCCCTCGGCGCCTCGATCAACCCGGAGACGATCCCGCGCCTGCGCTGCCAGGTGGTCGCAGGCGGCGCCAACAACCAGCTCGCCGACGAGGACCGCGACGGCCGCGCGCTCGGCGAGCGCGACATCCTCTACGCGCCGGACTACGTGATCAACGCGGGCGGCCTGATCAACGTCTACAACGAGCTGAACGGCTACAACCGGGACCGCGCGCTGCTCATGACCCGGCACATCTACGACAACGTGATGCGCATCTTCGAGGTCGCCCGGGAGCAGAACATCCTGACCCACCTCGCCGCGAACCACGTCGCCGAGGAGCGGATCGAGAAGATGAAGGGGCTCGGCTCGCGCCAGTGGAGCCGGTTCACCGGCGCCCGCGCCAACGGCCACCACTGATCCCATGAAGAGGCCGTACGCCGTCGTCCTCGCCTTCGTCCTGGTCCTGACGGCGGCCGGTGTGGGGGCGCCCGCCGGGGCGCAGGGTCCCGAGTGCGGCGTCGGCTCGCTCGTCAACCTCGTCGGCTTCGACACCTCGACCGGCGAAGCGCTCTTCTCCCTCGCGGGCTCGGACGGCGCCTCCTGGCTGGTCGACTGGAAACAGGGCGCGGGGAGCGCGCGGCTCTACCGCGAGCCGGAGGGCTTCGGGCGCTTCGGCGGCTCGGTGGGGCCCGGGCCGGTCTTCGTCTTCGAGCGTTGCGGCTCCGGCTGCCTCCAGCCGATGCTCTTCGACGCCGGCGCCTGGAAGCCGCTCGGCGAACCGATC
>CAZLLV010000491.1:0-3400 GCA_964560325.1 uncultured Thermoanaerobaculia bacterium | reverse complement strand
GCCGACTACGCCGCCTGGCAGCGCGACTGGCTGACCGGGGAGGCGCTCGAGCGCCGGCTCGCCTTCTGGCGCGGCCACCTCGCCGGCGTGCCGCCGATCGAGCTGCCGACCGACCGGCCGCGCCCGCCGCTCCAGACCTTCCGCGGCGCCGCTCGCGGCACGACGCTGCCGCCGGAGCTCGCGGCGGCGGTCCGGGCGCTCGCCCGGGAGCACGGAGCGACCCTCTTCATGGTCCTCCTCGCCGGCTTCGAGGCGCTCCTCGGCCGCACGGCCGGCGCGGACGACTTCGCGGTCGGCACCCCGGTCGCCGGGCGCGACCGGCCGGAGCTCGAAGGGCTGATCGGTTTCTTCGTCGACACGCTCGCCCTGCGCGCCGATCTCTCGGGCGAGCCGTCGTTCGCCGACCTGGTCGCCCGCGTGCGGGCCGGGGCGCTCGACGCCTTCGCCCACCAGGAGCTGCCGTTCGAGCGGGTGGTCGACGAGATGGTGCCGGAGCGCGACCTCGCCCGGCCGCCGATCTTCCAGGTCGCCTTCGCGCTCCAGGAGGCCCCGCCCGCGCCGTCGCTCACCGGCCTCGCGCTCGAACCGGTCGAGCTCGGCCGCGACCTCGCCCGCTTCGAGCTCGGGATGACCGCGTTCGACCGGGGGAGCGACGGGATCGAGGTCTCGCTCGGCTTCAACACCGACCTCTTCGACGGCACCCGGATCGAGCGCATGCTCGGCCAGCTCCGGCACCTGCTGGCGGCCGCCGTGGCCGATCCGGAACGCCCGGTCCGGACCCTGCCGCTCCTGGGCCGCGCCGAGCGCCACCAGCTCCTCGCCGAATGGAACGACCCGGCGGCCGGGCTGCCGCTCGACTGGCGAACGACCGGCCCCTCGCCGGGCGAGCTGTTCGCGGCGGCGGCGGAGCAGGCGCCCGACGCGGTCGCCCTGGCGGACGAGAGCGGTGCGCTCACCTACCGGGCGCTCGATCGCCGCGCCGAGTCGCTGGCGCTCGAGCTGCGGGCGGCCGGCGTGGGTCCCGAGGTCGTGGTCGGGGTCTCGATCGAGCGCTCCTTCGACCTGGTGACCGGTCTCCTCGCGGTGCTCCGCGCGGGAGGCGCCTACCTGCCGCTCGACCCGTCGTACCCGAGCGACCGGCTGCGCTTCATGGCCGAGGACTCGGGCATGCGGGTGCTGCTCACCGACGAGCGGTCGGCCACCGAGCTCCCGGTCGCGGGCAACGGCGTGGCGCGGTTGGTGCTCGAGCGGCTGAGCCGCGTCTCGGCGGGCGACGACTCCCGCCACGACACGTTCCGCGACCCGGGCCCGGACGGTGCGGCCTACGTCATCTACACCTCGGGATCGACCGGCAAGCCGAAGGGGGTGGTCGGCACCCGGCGCGCGATGGGTAACCTCCTGCGCGACCGGCGGGTGGCGACGGTCGGGCCGAGCGACCGGGTGCTCCACAAGACGCCGGTCAGCTTCGATGCCTCGATCTTCGAGATCTTCTCGCCGCTGGTGGCGGGTGCCACGGCGGTGCTGGCGCGGCCGGGCGGAGAGAAGGACGCGGCCTACCTGGTGCGGCGGATCGCCGAGGAGCGCGTCACGGTCGCCGGCTCCACACCTTCGATGCTGGCGACCCTTCTCGACCAGCTCGACCGGGAGGGCGCCGACGGCTGCCGCAGCTTGCGCCGGATGGCGACCGGCTCCGAAGCGGTGCCGCCGGAGCTCGCGCATCGCTACCACGCCCTCGGCCTCTCCGACCTGTTCAACCTGTACGGCCCGACCGAGACGACGGTGGCGGTTCTCGAATGGGCGAGCCGGCAGCGGCTCCACGACCGCGCCGGCGAGGGCGACGACCCCCTGACGCTGCCGATCGGCCGTCCGATGGCGGGGGCGCGGATCTACCTGCTCGACGCGGCCGGCGAGCCGGCGCCGCCGGGCGTGCCGGGCGAGATCGCGATCGGCGGTCCGTCGCTCGCGCGCGGCTACCTCGGCCGCCCGGCCGCCACCGCCGAGCGCTACCGGCCCGCCCTCCCCTTCGGCGAGCCGATGACCGGGGGCGAAGGGGGCGCGCGGAGCTACCGGACCGGCGACCTCGCGCGGCAGCGGCCGGACGGGGCGGTCGAGTTCCTCGGGCGGATCGACCGGCAGGTGAAGGTGCGCGGCTTCCGGATCGAGCTCGCCGAGGTCGAGCGCGCGCTCACCGGGCTGCCCGGCGTGCGCGAGGCGGCGGCGGTGACGCAGGAGATGGGCGGCGAGGCGACGCGCCGGCTGGTCGCCTACCTGGTGCCCGAGGGTGGCGGCGCGCTCGACACGGCCGCCCTGCGCGACCTCCTGGCGGAGCGCGTGCCCGAGTTCATGGTGCCCTCGGCGCTGGTGGTGCTCGACGCGCTGCCGCTCACGCCGAGCGAGAAGGTCGACCGGCGGGCGCTCGAAGCGCGCGCCGCCGAAGAGGCCGCCGCGGCGCTCGCCGGGGCCTCCGGGACGGCCGAGCACGTGCCGCCGCGCGACGACCTGGAGCGCGAGCTGTGCGTCATCTGGCAGGACCTCCTCGGGGTCGAGCGGGTGGGCGTCACCGACGATTTCTTCCGCCTTGGCGGCCACTCGCTCCTCGCCGTCCGGCTCGTCTCCCGCGTGTCCGAGGCGACCGGCCGCGAGCTGCCGCTCGCGGCCCTCTTCCAGGCGCCGACGGTCGAGAAGCTGGCGCGGGTGGTGCGCGGCGGCGCGGAGGAGCGCCCGGCGGTCCTGGTCCCGCTCCACGAGCCGGCGCGGGGCTCCGGCGAGCCGCCGCTCTTCCTGGTCCATGCCGTCGGCGGCTCGGCCTTCGCGTACCGGCCGCTCGCCGAAGCGCTCGCCGCGGCCGGGCCGGCGCCGCCGGTCTACGGACTGCAAGCGCCCGGACTCCTGCCCGGCCGAGCGTCGCACGAGACGGTCGAGGAGATGGCGGCCGCCTACCTGGAGGAGGTCGTCGAAGCGAGGCCGCACGGCCCGTACCGCCTCGGCGGCTGGTCGTTCGGCGCGCTGGTGGCCTGCGAGATGGCGCGGCGGCTGGAAGCTCGGGGGGAGGCGGTCGAGCTGCTGGCGTTGATCGACCCGACGGCGCCGGGCGCGGGCCCGCCGGGCGAGGTGAGCGACCTCGCGTTCCTGCGGCTCTTCGTCCGGGACCTGTCGTCGCTCTCCGAAAGCACGTCCACCCGTCCGCTCGACCTGCTGGAGCGGGAGCTGCGCGGCGAGGTGGAGGAGGCGCTGGCGGAGGGCGGCTGGGAGGCCGGGCTCGAGCGGACGCTCGCCCGCGGGGCGGCGGCGGGGGCGTTGCCGCCAGACGCGAGCGGGGAGTCGCTGGGGTGGTTCGCCGGGTTCTACCGCGCTAACGCGGTGGGGGCGGCACGCTACGGGCCCGCGGCCGGCGCCGGAC
>CAZLLV010000490.1:0-7088 GCA_964560325.1 uncultured Thermoanaerobaculia bacterium | reverse complement strand
TCCCGCCGCCGTCAGCGCGTCACCCGCCCGCAGGGCCAGCCGGCGGCCCTCCCCGAAGGCTCCGGCCGCGGCCTCCGGATGTCGCGCCGCGGCCAGCGTGTCGCCCCGGGCGATCTCGGCGGCGGCGGCGGCCCGATGATGGTCCCGGGAGGTGGGTCGCCGGGGCGTGAGCACCGCGAGGGAGTACCGCCCTCCGGCCGGCCCTGGGAACGCCCGCACCTCCAGCCGGTGCTCGCCGTCCGACCGCGTCACCACCGCCAGGCGCTCCTCGCCCAGAGAACCGGTGGGATCGTCGACGGCGAGGAGGGGGTCCCCCGCCGGGTCCTCCAGGGTGACCACCACGTCCACCCCTCGCTGCTCGACCACCACCTCCACGAATCGCTCCGCCTCGAGGGCCAGGCGGTAGAGGTGGGTCTCCTCCGGTGCGAGCTCCCGTTCCAGGACCTCCCCCGGGTGCAGGCGCCCGGCCGCCGGTCCGACGGGCGGGAAGACTATCCAGCCGGCGACGGTCCCGGCCCCGGCGACCACAGCCAGGACGGCGACCGACGGCCGAACCGCGCGTCTCATCAGGGATCCCGGTGCGCCACGGCCAGCTCGTAGACGGCGAGGGGAGGATCCGCGGGATCGTCCCGGAGCCGCACCCGGTAGCCCCCGGGAGGCAGCAGCCGGGCCGGCAAGCCGAGGCGGAGGCCTCCTTCGGCGCTGGGGGCGAGGGTCCCGTTCCAGATCGTTCGGTCCTCGTCGTCGGCGACCTCCACCCGGTACCGCTCGAGCCAGGGCTCGGGGGGCGGCAGGAGGACGAGCGCCAGGTAGTCGCCGCGGGCCAGCTCCACCACCGGCGCCGCGCCCGCGTAGCCGCTCCGGGTCGGCGGCTGGAGGTAGAGCACCGGGAGGTCGGGCCGGGGGGCGGCGAGGGCTGCGACCTCGGCCTCCAGGATCGCCTGCTCCCGGGTGACGTCCACCACCCGCCACGCGAGCCCGGCGGACGCCGCCAGGAGCCCTGCCGCGGCCACCCAGGGGAGCCAGGCCCGAGGGCCTCGCCAGCGCCCGGCGCCCGCGGCGAGCCGGGGTTCGAAAGCCCGCCAGGCCGCTGCGGTCTCGAAGTCCGCCGCCGGGGCTGGCGCCGCCGGGCTCTCCGCCTCATCGAAGGCGGCGAGGTCGAGGAGCGCGGCGGTGCAGATCCGGCACACCGTCAGGTGTTCCCGCAGGGCCGCCTCCTCTCCCGTGCGGAGCGCCCCTGCGTGGTAGTCCAGGAGGCGCCGGGGATCCGGGTGATCCCCGGCGCCTCCCTCGGCCTCCGCCAGCTCCGCGAGCAACGCTTCCAGGGGGCGCGGCGTCCCGACCGGTCCGGTCATGGCTCCTCCTCGAACCCACGGCCCAGGCGTTCCCGCAGGCGCTTCCGGGCCTGGGTGAGGTGGGTCTTGACGGTCTCTATCGACAGGCACATCACGGTGGCGATCTCCCGGTACTGGAGCTCCTGATCGAGCCGCAGCACCAGGCACTGGCGCATCTGCTCCGGCAGCTCCGAGATTGCCCGAGCGAGCTGGCGCCGCCGTTCGTCGGCGAGCAGCCGCTCGAGCTGCCGGTCCCGCGACACGAGCGGCGGCTCCCCGGCGGCGCCCACCCCTCCGACTGCGACCTCGTCGCCGGCGCGCTTCGACGCGTGGCGCTCCCGCAGCCGGTTCAAGTGGGTGGTAGCGGCGATGCGCAGGATCCAGCTCCCGAGCCGGTCCTGCGATCGATAGCTCGCCAATCCTCTATAAACACGAAGGAACGTCTCCTGGGTGAGATCGAGGCGCTCCTCGGGGGGAATTCCGCGGCGCGCGAAGAACGAGGCCACGGGGCGGTGATAGGTCTCGAAAATCAGGCGGAAGTTGCGGTCCCGGTCGATCCCCGCTTGAAAGCGTTCGACCGCGCAGTCGAGGGCCTTTCGCGCGTCGGGGGGTGGGGAAGGGTCGATAGACACAGGTACGTTACCGCTCGTGCCTCTGCTCTGGGTCACGGTCCTCGGGGGCCGTCGATTCGAAGCTGAAGATCCATCGGGAGTATGGCACAATCCCCCCTCCACCATGTGCGGAATCTTCGGCATCGACGGCAAGCCCGACGCGGCGAACTTCACCTACCTGGGGCTCTACGCCCTCCAGCACCGCGGCCAGGAGTCGGCCGGCATGGTGTCGTGGGACGGCGCGCGGCTGCACGTCGAGCGGGGCATGGGGCAGGTGGCCGACCTCTTCGGCGCCAAGGTGCTCCAGCGCCTGCCCGGCAGCCGCGCGCTCGGCCACACCCGCTACTCGACGGCGGGCACGAGCGTGATCGCGAACGCCCAGCCGATCGTGGTCAAGACCTCGATCGGCGCCCTCGGCCTGGTCCACAACGGCAACCTGACGAACGCGGTCGAGATCCGGGACGATCTGGAGCGCGACGGCGCCATCTTCCAGACCACGAGCGACACCGAGGTGATCCTCCACCTGATGGCGCGCAACCCGCGCGCGAGCGTGGTCGAGTCGCTCATGGAGGCGCTCCGCCGCGTGCGCGGCGCCTACTCGCTGCTGGTGATCAGCCAGGACAGCCTGATCGCGGTGCGCGATCCGCACGGCTTCCGGCCGCTGGTGATGGGCGACCTCGACGGCGCTCCCTGCTTCGCGTCCGAGACCTGCGCGTTCGACCTGCTGGCGGCGAAGCCGGTGCGCGAGCTCGAGCCGGGCGAGGTGGTGGTGGCACGCGGCGGCGGCGTGGCGGACGTCGAGAGCTACCGGCTCGACCAGCGCCCGGAGCCGACCCGTTGCGCCTTCGAGCAGGTCTACTTCGCGCGGCCGGACAGCCAGCTCTTCGGTGACAACGTGGCCGAGGCGCGGCTGCGCATGGGAGCCCAGCTCGCCCGCGAGGCTCCGGTGCCCGCGGACCTCGTGGTGCCGGTGCCCGACTCCGGCCTCTTCGCCGCCCTCGGCTTCAGCCGCGAGTCGGGACTACCGTTCGAGTTCGGGCTGATCCGCAACCACTACGTCGGCCGCACGTTCATCGAGCCGAAGCAGTCGATCCGCCACTTCGGCGTGCGCATCAAGCTCAACCCGGTGCGCGAGCTGATCGAGGGGCGGCGCGTGGTGCTGGTCGACGATTCGATCGTGCGCGGCACGACGGCGCCGAAGATCGTCAAGATGGTGCGCGACGCGGGCGCCTCCGAAGTCCACGTGCGGATCTCCTGCCCACCGACCCGCTGGCCCTGCCACTACGGGATCGACATGCCGACCCGCGAGGAGCTGGTCGCCTCGAGCCACACGGTGGAGGAGATCCGGGAGTTCCTGGACGCCGACAGCCTGGCGTACCTCTCGGTCGACGGGATGCTCGACTGCCTCTCCGGCGACAACCTCTCCTACTGCACCGCCTGCTGGACCGGCGACTACCGCGTGCCGATCTCCGACAGCGACAAGCGCCAGGCCGAGCTCTTCCCCATCCGGGCGGAAGAGGGCGACGAGTAGGGGCACGCAGCCGGTTCAGCCGCCGGGCTTGTTGATCAGCTCCGGGTCGGTGTCCCAGGTGCCGCCGCCGCCGAGGCTGCCGGAGACCTCGAGAGCGAAGTCGTCGTCGGCGTTCGGGTTCTCCAGGTCCTCGATCACGACCTCGGTGACCGGGTTCCCGGAGCCGGTGACCGAGTAGATCCCTTCGAGGCCGCTCGACGTCCCGTTCGCCCAGGTGCCGAGGAGCGCCCCCTTGCCGTCCGGCGCGTCGGCGTCCCAGTGGAAGAACTGGAGCTCCGTGATCGCCGAGCTGGACGAGAACCCGGAGCCGAGGGAGACCGTCAGGGTCCCGCCCTGGTTGAGCGTGAACGGGCCGCTCGGATCGAACGAGGCGGTGCCGGAAGCGTACTGGATGGTCGCGGACGTGTTGGACATGAAGGCTCTCCTTGCAGGGGTGTCACGGGGATGCCGACGTAGCCGGGGAAGCCGAGGCTCCGCGGCCTACCGGCGATGAAAGATCGTTCTCTCGGGCGCAGCACGCGAGGAAGTCGGGGCGCCGGTAGCCGGTGGCGAGGAGACTCTCCGCCACCGCCTCGGCCTCCGCCCACCGACCGGTTTCGAGCAGGACCCGTGCCCAGGTGTCCAGCAGATCGACGTTGCGGGAATCCTCGGCGACCACGGCGAGCACGCCGTGGGCCGCTTCGAACACGGCGCGGGCGTCCTCCGCTCGATCCTGGGCGGAAATCGCCTTCCCGCGGGCGAGCAGCTCCCGGCCGCGCATGTGCCGGAGCGTCCGGTGATCGGGCTCGGCCTCCAGGCGGGGCTCGAGGAGCGGTGCGACCCGGTCCGCCGCCGCCAGCGCCTCGGCGGGCCGATCCCGTGCGAGGGCCGCTTCGGCGGTCAGCAGGTGGGCGTGGATCAGCTCGTCCTGCCAGTCGAGGTTGCTCGGCTCGCGCTCCGTCAGCTCGTCGAAGATGCGGAGGGCGGCCTCCGCCTCGGCGAGCGCCCGTTCGCCGTCGCCGGACGCGAGCCGGATCTCGCCGCGGATGCGGTGGACCACTCCGAGCGTCCGCCGCCAGTCCTGGTTCGTCGGATCGTGGGCGACCAGGCCCTCGTAGAGCCCCTTCGCTTCCTCGAGGGCGTCGCGGGCCGCCGCCACCTCTCCGATGAGGAGACGGAGCCGGCCGCCGTGGGCGAGGCTGTCGGCGAGCAGGACGCGGGCTTCGGCGCTCCGCGGCTCGGCCTCGAGCAGCGTCCGGCGCATCGACCGCTCCGTCTCGAAGCTCTCGAGGGCGCCGGCGAGATCACCCCGCTCTTCGAGCTGCGACCCGAGCCACGAAAGGCCGTTCGCCAGGCTGGTGCGCCACTCGGTGTTCGCCGGATCGCGGGCGACCAGGTCCTCCTTCAGGTCGATCGAGCGGCGAAGCGCCGCCAGGGCGAGATCGTCGTCGCCCCGGGCATCGTGGACCGCGGCCAGGTTCGAATGGGCGAAGGCGGTCTCCAGGCGCCACTCGGTCTCGTCCGGCTCGGCCGCCGTCAGCCGCTCGGCGATCCGCCGGTACTCTTCGAAGCTCTCGAGCGCGGCGCCGAGGTCGCCCCGCAGCCACTCCACGTTGCCGATCCAGAAGTGGGCGTGGGCGAGACCGAGGAGCCAGTCGCTCCGCCCCGGGTCCCGCGCGACCAGATCTTCGGAGATCCGCAGCGACTGGACGAAGGCGTGGTCGGCTGCCTCCAGGTCGCCCTGGCCGATCCGCACCTCGCCGATCTGGCGTAGCGCCTCCGATCGGCGGAAGAGCTCCTCGGGCGTCCGGTCCTCGTCCGGCAAGGATTCGAAGTAGTCGAGCGCCTTGTCGCCCACGTCCTCCAACAGGTCGAGGCGCCCGACGCCGGAGAGCTTCCCCCGAAGGTCCCCGAGCATGAACCCGATCAAATCCTCCGCCTGCGCGCGCCGGCGGTCGGCGTCGTCCCGGGCGGCCTTCAGGTCGAAGGTGTACTTGAGGCCTCCGAGCACGAGGACGACGACGGCGGCGATCGCCGCCCAGCGGATGGTGCGGCGGCGCGGCTTGTCGCGGATCCAGCGTAGCCGGCGCACGGTCTCGGCGGCGGTGGGCCGCTCGGCGGGGGCGGGCGCGAGCAGATCGCGGAAGAGCGCCGCGAGATCGCGGTCGGTCCCCTCGACCGGCAGCGTCTCGCCGCGCCGGCGCCACTCCAGCAGAGCCTCCGCGTCGAGCTCCGGCGGGAAGGCGCGGCGGCCGGTGAAGAGCTCCTGCAGGACGAGGCCGAAGGCGTACATGTCGCTGGCGGTGGTCGCCGGCTGCCGGTTCGCCTGCTCCGGGCTCATGTAGGCGGGGGTTCCGACGAGGCTGCCGACCAGCGTGCCGATCCCGCCCTCGGCGCCGGCTGCGAGCGCGCCGCCCTCGGCGCCGTCCGCCGGCTGGAAGAGCACCGTCTCGTCCTCGACGCTCACCGGCCGCGACTCCGGCGGGTCGCCCGCCTCCGGCCGACTCGCCCACGACGCCCGGGCGGGCCGGGCGATGCCGAAGTCGAGGATCTTCACCCCGCCGTCCGGCGTGAGCATGACGTTGCCCGGCTTGAGGTCGCGGTGCACCACCCCCTGGGCGTGGGCGGCGGCCAGGGCCTCGGCCACCTGCTCGGCGATCGGGAGCTTCCGCCCCTCGTCGATCTCCTCCTCCAGCGCCCGCTCGAGGGTCATCCCCTCGACCATCTCCAGGACCAGGAAGTCGCGATCCTCGCCTTCGACGTAGTCGTGGATGCGACAGATGTTCGGGTGGTCGAGGCGGGAGAGGATGCGCGCCTCGCGCAGGAAGCGGGCTCTGAAATCGGGGTCGAGACGGCGCCGGGTGCGGATCGTCTTGAGCGCGACCCGCCGGCGCAGGCGCTCGTCGAAGCCGACGTAGACCTCCCCCATGCCGCCGACGCCGAGGGTGCCGAGGATCCGGATGTGCCCGGCGACGAGCTCGGGGGGCGTCGCGCCGCTGCCGAGCTCGCTCACGCGCAATGCTCTAATTGCAGTGATGCCATGGTCTTAGGGGGTCACGGGCGAGCGTAGCAGAAAGCGGCCCTCGCCCCGGTCCCGGAATCCGGGCCGGCCCCGCCGCCGTTCTCCCGAGTGCGATGCAGAAAAGCCGAGTCCTGTCCCTCGTGGTCCTCGTCCTCCTCGTCGTCGCCGTGGGTGTCGGCGGCGGGTTCGCCTATCGCACGCTCCAGGATCTCGAGACGGAGGTGGGGCAGCTCCGCGGCAGCGTCGCCGGGCTCCAGGGGGAGCTGGCCGAGGCGGAGGAGCGGGCGGTGGACGCGCGGGCGCGGGCGGAGGCGGCGGATGCGCGGGCCGCGACGGCGGAGGAGCTGTCGGAGCGACTGGCCGAGCGAGCCGAATCGGCCGCGGCGGAGGCGGAGAGCGCCCGTGCCACGTCGGCCGCGGACTCTCTCGCCCGGCTCCAGGCCGAGGCCGAGCGGCAGGCGGCCGAGGACCGGCAGTCGGAGGCGGTTCTCGAAGCCGCGCGGGCCGCGCAGGAGGCCGAGGAGGCGCGCGAGCGTCTCGCCGAGGCGCGCCGCGAGCGCGAGCGCGACCTCGACCGCCTCGAACGGAGCTTGAGCGAGATCGCCGAGACC
>CAZLLV010000489.1:0-5361 GCA_964560325.1 uncultured Thermoanaerobaculia bacterium | reverse complement strand
CGGGGCCATGGGGGGGCCGTTTGCGTCGATCGTCGTGGAGCCCCGGAGTGGGAGCCCGTCCTGGAGTCCGGACACCCCCGGGCCCCGGGCGACCGCCCAGCTCGACCGGGCATCGGACGGCGCGCAGGCGGTGCTCCACGTCGTGCTGGTCGGCGTGTCCGGGGATGAGCTGGCCGATCTGGAGGCCGCTCTGCCGGGGACCCTGGCAGAGGTTCTCGAAGCCTGCGCCGACCCACAGATCGCCGCGCCGTTGCCGGCGGAGCTGCCCCTTGCGGGCGTCGGCCCGGAGGAGCTGGACGCGCTGGTCGCCGAGAGTCCGGGCCCGGGAGGAGAGCTGGAGGATCTGTACCCACTCTCGCCGGTCCAGGAGGCGATGCTCGCCCGCTCCCTGGCTCGGCCGGCGAGCTCCGTCGGTTTCGAGCAGACCGCGGCGGAGGTCGCCGGCGGCCTCGACGTGGCGGCGTTTCGCCACGCCTGGCGGGCCGTGGCCCGGCGCCACCCGGCGCTCCGTTCGACGTTCCACTGGCGCGGGCTGCGGCGGCCGCTCCAGGCGGTCCGGTCGGGCCGTGCGGCGGAGCCCCCGGTGAGGGAGGTCGACCTGGGCGCTCTCACGCCGAGCGACCGGGGCCGGGCGCTGGACGCGCTCCTGGCCGACGACCGGCGCCGCGGCTTTCGGCTCGACCGGGGGCCCCTGGTCCGAGTGACGGTGGCGACCGGCGGGGCGGAGGCCGCCTGGGTGGTGTGGAGCAACCACCACCTCCTGATGGATGGCTGGTGCCGCCCGATCGTCCTGCGGGAGGTTGCCGCCCTGTACGGCGCGGCGCGGGCGGGGTCGCAGGCCGGCCTGTCTCCGGCGCCCCCGTACGGCGACTTCATCGCCTGGCTCGAAGGGCGTGATCAACAGGCCCGGGAGCGCGAGGACCGCTTCTGGGAGAACCGCCTCCGGGGGATCGAGGGGATCTCCCGGCTCCGGTTCGTGGCGCCGCGGGCGGTGGAGGACGGCCCGGGCCCCGAGCGCTCCGGCCCCGAGCGCCTGGGGCGCCGGCTCTCCGAGGAGCGGACCGCCGCCCTGGAGCGTGCCGCCCGTCGCGCGCGGGTCACCCCTGCGACCGTGGTGAAAGCAGCGTGGGCGCTCCTCCTGGCGGCCTGGAGTGGGCGGGACGACGTGGTCTTCGGCAGCATCTTCTCCGGCCGCCCGGCGACCCTGGACGGTGTCCAGTCGATGGTCGGCCTGTTCATGAACATCCTCCCGGTCCGGGTCCGGCTGCAGCGGGAGCGCAGGGTCGACGCCTGGCTGGCGGAGCTCCAGGAGGAGCAGGCGGACTACCACGAGCACGAGCACGCCTCGCTGCCGCGGATCCTGGAGCGCAGCCCGGTGCCTGCGAGCGTGCACCTTTTCGAGGCGCTCCTGGTCTACGAGAACTACCCGGTCGACCGGTCCGCCTTCGACGACAGCCCGGATCTCCGGCTGGGCGAGGTTCGCTCTTCGGCTCGCACCGGCTACCCCTTGACCCTCATGGTGCGGCCGGGCCGCCGGCTGTCGCTGACCCTGATCCGGAATCGGCGCCGGATCGCCGTATCGGCCTTCGAGGCGATGCTGGAGGCTCTCGACGGCCTGCTGGCGGCCCTCTGCGAGGGCGACGGGCGAACGGTGGGGGAGCTGGCCTCCAGCGCCGCGCCGCCGCTCCCGGACGACCTCCGGACGGTCGGGCTGCCCGGCGTCGGCGAGGCCGATCCCCGGGAGATCGAATGGCTCCTGGAGAGACATCCGGCGGTGGCCGGGGCGGTGGTCCTGGCCGATCGGCCGGCGGGGCCCGGGCCGTCGGACCTGCCGGACCCGTCCGGCAGGGAAGCCGGGGCCGCGCTTCGCCTCACCGCTTTCGTGGAGCCGGCGCCGGGGGCGCCCGAGGAGCCCCACCCGGAGGCCTTGCGTGCGCTTCTGCGGCGCCACCTGCCGGCGCCCTGGGTGCCGGCAGGCTTGCTGCGGGTCGACGCCATTCCGCGCGGCGCCGACGGCGCCCCGGACGCGGACGCCCTTCGCCGCCTGCTGGCGGAGCGGGAGGGGGAGGTCCGGCGGCCGGTGCCGCCCCGGAACGTCCTCGAGACCCGGCTCCGCCGGCTCTGGGCCGACGTGCTGGAGTCCGACACCGTCGGCGTGACCGATGACTTCTTCGACCTGGGAGGCAGCTCGCTCCTGGCCCTGCGGCTGGTGGCCCGGATCCAGGAGGAGTTCGGCCACCGGCTGCCGCTTTCGATCTTCTTCCGGGCCGGCACCATCGAGGACCTGGCCCGGCTCCTGATCGGAGAGACCAGCTACTACGGATCGCCCCTGGTGGCGATCCGGCCCCGGGGCGACCTTCTCCCCCTGGTTTGCGTCCATCCGGTGGGGGGGTCGGTGAACCGGTTCGGTGCCCTCCTGGGCGGCCTCGGCCCGGAGCGTCCCCTCTACGGCCTGGAGGCGCGCCACCGCGAATACGGGTCGCTCGAAGAGGTGGCGGATCACTATGTGGAGGCGCTCCTCGCCGGCGGTCTCGGAGAGCCCTACGTGCTGGGCGGCTGGTCGTTCGGCGGAGCCGTCGCCTTCGAGATGGCGTGCCGGCTGGAGGCGCGAGGGGCCGAAGTCGCGCTCCTCGTCCTCTTCGACACCCTCGCCCCGATGCCCGACCTGCGCCCGGAAGCCGGGCCCATGCCCGATCTCGACGACATGGAGGACCTGGTTTCGCTCCTGGAGAGCTCCACCGGCGGCAGCCTCGATCTCGATCCGGACGACCTGCTTTCCATGCCGCCGGAGGAGCGGCACCGGGCGGTGCTCGACGCGGCCAAGCGGCGCCGTTTGGTGCCCCGGGAGCTCGGCCTGAAGGAGGCCCTGGCCGACTTCCGCGCCTACGTCGACCGGGTGGCGATCGGGCGCGCGTACGAGCCAGAAGGCGTATTCCACGGCAACACCGTTCTCTTCCGCTGCGAGGAGCAGGATCCCGACCGGCCTCCCGAGGTCGCCCGCATCGTGGCGGAGGACCCGGCCATGGGATGGGGCCGCCACCACGCACGGCCCGTCCAGGTCGTCACCGTGCCCGGCTCGCACCTGGAGCTGTTCAGCCGCCCCTACGTCGGCCAGCTCGCCCACGAGCTGAACCTAGTTCTCGCAACCATCCCAACACAGACCATGCAAGGCGGTCGATCGTGAAGATCTTTCGTTTCCTGTTGAGCTACTCCAAGGCAACCCTCGTCCTCGCGGTGGTCGCGGGGATCGTCTCCGGCGCGAGCAGCACCGGTCTGCTGGCGCTGATCAACACGGCGCTGGCCGACACGGCCTACCCGAGCCGAGGCGTCCTGTGGGGCTTCGTCGGCCTCTGCTTCCTCGTGCCCCTGGCGCGGGTGGTGTCCGAGCTGACCGTCACCTACCTGGGGCAGGGCACCATCTTCGACCTGCGGATGCAGATCAGCCGCAAGATTCTGGCGGTGCCGCTGGCCCGCATCGAGGAGCTGGGCGCCCCCAAGCTGATGGCGACCCTGACCGGCGACATCCCGAACATCACCTCTCTGGTCACTGTGGTGCCGATCCTGTGCATCAACCTGGCGATCTTGATCGGCGGCCTCGCCTATCTCGGTTGGCTGAACTGGCAGGTGCTGCTCGTAGTGATCGTCTTCATCGTCATCGGCATCGTCAGCTATCAGCTCCCGGCGGCGCGGGCGATGCTGGCCTTCCGCAAGGCCCGCCAGGTCCGAGACCGCCTGTTCGACCACTTCCGCGCCCTGACCGAGGGTAGCAAGGAGCTGAAGCTCCACCACCGGCGCCGGCGCGCCTTCGTCGACGAAGCCCTGGAGAAGACCGCTACCGCCTTCCGGCGGCACCAGATTCGCGGCCAGACCATCTACACCGTCGCCTCGAGCTGGGGCCAGCTCCTGGTCTTCGTGACCATCGGCCTGGTGATCTTCGGCCTGCCGCTGCTGCCGTTCTTCCGAAACCCCGAAGCGGAGACTCTGCGCGGCTACACGCTGGTCCTGCTCTACCTGATGACGCCGCTCCAGGTGATGATGAACGCCCTCCCCGGCCTGTCACAGGCCGAGGTGGCGTTGCGGCGGGTCGAGGAGATGGGGCTCGACCTGGAGCGCTACGGCGCCGAGCCGATCGACCGGGAGCCCGAGCCCGTGGGCGCCTGGAGTCGCCTGGAGCTGCGAGGCGTGACCTACGAGTATCAGCCGGCGAACGAGGACGAGCGGTTCGGGATCGGGCCGATCGACCTGGCGTTCGAGCCCGGCGAGATCGTCTTCCTGACGGGCGGCAACGGGTCGGGCAAGACCACCTTGGCGAAGGTGATCGTCGGCCTCTACCACCCACACGCCGGCGAGATCCTGATCGACGGCCTGCCGGTGACCGACGAGAACCGGGAGTCGTACCGCCAGCACTTCACCATGGTCTTCTCGGACAACTTCCTGTTCGAGAGCCTGCTCGGCCTGGAATCGCCCGACCTGGACGAGCGGGCCCGCCGGTACCTGGCGGAGCTCCAGATCGACGACAAGGTCGCGGTCGAGGACGGCAGGTTCTCCACCGTCGACCTTTCCCAGGGCCAGCGCAAGCGTCTGGCGCTCCTCACCGCCTATATGGAAGACCGCCCGATCTACGTCTTCGACGAGTGGGCGGCCGATCAGGACCCGACCTTCCGCGACGTCTTCTACCTGGAGATCCTCCCGGAGCTGAAGCGACGCGGTAAGACGGTGATCGTGATCAGCCACGACGACCGGTACTACGACACCGGCGACCGGCTCGTGAAAATGGTGTATGGCGAAATCGAGGACGCCGCGGGGGCGCCATCGGAGGAAGCGGCCGAATCTCTCGCGGGCGAGGTCTCGTAGTCTGTGGTGTAATGAGTTCACGCAAGCACATATCGCCCGACGCCGGGCATCCTCGGGGACGCCCCGGGTGTCCGGAGCGGGTATCGAAACGGTTCGCGACTGGAGGAGCCCTATGAATCCGCTGGCCCTGTCGATCCGCTCGCTGTTCAGACGCCCCGGCTTCCTCGCCACCGTGGTGGTGACCCTGGCGCTGGGGCTGGGAGCCGCGACCGCTGTGTTCAGCATCATCGATGGCGTGCTCCTAGAGCCCCTGCCGTTCCCCCGGAGCGATCGGCTGGTGCTCCTCAACGAGGTCCAGGACGACCTCCAGATCTCCGTCTCCTATCCCAACTTCGTCGACTGGCGGAAGCAGAACAGCTCGTTCCAGAGCATGGCGGCTTTCCAGTCCTGGGACTCGAACGTCATGGTGGGGGAGGAGCCGGAGCGGGTGGTAGGTTACCGGGTAACCTCCTCGTTTTTCGAGACAGTCGGCGTCGAACCGCTAATCGGCAGGACCTTCGCGGGCGG
>CAZLLV010000488.1:0-10417 GCA_964560325.1 uncultured Thermoanaerobaculia bacterium | reverse complement strand
CGCCAGGTCGCCGAGCGGCTGGTCGGTCGGCACCCGGACCGAGCCCGGCGGGTAGAGCTCGCGCCGCCGCTCGGGCACCGGTGTGGCGGTCGCGCGGACGTGCCCCTCGAACACGTCGTCCGCGATCTCCGCGTCGGCCAGCCGGTACATCTCGACCTCGACCTCGCGCGCCTCGCCGTTCGTCTCCATCGCGATGCCGTGGAAGCGCAGGCGGTCGATCACGTCGCGCCACGACGGGGCGATCCAGTAGGCGGCGGGGCGGCGGACGGTCGCCGCCGGCTCGGTCGCCTCGTAGATCGGCACCACCGCCGTCTCCGGCTCGCCGGTCCAGATCGGCCGCGAGCCGCCGGAGAGCGCGGACGGCTCGACCCGCTGGCCGACCCCCAGGAACTCCTCGGTCGGCGGCGGCGCGTCCTGGGCCATCCGGAAGTCGAGCGGCACCTCCTCCGGGTGGCGCGCGCGGTCGGCCGCCACCGCCGCCCGCAGCTCGCCGCCGCGCTCGCCGAGCAGGCGCAGGCTCTCGGCCACCAGCAGGTAGGTGCCGAGCACCCGCTGCCGGTACGGATCGAGCGAGTGGTTCTCGACCAGCACGGTCGGCAGGTGGCGCGCGTCGCCGTAGCCGTTCGAGAAGCGCGGCCCGGCGGTGAAGCGGGCGATCCCCTTCTTCCAGTCGAGGTCGTCGATGGTGAAGACGAGCCGCCCCGGAACGTGCCCGCCCGCCCGCAGCGCCTCGGAGACCGCCGGCCGGTAGGCGGAGTCGAGCCAGCCGCCGATCGCCGGCGACCAGGCGGCCGGCGGGCGGTTCCAGCCGAAGGTGACGTCGTACTGGTAGTCGGCGCCGTCGGTGACGTGGAGGTCGAGGTAGAGGTCGGGGCGCCAGGCCTCGAGCGCGGCGAGCAGGTGGCGCATCTCGACCGTGTCCGCCTTGGCGTAGTCCCGGTTCAGGTTGAGGTTACGCGCCGTCGTGCGCCAGCCGGGCGTGAGCGGCCCGCGCTGGTTGATCCGCCCGTAGGGCGAGCGGCGCTCGTGGGCGTCGACGCTGAAGATCGGCACGAAGAGGAGGTTGGCGCGCTCCAGCAACTCGGACCGAGTGCCGAGGACCGTCATGTCCCGGAGCAGCATCATGCCGGCGTCCTTGCCGTCGATCTCGCCCGAGTGGATGCCGGCCTGGGCGAGCACGGTCGGGCGGCCGTTCGCGGCCAGCGCCTCCGGCGTCGCCGCCCCCTCGGCCGAAGCGATCACCATCCAGAGGTCGCGCCCCTCCGGGCTCTTCCCGAGCGAGGTCATGCGCAGCTTCGGAGAGGCCGCCACCAACCGCTCGAGCCAGGCGACCGTCTCGTCGTAAGAGGGGGAGTCGACCGCCCCACCCACCTCGAACGGCGTCGCCCACTCGTGGTCGGCGGGCAGCAGCAGCTCGACGCTCGATCCCTCCCAGGGCAGCTCGGGAGGCAGCGCCTGGAAGTGGGGCGGGAGCTCCCCCGCGGCGAGCGGAGGCGCCGGCGCCGGCTGCGCGGCGGCGGGGACGGCGATCAGGACGAGGACGAGCGGGAGGAGACGCGCGAGTTGACGGACCATACGCCGGAGTCTACCGATCCCAGCGCACCCGGCATCTGAGGTGTCCAGGTAGGTCAGGGAGGGCCACCCGCAAGCGAGGCCCGACCGAGGCGTACGGGCTGGTACGTCGGCAGGGAGGGCCGAGCGAGGACGGCCCTCCATGGCCTGCCTGGGCGCCTCAGATCGTCCACTCGTCGTGAATGACACCGACCAGCCGCCACCGGCCGTCGTCTCCCTCTTCGAATACCAGCCGCAGGCTCCGCCAGTCCATGCCGCCGTACCGTGGGTCGCGCCCCGGGACGTGGTACTCGACGATCCGTCCATCCGGATAGACGTCCTCGGCGTTGTCGAGCGAGCTCCCGGTCCCCTGGCGCTCGTCGACCGCCAGCTCCCCCTCCTCGAGGTAGGGCACGTCGTAGACGAAGCGGTCGAAGTACTCCGGAACCGTCATCTCGATCGGCTCCCCGCTCCCATCGTGGAAACCCCACGTCCGCACCCCCGCCGCCCCCTCCCCCACCGCCCGCAGCTCCTCGGCCGACAGCGTCACGTGCGCCTCCGGCTCCACGTACGAGTACGGCGAAAACCGAACCCCCTCCGCCCCCACCCACGAAGCCAACGCCTCGAAATCCCGATCCCGCAGAGCCCCCGCCACCGACCGCGCCGCCCCCCGCAAGCTCTCTTCCGGCGACTCCGAGACGTCCTCCCGCGGCGAAGCGACCGGGCTCTCCCGACTCTCCGCGGACGTGGTGCTCGGTGCCGCCCCCTCCTCTGGCTTCGAGCCGCTACACGCCCCGAACGTCGACCCCATGGCAAGAGCGACCGTCAGTGCGATCCATCCGTAGTCAGACCTCTTCATCGCCACCCTCCTTTCGACCTGCCGATCCCGGTGCAAACCCCGCACCTACGCCCCACCGTCCGGGCCACCACCGAACCGAGGGAGGGCGGGGGGCACCCGGACCGGGGGCGTCTCGGGCCGCGCGAGCCACGAGCATCGGGAGTGCACTCCGACCGAGCGCGGACCGTGCCGAGGCGGGCGCCATACGTCCGCGGAGCCCACCCGCGCCCGCCGTCCCCCGGACCGGGTGCCCCCCGGCCTCCCTCCCGCCGTGCAACCCCGCACCATCCACCTCCGCCGCCACCTCACGCACTCCCGCCACCACGTATAGTTCCCCGAGCATGCCCGCCCGCTTCGACCCCGACGCCCTGACCCTCGACCTCTCGGTCGCCGACCTCCTCGACCGCCAGTCGGCGAGCAGCATCGGCTTCGCCAACCGGGGCGGCTACGAACGGCTCTGGCTCGGACAGGCGATCCACAGCCGCTACCAAGAAGAGGCCCTCGCCGCCGACCCGACCTACCGCCGCGAAGTCTGGCTCCGCCACGAGCTCTCCCACCGCGGCTGGCGCGTCTCCATCTCCGGCCGCCTCGACGGCCTGCGCCGCGACCCCGACGGCGCCCGCGTGGTCGAAGAGATCAAATCGGTCCGCCGCGGCGGCACCCTCTCCCAGCCGGTGCGCGAGCTCTACCACCGCCAGGCCCGCCTCTACGCCTGGATGCTCGCCCGCTCGGGCACGGTCGGCGAGGAACCGATCGGGCCGGTGCCGGGCGAACCGGAGGTGCGCGAGGAGCCCACGAACGAAGACGGCGAAGGCAGAGGAGGGCGAGCGGCAGCCACCGGTGGAGACGGCGGAGGCAGAGGTGGGAGGGCGGGGGAAATCAAGGCAGAACTGGCGTTGATCGAGATCGGCTCCGACCAGGTCGAGCGCGAAGCGGTCGCGGTCGACCTCGACGCCATCGAGTCCGAAGTCAAGAAGCGCCTCAACGCCCTGATCGCCGTCTACGTCCGGGCGCGGATCGAGGCCGAGAAGCGGCGCGAGGCCTCCGAGCGCCTCACCTTTCCCTACCCCGACACCCGCCCCGGCCAGACCCTCATCCTCGACGGCGTCGAGACCGCGCTCGCGCAGGGCGAGCACCTCCTCCTCCAGGCCACGACCGGCATCGGCAAGACGGTCGCCAGCCTCTACCCCGCCCTGCGCTACTGCCTGGCGAACGACAAGCGCCTCTTCGTGCTGACCGCCAAGACCCTCCAGCAGGAGATGGCGACCCAGGTGCTCGGGCTGCTCAACCAGGAGTCGGCGTTCCGGTCCCTGCGCCTGCGGGCGAAGGCGAAGATGTGCGCCAACGGCCAGGTGCTCTGCCACGAGGAGTACTGCCCGTACGCCCGGGACTACCAGGCGAAGCTCCAGGGCTCGCGGGTGCTCGAGCGGCTGGTCGCGAACCACGAGTACCTCGACCCGGACGCGGTCTTCGACGCCGCGCGCGAGGCGGAGGTCTGCCCGTTCGAGGTCAGCCTGGAGCTCTCCGGCCGGGTGCAGGTCACCGTCTGCGACTACAACTACGCCTTAGATCCGTACGTCTCGCTCTCCGACTTCGCCGCCGACGCCGACCTCTCCGACATGGTGCTGGTGGTCGACGAGATCCACAACCTGGTCGACCGGGGCCGCGGGTACTACAGCCCGGAGCTGTCGGCGGAGGCGATCCGCCGGGCGGGCGAGGCGACGGGGCGGCAGGGAGAGGCGATCCACCGCCGGATCGCCGGCCTCTGCGACGAGCTCGCGCGGGTGGTGGAGACGGCGGTCGCGGACGTGATCGAGCCGGCGGACGCCCACGCCCGCACCGGCTCGTCGTTTCGCGAGCGCGCCGCCGAGACCACGCTGCCGGAGGACGCGCTCTGGCACCTGCGCCCGAAGCTCGACGCGGCGTTCGTCGACTACCTGGAGCACCAGCGCGAGACCAAGACCCACCGCGCGGACGACGAGTTCGTGGAGCTCTACTTCGGCTTCCTCCGCTTCTTGAACGCCCTGGTCGTCTCCGACCACGCCTTCAGCCACCTGGTCGAGCGGGTGGGCGACGACTCGCGGATCAAGATCTTGTGCAAGGACCCGAGCCGCTTCCTGGGCGCGGTGATCAACCGCACGCACGCGACGATCGGTCTGTCGGCGACGCTTTCGCCGCCCGAGTTCTACCGCGACCTGCTCGGCTTCGCCCCGGAGCGCACCGCGACGCTGACCGTCCCCAACCCGTTCCCGGTCGAGAACCGGCGGGTGGTGATCGACGCTTCGGTCGCCACCACCTACCGGGAGCGCCCGGCGTACTACCCGCGGATCGCCCACCGGCTGGCGGAGTTCGCCGACTCGGTGCCGGGCAACTGCCTGGCGCTCTTCCCGAGCTACACCTTCCTGGCGGAGGTCGCCGGGCACCTGCGCTCGTCGGCCAAGCGGGTGATCGTCCAGCGCCGCGCCTCCGGCGACCGGGAGCGCGAGGACGTGCTGGAGACGCTGCGCACGGCGTTCCTGGGCGACGTGCTGCTGCTGGCGGTCGCCGGCGGGGTGTTCGCCGAGGGGGTCGACTACCCGGGCGAGATGCTGCGCGGGGTGGCAGTGGTCGGCCCGTGCCTGCCGGCGCTCACCCTCGAGCAGCAGCTCCTGTCGCGCTACTACGACGAGCGCTTCGACCGCGGCTTCGAGTACGCCTTCGTGGTGCCGGGGATGACGCGGGTGGTGCAGGCGGCGGGGCGGCTGATCCGCTCCGACCGGGATCAGGGAGTGATCGCGCTCTTCGACCGGCGCTTCCTCGAGAACCCGTACCGCAAGCACCTGCCCGAGGACTGGCTGCCGGAGGAGGGGGCAGAGGCGCTGTCGGCCGATCCGGTGGAGGCGGCGGAGGAGTTCTTCGGGGCGCTTCGCCGCTGATCCGTATGGCGCCTAAACATTTTTCTCGGCCGGTCCGTATAGAAGGGTGAGAGACGAGGCAAGACGCTTCGAAACGAGACTCTCTCCTTCCTCCCTCCTTCGGCCCCGCCGGCAGCCCCGGCGGGGCGATTTTTTTAGGGGGCGACGAACTCGGCGCGGATGGGCTCCAGCGCCTCCGAAAGGGCGGTGCCGTCGGGGTAGCGGGCGTCGGGGTCGTGGGCGAGGCAGCGGGCGAGGATCTCGTGAAGGCCGTCGGGCAGCTCGGTGGCGTCCGGCAGCGTGCCCTCGCCCGATAGCTCGCGGCCGGAGAAGAGCTCGGCGAGGATCGCCCCGGCAGCGTAGACGTCGGCCTGCGGCGTCGGCTCGCCGCCCGCCAGCCGCTCGGGAGCCTGGTAGCGGTCCGGCCCGAGGGCGCGGTCGACCGACGGGTCGATGCCGAGCGAAGGCAGCGCCAGGGCGAGCCCCAGCTCGGTGATCCGGACGTGGCCGCGCGGGTCGAGCGCCACCGCCGCCGGCCGGAGCGCCCCGTGAGCGGCCCGCGCGCCGTGGACGGCGGCCAGCCCGGCGGCGAGGCCGCGCGCGATGCGCAGGGCGGCGGGAACCCCGAGCGGCCGGCGCTCGGCCAGAAGGCCTGCGATCAGCGCCGCGAGCGTCGGCCCCTCGACCCGCTCGGCAGCCAGGAACGGCACGCCGTCGCTCTCGCCGGCCGCGAGCACCCGCTCGACCGCCGGATCGACCGCCCGCTGGACCGCCTGGAGCGGACCGTCGAAGGCGTCGAACAGGTCGAGGTCGGGGACCGTGCCGGGGCGGAGCGCCCGGACCGTCACCCGCGCGTCCGACTCGCCGTCCTGGGCCAGGTAACGCACCCAGGCGGGCGTGGCGGACCGGCGCTCGAGCAGGGTGAAGCGCTCGGCCAACACCACCCCCGGCGCCAGGCCGGAGAGGCCCGCCGCCGCCTCGGCCCCCTCCGCGCTCCCCACCGCCGACGCGGCCCGCGCCGCCTTCTCGGCGTCGAGCAGGTAGACCGGCTGCGGGGTGAGGAGCCCGCGCTGCGCCGCCACCTCCACGCCGGCCGCGGCGAGCTCCCCTTCGAGCTCCCGGAACGCCTGCTTGGCGACGATCAGGTCGCCCGAGGACGCCTCGCGCAGCAGGCTCTCCGCCTGCTGGACCGGCAGGCCGGCGACGATCCGGCCACCCTCCGGCCCGCCGGCGACGAAGGAGCCGGTGGCGATCGCGACCGCCGGCGGAACCGGCTCGTCGAAGGCGTTCTCCGGCGTCGAGAGCGCCTTCATCGCCTCGGCCGCGGCGCCGATCGCCCGCGCCCCCGCCCGCTCGCCCTCGAAGACCGCGAGCGCCCGGTGCCCGAGCGACGATTCGAGCCGGCCGTCGCGCGCACCGGCCGCCCTCCGCACCCGCACCAGGTCGCGGCCGAGCCGCTCGGCGACCTCGCGCGGGTCCTGATCCGACGGGATGCGCGCGTAGCGCGGCATCTCGATCGCGAGCACCGCTCCCCGGTGACGGCCGGCCTCCGAGTCGGCCTCGGGCGCGTTGGCCTCGCCCTCACCGCCGTCGAACCGCCCGAGGGAGGCGACCACCGCCTCCAGCGCCCGCTTCTCCGCCGCCTCCTGGAAGAAGAGCGAGAGCGGCTCGGGCACCCCGTGGCGCGCGGCGCCGGCCAGGTCGCCCGCGCGCGCCGCGCGCGCCGCGGCCTCCACCTCCCTCGACTGCGCACCCGACCCGCGGGTGACGAGCGGAGCGCCGAGGAGGCCGAGCAGGAGCGCGCCGAGGCCGCCGGCGACGGCCGCCGCCTGGACCATGCGGAGCTGCCCCGCACCGGCACCGGTCTCGACCAGGGTGGCGCGGACCGCCGAGGCGTCGCCGGCTCCCGCGTCGAGCCGTGCCGCGGTCGCCCGGTAGGCGGTGCCGCCGAGCCGCACGTCGACCGGGTCGGGGCGTCCGCCGGCACGAGCCTCGGCCAGGGCGCCGGCGTCCTCGAGCGCCGCGAGCAGCGACTCGCCCGCCTCCTGGTCGAGGGTGGAGGCGACCACCTCCGCTCTTTCCCTGTCCTCGCGATCGAGCAGGTAGACCGCCTCGGCGCGGCTCACCGCCCGCGCCTCGATCGCCGCCGCGCGCCCGACCAGGTCGGCGACCGCGAGCGCCCCGAGCGTCTCGCCGTCCACCTCGACCCGCTCGGCGGCGACCCGGTACAGGCGGCCGCCGAAGCTCCAGACGCCGTTCGCCCTGCCCTCGTCGAGCGCCCGATCGATCAGCGCCGAAACCGCCATCTCCCGCGCCGCGTCCGCCGGGGCGCCGACCCGCAGCGCCATCTCGCCGCCGCCCCGGAGGACGATCAGCTCGAGCTGCCGCTCGTCGAGCACGTCCTCGAGCGCGCCGATCAGCTCGCGCAGGCGGCTCGCGGCGTCCTGCTCGCCGGCCCCGCCGGATCCGTCCAGGGGCAGGTCGGCCCGCCGGGCGAGGCGCTCGGCGATCAGGGTCAGCTCGTCCAGGCGCTGGTCGTCGGCCCGCGACTGGGCGCGCACGGCGGCGTCCAGATCGCCGGTGCCGGCGCCGGGCACCGCGGAGCGCAGGCGCCACTCGGCCCAGGCGGCGACGACGCCCGCCGCCACGACGGCGACGAGCACCACCAGCGCGAGGACGCGCAGGGTGAGGTGGGACGAGGAGGACGACATCGGTCGGGGCCGCGGGGGATGCGCGGCGGCTCCTGATCGGGACGGAAGTTCGGCCAGTATCCTACCATTCGGCACCGGCGCGCACGATGATCGATCCCGACACCGAACAGCTCCTCGACCGCGTCGCCCGCTTCGTCTCGGGCACCGGCCGGGGCGGCGATCCCGCGCTCCGATTCGACGAGCTGGCGCGGCGGGCCTTCGCGTTCCAGCACGCGCGGGTCGCGCCGGTGCGGGCGCTCGCCGAGGCGCGCGGCGTGGCGCCCGAGGACGTGCGGAGCTGGCGCGACGTGCCGCCGGTGCCGGCGCTCGCCTACAAGAGCCTCGACCTCTTCCCGCGCGGGATCTTCGAGGCGGGCGAAGGCGGCGGGAACGGCGAAGGCGGCGAGGTCGAGATCTTCCGGTCGAGCGGCACCACGGGCGGCGAGGGCGCGCGGAGCGTCCACCGGCACCCGTTCCCGGGGCTCTACCGGACGGTGATCGACGCCTCCTTTCCGCGCTTCTGCCTGCCCGACCGGAACCCGGGGCGGCGGGTGCCGATGCTGTCGCTGATCCCGCGGCGGGAGGAGGCGCCGGACTCGAGCCTCTCCTTCATGATCGACCACGCGATCGCTGAATGGGGCGAGGATCCCTCCACCTACGCCTTCGGAACCGGCGGTCTCGACACCGGGGCCGCGGCCGCGTGGTGCCGGCGGGTCGAGCGCGACAGGAAGCCGGCGCTGGTGCTCGCCACCGCCTTCGCCCTCGCCACCTGGCTCGACGCGCTCGCCCAGGAGGAGATCGCGTTCCGGCTGCCGGCGGGGAGCGTGCTGTTCGAGACCGGCGGCTTCAAGGGGCGCAGCCGCGAGCTGTCGCGCCCGGCCCTCCTCGCGTCGATCGAGGAGCGGCTCGGCGTGCCGCTCGGGCGGGTGGTGCGCGAGTACGGCATGACCGAGCTGACCAGCCAGCTCTACACGGACGTCCTGATCGAGATAAGGGCCGAGAGCGGGGCCGGCGGCGATCCCGACCTCTTCGTGGCTCCCCCCTGGGTGCGGGTGCGGGTGCTCGACCCGGAGACGCTGGAGGAAGCCCCGCCCGGCCGCCCCGGCCTGGTCACGATCTTCGACCTCGCCAACCTCTCGTCGGCGGTCCACGTGATGACCGAGGACTTGGGGTCGATCGACGGCGGCGGCCTCCGCCTCCTCGGCCGCGCCGCCGGCACCGAGCTGCGCGGCTGCTCGCTCACCGCCGAGGAGATGGCGGGCGGCGGATGAACGACCCGGCGCCCTCTCCCGGCGAGCTCGCCCATACCGCCGAACGGCTGAACGGGGCGGGGGCGGCGGCGCTCGCTACGCTCTCGGACCGGGAGATCCTCGGCGCGTGGCAGGCGACGGTCGCCGCCTTCCTCGATCCCGGCTCGCGCGAGCGGCGGGCGATCGAGAATGACCTCGTGCGCTCGACGCGGCTGTCGCCGGAGGGGCTGGCGGCGGGGCTCGAGGCGGTGCTCGGGGGCGTGCGGGGGGAGTCGGCGGAGCGTCTGTTCGCGCAGGCCGCGGCGCTCCGTGACGCGCGGACTCCCGACCGGACCGCCGCGGCCGAGGGCTTCGCCCTGGTCGTCCTGGCCTCGAACCTCCCGGCGCTCGCCGTCCAGCCGCTGCTGCCGGCGCTCGCCGCCCGCCGGCCGGTGCTGCTCAAGGCTCCCAGCGCCGAGCCGGTCTTCACCGCCGCCTTCGTGCGCGCCCTGACGGACCGGCTTCCGGCGCTCGGCGACGCGGTGGCGGCGTCGATCTGGCCCGGGGGCGACGAGGCGCGGGAAGCACCGCTCCTCGCGCGGGTCGGGGTGGTGCTCGCCTACGGCGACGAGGAGGCGGTGGCGAGCATGGACCGGCGGACTCGGGCGGCGAGCCCGGACGCCCGCTTCGTACCGTACGGCCCGCGGACGAGCCTGGCGGTGGTCGGCGCCAGCGCCGATCCGGCCGACGTGGCGCCGGGGCTGGCGCGCGACGTGGCCCTCTTCGACCAGCGGGGGTGCCTGTCGGTGGCCGCCGTCTACGCAGAGGGGGACGAGACCCGGGCGCGGGCGGTCGCCGAGGCGCTCGCGGCGGCCCTACGGGACCTCGCCCGCCGCTGGCCGCCCTTCCGGGCCGACCCGGCCGATCCCGCCGATCCGTCGGCCCAGGGTGCCGTCCGCCAGCTCCGCGCTCTGGCCGAGATCCGCGGGCTCGCCACCTGGAAGATCGGCGACCGGCTCGCCGACGGCACCGTCGTCGTCGACCCCGACCCGGCCTTCCGGCCGAGCCCCGGCCTGCGCACGGTCCGCGTCCACCCGGTGGCGGATCTCGGCGCCCTGCCGGCGCTCCTCGCGCCCTGGCGAGATCGCCTCCAGGGCGCGGCGCTCGCCGGCCTCGAAACGAACAGGCCCGAGACGGTCGTCTCGGGCCTGGAAT
>CAZLLV010000487.1:0-6779 GCA_964560325.1 uncultured Thermoanaerobaculia bacterium | reverse complement strand
GCACCAGCACCGCGACCGCCCAGCGGTGGAGGGTCGAGGACCGGTGCCAGGCGGCCCGTCCCTTGCGCGCCCCTTCGCGTGCCCGCGTGGTCCACGCCTCGCGCCGCCGGCGGCTCACCCGGCCGCCGGCCGGCGTGACGGCCGGGTCGTCCGGGGCGGAGGTCTCGGAATCGTTCGAGCGTCTCTGGAGCGGTGGGTCCTCGTACGGCATCGTCCGGGCTCTCCTCGTCGATGAGCTTCGTGATGCGACCGGCCCACGAGGGGCCGCGGCCGGCGACTGCGAGGAGGGGGTACTGCAAGAAGGGTTCCCGGTGCTTCGTACGGCTCGACGACGTACGATCGCACCGATGAACGGAGCGAACGGATCGGGCCGCCTGCGGATCGGAACCTCGGGCTACCACTACCCCGAGTGGTGTGGGCGGCACTACCCGGAGGGTGCGCCGCCGGCACGGTGGTTCGGCTGCTACGCGGAGATGTTCGACACCGTCGAGGTGAACAACACCTTCTACGGCGTTCCGGCCGAGAGCACCTTCGACGGCTGGCGGGACCGGGCGCCGGAGGGGTTTCTCTACGCGATCAAGGTGCACCGTGACATCACCCACCGGCGTCGTCTCCGGCGACCGGAGGCGGCGCTCGCGGAGCTGGTGGCGCGGGCCGAGCGGCTGGGGGATCGGCTCGGGCCGTTCCTCGTACAGCTTCCGCCCCGCTGGCCCGCCGATGCGGACCGGCTCGACACCTTCCTGCGCATCGCGCCGAAGCGCCACCGCTGGGCGGTCGAGGCAAGGGAGCCGAGCTGGCTGTGCGAGGAGGTCTACTCGGTGCTCCGGAAGCACGGAGCGGCGCTCGTCCGCCACGACCTGCCCGGCGGCTCGGCAGGAGAGGAGGCCGAGGTCCTCACCGCCGGCTGGACCTACCTCCGCTTCCACGGCGACGACTACGCCGGCCCCTACGGCGAGCCGCGCCTCGAGGCCGAGGCCGAGCGGATCGGCCGCTGGCTCGCGCGCGGGATCGACGTCTACGCCTACTTCAACAACACCAAGGACGGCAGCGCCGTCACGGATGCCATGGCGCTGCGAGCCGGCGTCGTCGACGAGACTCGGTCACCCACCGCTCCGTAGCCCGGCTTCCAGCTTCTGGTAACCCTCGGGAACCCGATACTGCTCGTCCGGCACCTCCACGTCCTTCTCGATCGTCGTGGTGACACGTACGTACTCCGATCGGTTTCTCCCGCCCCGTCCTTCGATCCAGCTCTCGCTCTTCAGGATGACGGCCTCGAGGCCGGCCAGGACGTCGACCAGCCAGGCGGAGCGTTGATTCTCCCGGAGTCGATCCCGCTCCAGGGCCCAGTAAGCGGTCCCTTCGAGCTCCTTCCACAGCTCCCCGCTCACCCAGAGGTCCATGCGGGCGGTGAACGGCTCGTCTGGGCCACCGGCTTCGATCCGTACACGTCGCACCTCGTAGCCCGCGATCCGGTCGGTCTCGCCGGTCTCTTCGACGTGCAAGGTCCGGGGTGCGAGCATGGCGAGCTGCGCCCGAGCCTGATCGTGGAAGGCCTCGGGAATCATCTCGAAGGGGGAGTAGGGTGACGGCATCGAGTAGTAGGTCCGGTCGTCGCGGTCGATATGGAAGAACTCGCCGCTCGTCGTATTCACCATGTGAGTGACGGCGCCGAGGTCCGACCGGGCGCGGTCGGTCCCGATCCAAAGGGTCTCCTCGGTCCTCGAGTCTTCTTCGACTCCGTTCTTCCAGGAGAATTCGATGTCCAGACGGATCAACGTGTCTGCTTGGACGACTTCTGCCAGGCAGGCAGCGAGCAGGATCGACAAGCCCCAAATGGCGGTGCGGCCCGCGAGTCTAAGTGTCATGCCGGAGCCTATTTGATGATGTAACCGTCGTTGCACGGCGGAAACCACGCCCAGCAGACCATCGAAACCATCACAGTGTGAGCACGAGACCTATCAGAGTGACTCGGACAATCGTCTTCATGGCTTTGACTCCTGGAAATCGATCGTGAGGCGTCCGTGGGCGGACAGGAAACCACCCTGGCACTCTTCGGGTGGTGACGAGGTCGGGATGCAGATCCGGTAGGAGCCGGCGGGTACGTTGGGGACCGTCAGGTGGTCCGGTGCCGCCGGCGCGCCCTGGTGCCTCGACCAGCGGCTGAGGACTCCGAAGTCGAGACGCCACACCCCGTCCAAGGTCGCGGCGGGGGAGACCCGGCCGGCGTCTCGTTCGAGGCCGGTGAGCGCGAGCTCGCCACCGCCCTGCGAATCCAGGCGGATCACCCAATCTCCGGACTCTCCCTCCGGCGGCAGGAGCGCGAGCCCCAGGACGTGGCCGGGGGCCAGGACGGCGACGCCCTGCCAGGCGCCGCCCGGGGGCAGAGTCAGCCGGAAACGTCCTTCGACGTTGGCGTTCGCCTGTGGGATGAACATCGCTCCACCGGACGGAGCATCGAGCCGCTGGAGGCCCCAGACCGTCGCGCCCGGGACCGGCGAGCCGCCCTCGCCGACCACCTGTCCGGCGATCTCGCGGCTCTCGTGGAGGACGAGATCCAGGGACGCGTCCGGCTCCGTCTCGGAGAGAGAGATCGTCTCGACCGGGCTCGACCGCATCCCGGAGCCGATCGCCTTGACCCGGTACTCCCCGAGCATCTGTCCGGCGACCTCGAAGGCGCCGTCCTCGTCGGTCGAGACCTGGATCAAGCGGCCCTCGGGGAACGTGGGGCTGAGCAGGACTTCCGCGCCGTACACGGGGCGCCCGTTCGGCTCCGTGACGCGGCCCGAAACTGAGGTTGCCGGGAGGTCGATGGTCAGCTCGGCGGCACCGAGGCCGGCATCGACCTCCACCGGGAAGCCGTGTCGGGTCCACCGCACGGTCGGCGAGTCGCTCCGCACTTCGAGAGTCCAGTCTCCCTGTCGTGGGAGGAGCCCGACGAGCTCGCCGTCCGGCCCCGAGTCGAGACGCACCGATTCGGCGCCGGTCCGGCCACCGAAGTGGAGAGCCGCTGCCAGCGGCTCTCCATCGAGAGTGACGGTGCCCACCACGGGCACGCCCTCGATCGTCACCTCGGCTCTTGGAGTCTCCGGCGAGAAGCGCTGGTTCCGGGCGATCCATCGGTGCCCGGCCCCGTCTTCGATGACCAGGAAGTAGTCACCGGAGGGCAGGAGGTCGAAGAAGGCGCGTCCTTCCCCGTCCGCCTCGACGTCCTGATGAGGCATGCCGTTCCCGAGCAGGCGGATCGTCCAGGGATGGCCCCCCACGTCCTGGGGTGGCGACACCTCGAGCTCCGCGCGAGGGAAGTAGGGGACTGTCAAGGGCGCGTCGAGCCGGTGCTCTGCTGGCTCCGAGACGACGATCCGTGCTCGCCGGGCGGTCCCGAAATCGGGCACGGTGGCGTGGAGGTCGTAGGCGCCGGCGGACAGGCCTCCGAGCTGGAAATGCCCTCTCGCCTCGGTGGCTCCCTGGTGCCGGAAGGTCTCGAGCTCGCCCGCCAGGGCCGTGCGTGTGTTGGCGTCGGCGATCGAGGGTTCCAGGACGATCGCGGCACCTTCGGCGGGCTCTCCGTCTTCGCGCACGATCTGACCGACCAGCCACGCACCTCGCCGCAAGGCGTAGTCGGACACCTCCGTGAGGCCCGCGGGGGGCAGGTGGGCGCTCCAGGCGTAGTGGGGCACGAAGCCGGCGGCCTCGAGGCGCAGGTCGTAGGAACCTGGCGGCAGGAGGCAGCGGGCGACCCGGCTTGCATCGGAGCCTTCGACCGGGCAGGTCGTCTCGAAGAGCGGTGAGCCTTCGGGGAAATCGAGTGCCCGAGCCTGGACCGTCAGGGTTTCGGGCCCGTGGGGGTGCCTGTGTCCGGTCTCGTCCTCCAACGCCACCTGAACGTCGCAGAGGAGGAGGAGATAGATCGATAAGGCGAGAGAGCTCAAGACGGTAAGGCCGCGGTCGAGCTGTCGAACACGAAAGACGAGAATACGAGCTCGCCGCAGTGTAGAAATCGAGCCCTCGGATGTCAAGGATCTACCGGAAACGCCCCGCCCCCGCCCGGGCGTCGGCCCGGGCGGGGGCGCACCCACGGACGATCGCGGGATCTTTCGTGGGGGCGTGGCTCAGGGCGAGGCGAACTTCACCGCGTGACCGCGAACGACGCCGACGTTGACCAGTGCGAAGTTGAGCGACTGGAGGTCGACGAAGTTGAACATGAGGGAGCAGGGCGAGAGGTCGTCCGCGTCGCCCTGGAGCTGGCCCTCGATGCAGTTGGCGTAGTGGTGGTGCGCGCCCATCAGGTGACCGAGCTCGTGGGCCGCGATCTCGGGGTGCGCGTCGACCAGGAGCCGGAACGGTCCGATCGTCGTCTCCTCGATCCCCACCGCCTCGCCGACGGCGAAGGCGCGGTCGGCGAAGCGCACGCCGCCGATGCAGTCGGCGAGCCCCGCGAGGCCCGCGTCGCCACCGTTCGTCAGGTCCTGGTCGGAGAGCACGTAGACCAGGTCGCTGCCGGCGGGTCGCTCCCCGTCGTAGTAGTCCTTCGCCTGCTGGATCAGCGCGGCCCCTTCGGTGCCGGTGAAGTCGACCTCCTGGTACTCGGTGACGGTCAGGGTGACGCCGAGCGGGGCGTACGACTCGGCGGCCCGGGTCATGATCAGGTTGGCGAGGCCGACGTCCACGCCGTCGAGCAGCACCGCCACGTCGAGGGAGACGGTCTGTCCGAGGTCGAGAATCGGCGGCAGACCGATCGCGTCGGGGATCGGTGCCAGGCAGGTCGTCAGGTCGTCGCCGTCGATCGGGTGGCCGGAGGTCGGCATCGCCACGCCGTCGTAGGTCGATCCCGCCGTCACCTGGAACGGCAGCACGCTGACGCGATACGGACCGGTGCCGTGGGTCGTGGTGTGGGCGATCACCACCGCCTCGTCGCTGCCGGCGTTCGCCGACCGCGCGGCCTCGGTTCCGTCCGGGTAGAAGACGTAGAGGTCGTAGTCGTCGCCGGCCGTGTCACTGGTGATGGCGACGGCGAAGCGCTCGCCCTCGTCGAGAGCGACGGTCAGGTCGAACGGGTCGCAGGTCGGATCGCCGGCGCCGAGGCAGCCGAGCTGGTTCGGGACGCCGACGGTGTACGGACCGCCGCTCCAGGCGACGGGGCCGCCGTCGTCGAGAGTGCCCGAAGCGGGGTCGGCGGCGTGGGCGGGAGAGAGGGGCAGGGCGAGCAGTGCGGCGACGAGGAGTCCCGCCAGGGCCAGCGGCGCGGCGGAGCTCGGCTTCCGGGTCGTCATGGTCTTCCTCCGGGTATCTGATTCGAGGGGATCGCTTCCTCCGGTACTCGCCCCAAGCTACCGGCTCCCGGCCCCGCCGTCGATCCGGGCTCTCCCTCAGGGAGGCCGGGGAGAATCCCTCAGTCACTCGCCTTCCGCGCTTTCGACGGGTTGCGAGATCTCATAATTTTCGCGATTCCACGCACTCTCTTGTGGTAACCTCCGTCCACCCGTGGCAGCCCTCGTCGTCCTCTCCCTGCTGGCGGATGCCGCCGCTCTGGCGGGTTCCATCGTCTTCCTGCGTCGCGTGGGCGACCGGCGCCTCGGCTTCTTCACCGCGCTCGCGGTCCTCCTCGCAGGGCTCCAGTCGCTGTTGTTGCTCGTCGAGCCGGGCGGGGGCTCGTTGGGCGACGTGCTCCTGCGCCTCGGACTCGGGAGCGCGAGCCTCGGGGCGAGCGGCTTCGCTCTCCTCGCCGTCCTCTTCGCCGGTCGGTCGCTCGAGGAGCGCCGGCGCTCGCAGCGCGACCTGCGGCTCGAGAAGGCGTATCTCGAGAAGCTCTTCGACAGCGCTCCCGAAGCGGTCGTCCTTCTCGACAACCAGGACCGGGTGCTGCGCGTCAACCCGGAGTTCGAGCGCCTGTTCCAGTACTCGGCGGCGGAGGCGGAGGGCCGCCCGATCAACGACCTGATCGCGACCGACGACGCGCGCAGCGAGGCGAGCGCCCTCTCGACCCGGGTCACCGGCGGCTCGACGGTCAACGTCGAGACGGTGCGCCGGCGCAAGGACGGGCGGCTGGTCCACGTGTCGATCCTCGGGGCGCCGATCGTCACCGAGGACGGCCAGGTGGCGATCTACGGCATCTACCGCGACATCACGGTGCGCAAGGAGGCGGAGGACGCCCTGCGGACGAGCGAGGAGCGCTACGCCCTCGCCGCCCGCGGCGCCGGGGCCGGGCTCTGGGACTGGGACGTGGCCGGCGGCCGGGTCTACTTCTCGCCGCGCTGGAAGGAGATGCTCGGCTACGACGACTGGGAGCTGGGGGACCAGCTCTCCGAGTGGCTGAGCCGGGTCCACGCCGAGGATCGGCCGGGGCTCGACGCGGAGCTCGCCGCGCACCTCGAGGGGCGCAACGGGCACCTGGAGCACGAGCACCGGGTGCTGCACAAGAACGGCACCTACCCGTGGATGCTGGTGCGGGCGATGGCGGTGCGCGACGCCGAGGGCCGGCCGACCCGCCTCGCCGGTTCGCTCACCGATGTCACCGAGCGGCGCCTGGCCGAGGAGCAGCTCCGCCACGCGGCGCTCCACGACGGGCTCACCGGGCTGCCGAACCGGGCGCTCTTCTCGGAGATCCTGGGCCGCGCGTTCCGCCGCCGCGAGCGGAGCGGGGAGTTCGGGTTCGCCGTCCTCTTCCTCGACGTCGACCGCTTCAAGCTGGTCAACGACAGCCTCGGCCACCTGGTCGGCGACCGGGTGCTGGTGACGCTCGGGCAGCGCCTGCGCGCCTGTCTGCGGGCGGGCGACGTGGT
>CAZLLV010000486.1:0-6855 GCA_964560325.1 uncultured Thermoanaerobaculia bacterium | reverse complement strand
CGGCGAGGCGCTGGCGGAGGAGCTCCGGCGCTCGAGCGGCGCGCAGCTCACGGTCCGGCGCGTGCGGCCGGAGGAGGACTTCGGCGGCGGTCTCGCCCCGGGCCAGGACCCCCTTTCCCCGGACTCCGACCGATGGGTCGTGGCGCTCGAGGGTGCCTCCTACGGCCGGCTCCTGGCGCTCCAGGGCGCCTGCCTGCGCCGCGGCCTCTCGCCGCTCTTCGTCACCTTCGACCCGGACGGCGTACGGATCGGTCCGATCGTGCGGAACGACCGCCGGACCGCCTGCCTCGGCTGCTCGCTGCTCGCCGCGCTCGCCCCGGCCGGGCTGAGCGCGGGAGAGGCGCTCGCGGCCGGCTCGGCGCTCCGCACGATCGGACTCCACGACCTCCTCGGCCGCGCGCCCGACCGGCCGTTCCTGCGCCGGTTGGCGGCGCGGGTGGCGCGGGAGGTGGCGGCCCCCGACCTCACGAAGAACGGCCTCGCGCTCCTCTCCGCGACGGGCGCCGAGCGGGCCCTGCCGGTGCCGCGCCGGCCCGATTGCCCGATCTGCGCGCCGGGGGCGGAGCTTGCGGAAGGCGCCCCGCTCCGCACCGAGCCCACGCCCGAGCCGCTCCACGTCGGCATCCTCGGCGGCGGTACCGCCGGCTGCCTCGCCGCCCTCGCGATCCGCGCGCGCCGGCCGGAGGCGCGGGTGACGCTGATCCGCGACCCCGACACGCCGCCGATCGGGGTGGGCGAGGCGACGACCCCGCTCGTGCCGCAGTTCCTGCACGCCGACCTCGGGATCGGCGCCGAGGAGCTCTTCCGCGACGTGCGCCCGACCTTCAAGCTCGGCATCCGGTTCGACTGGGGGACCGAACGGAACGGGCGGAGCGGCTTCCCGTACCCGTTCGGGCCGCTCGGCACCCTCGAGGCGGTGACGTGGGACGGCGATCTCGACGCCTGCTCGCTCCGCGCCATCCTGATGGAAGCCGGAGCGGTGCCGGTAAGAGCGGAGGAGGGTTCCGCCGAGCGCTGGACGGCCGACTTCGGCACCGAGACCGCCTACCACCTCGACAACCGGCGCCTCGCGGCCTTCCTCGAGCGCCTGGCGCGGGTGCGCGGGGTCGAGATCGTCGAGGCGCGCGTCGCCGGCGTCGAGCGGACGGCGGCGGGCGATCGTCCGGAGGTGGTCTCGCTGGTCGGCGACGGCGGGCGCCGGTTCATCTTCGATCTCTACGTCGACTGCTCCGGATTCCGCTCGCTCCTCATGGGCGACGCACTCCGCTCGCCGTTCGTCGACTACGGCGCGAGCCTGTTCACCGACCGCGCCGTCGTCGGCTCGGTGCCGCGCCCGCCCGGGGCGCCGATGCCGCCGTTCACCCGCGCCCGCACCCTCGAAGCGGGCTGGAGCTGGTCGATCCCGCAGCCGGAGTCGGACCACGTCGGGTCGGTCTACTCCTCGGCGTTCACCGACGCGGAGCGGGCGGCGCGGGAGCTGGCGGCGGTCCACCCCGGCCTCCGGGCGGCCGAGGGGCTCCGGGAGCTACGCTTCCGGCCCGGGCGGCGGCGGCACTTCTGGCGCGGCAACGTGGTCGCGCTGGGCAACGCCTACGGCTTCGTCGAGCCGCTCGAGTCGACCGCGCTCCACCTCTTGATCCGGCAGATCGGCCTCCTCGTGCGTCACCTGCCCGCGGGGAACGCCGGGGAGGACCGGGACGCGCTCCACCGGCGCCTGAACCGGGAGGTGGGCGACTTCTGGGACTACGTGCGCTTCTTCCTGGCGCTCCACTTCCGCTTCAACCGGCGGCTCGACACTCCCTTCTGGCGCGCCTGCCGCGACGAGGTCGACGTCTCCACCCACGGCGAGCTGCTGGAGCGCTTCCGGGCGGGCGGCCCGCTCGCCTACCAGGACGGCGGCGCCGGGTTCGACTACCCCGACCCGCTCTGGGGGCCCGAAGGGATCGACACGATCCTCCTCGGCCAGGGCGTCCTCTGCCGGATGCCCGAGCCGCCGGTCCCGGAGCGGGCCTGGCGGGCGGAGACCGAGCGCCGCCGCCGCTTCGCCGCCACCTGCCTGCCGCAGGCGGATCTCCTCGCGCGGCTGCCCGAGCATCCGGAGGTCCTTGAGGCGCTGGAAGGCGCCTTCCGGGCGCGCGGACGGGCCTTCTGAGCGTCCCGGCTCCGGCCGCGCGCGCACTTCTGCCTTCAGTGAAGCACTGATGTATTCACGGACTGCGAGAAGGAGATTCCCCCCATGCGTCGATTCGTCCCGCGAACCGCGATGGCGGCCGCCGTGCCCGCCGTCGTGCTCGCCCTCACTCTGGCCTGGGCCCCCGCGGCCCACGCCCAGGACCCGTGCCTGATCTTCGTGCACGGCAAGCAGACCAACACGAACACCTACACGAGCTGGAGCTCGGCCCGCAGCTACTGGATCAACGGCTCGAACGACTTCGTCCGCACCGCCACCAAGAGCTTCCAGGCCTCCTACTACGTCGTCGGCTACAACGGCACGCGGCCGTACTGGGAGCCGCAGACCGCCGGCGAGGTGGCGAACGAGATCGTGAACGCCACCAACGGAGGCGCCGACAGCGGCGGCAACCGCTGCGCCCTCACCTGGTCGCAGGGCGGCACCTTCTGGGTGATCGCCCACTCGATGGGCGGTCCGGTGATGGACTTCATCCTCGGCAACGACGACGCCTCCGACCCGAACCACGACCTGAACGGTCCCTACTCGACCGCGACCGCGCGGACCGGGCTGGTGATCACCCTCTCCGGCGCCCACCGCGGTTCGCAGGGCGCCGACGCGGTCTGCGGCGGCTCGAGCTGGGGCTGCAACTTCATCGCCTCGTTCATCCAGAGCTGCGACGACGCGACCTACTGGCTGCGCAGCGACGACGCGGTGCAGGTGCGGACCTACTCGAACGCGCCGGCCCGGAACGTCTACATGACCGCCGGCTACGAGGCGATCTTCGGCGCCAGCGCCTGCCTGACGGGGGAGGACGACGGGGTGGTGCAGTACGCCTCGATGTACGCCTGCGCTGGCAGCGCGACGGCGAGCTACGACAACTCGAACGTCTGCGGCCACGCGTACAAGCAGGAGGCGTTCGGCTTCCTCAACCTCGACGGCGCGCACGAGAACCACAGCGACATCCGCGACGCGAGCGACTCGGACACCCGCCGGGCGATTCCGGACGGCATCTGGACCTGCAGCGGCTCGCCCTGCGCGCCGAACACCACGGTGCAGAGCAACATGACCTCGGCTCAGCTCGTGAGCATCCTCTACTAGGAGAGCGACATGAACCTTCGAACCGTTCCGACCGATCGCACGCTCGTCCTCGCTCTCGCCCTCCTGCTGGCGCTGCCTCTCCTGGGCGCCGGCGCCGCTCTCGCCCAGCCGCCCGACGGAGCGCCGGGGGAGTCGTCCTCCGCCCTCGCCCGCTCCGCCGCCGCCGACTACCGCGCCGCGGCGCGCTACCCCGCGTGGTCGCGTCCGGTGGAGGCTGGCCGGCCCGATCCGGTGCGCACCGGCCGGATCCCCGCCCGCCACTCGCTCGCCGGCGCCGGCGGCGAAGCGCCGGAGCTCACCGTCTGGAGCGCCGCGACGAGCTTCGTCTCGCCCGAGCCGGTGGTGCTGCACGCCACCCTCGAAGCGCCCGGCCGCTCCCCCCTGCGCGGCGCCGCCGTCACCGGCCGGGTGATCGCGCCCTCCGGTGCCGCGCTCGGCGACGTGGTGTACCACGACGACGGCGTCGCTCCGGACGAGCGGGCGGACGACGGCGTCTACACGGCGCTCTACGAGCTCGCCCCGGAGGCGGTGCCGGAGCGCGCGGCGAGCTACCTGGTCGAGGTGCTCGCCAGCCTGCCCGAGGGCGGGACGCGGGCGACCTCGTCCGGCTTCCTCTACTCGAACCCGTGGGCGCGCCTGACCGGTGCCTTCCGCGACGAGGTGCGCGACGGCAACCTGGTGATCCTCGCCGAGGTCGACGTCTCCCGCGCCGGCCGGTTCCACCTCGAGGGGACGCTCGCGCGGCCGAACGGCGACCCGATCGGCTGGGCGCAGGCGGCGACCGAGCTCGCGCCGGGGCGGCGCTGGATCGAGCTGTCGTTCTACGGTCTGATGTTCCGGGAGCGGGGAGCCACCGGGCCGTTCGTGCTCGACAGCGTCACGCTCGCCACCACGGGCGGCATGCCGAACGCCCTCGGGCCGGTGCTCGAGACGGCGCATCGGACGCGCGCCTACCCGGTGCGGCGCTTCGCGGCCACGCCGTTCGGCGACGCCTCGCTCCTCCAGGCGGCCGAGCGCCTCGACGGCCTGGAGGCCGACCCGGGGGCGCAGTAGGTCAGGTGAGGTTGCCGAGGGGGCCGAGGTCGAGGTTCAGGTCTTTCGGGTCGAGACCGAAGCGGCGGGCCATGTCGTGGACCGTCTCTTCGAGGCGCATCAGCGCCTGCCCGAGCCGCTCGACCTCCTCCTCGGTCAGCGTCCCCTGCTCCATGCGGCGGATCGCCTGGCGCTCCATGAGCTGGCGCAGGAAGTCGACCAGCGCGAGCACCAGGCGCGCGACGGAGCGCTCCACGTCGTCGGGCGAGGCGTTCCAGCGCGGCGTGGTGGCGCCCCCGGCCGGCAGGCCGGCTGCCGGCGGGCCGCCTTCCGGCGGCGGGGTGCCGAGGCGCGCCGGCTCCGCCGACTCCGCCACATTGCCGGTGCCGGTGCTCCGCCGCTCGCCGCCAAGGCTCTCCTCCAGCCGCTCGCGCAGTGCGTCGACGCTCGCCGTCCCGGGGTCCGCCGGGGGACGGCTCTCGATGCGCTCGGCCGAGGGCTCCGGCTCCGGGTGCGGCCCCGGGCGCAGCTCGCGCGGCGGCTTCGTCCCCGGCGGCGCCGGCCGGAGGATGCGGTCGGCGGCGGCGAGCAGGGTCGAAAGGCGGAGGTAGACCAGGTCGACGTCGGCGAGGCCGAGGACCAGGTCGCCTTCGAGCATCACGCCCCGCTCGAGCAGGCCGTCGACCGCGTCGAGGAGCGACGATTGACCACCGCCGCCGAGCAGGTCGTCGGCGGTGGTCGGCCCGAGGCGGTCGTCCGACCCGTCGTCGCGGTCGCTCATACCGCACCGCCGGAGGAGAAGTTGTAGGGGGGCCAGGGGCCGGTGAGCGTCAGCTCGCAGTGGCTGTCGGCGAGGCGCCGGGCGGCGGCGTCGACCGCCGCCTCGAACGCCTCGCGCTCGTTCCGGGGGACCAGGAAGGCGGCGTCCAGCAGGAGCGTGTGGCCCGCCGCCGGCTCGCGCCGGCTCGACGCGGCGGCGCGGGCGGCGAGATCTTCGTAGACCGCGGCGGCGGCCTGCCGGGCGTCTTCGGGAGCCTGGCGCGAGGCGTCGCGCACCTTCTTCTTGCGCAGCAGGAAGTCCTTGCCCGAGGCCGGTGCCGCGCCGCCCGGGACCGCGGCGGCCTCGCGCGCCGCCTTCGCGTCGTGGGTCACCCGCACGCCCCACTCCTCTCGCCCCGCCACCCGGTCGAGGATCGGGCGCAGCCGGGGCAGGCCGCTCCGCACGTGGTCGAGCGCTCGCTCCTCGTCGGCGAAGAGAGTGAGGAGCTTCATCGGCACGAGGGCCTGCTCCGACAGGCCCGGTGCGTCCTCGGCCCCGCCGGCGAAGTGCTCGACCGTCCGCTCGTGGGCGAGGGCGCGGGCCGAGAGCCAGTCGAGGTCGTCCATGCGGGCGGCGATCGCCTCCTCGCCGTAGGCCGGCAGCGGCACCTGCGCGGCGATCAGCCAGAGCCCGTCCTCGACCGGCAGCGCGCGGGAGCGCGACGCGCCGGGCACGCCCTCGGGCGCGGCCGCGAGATCCGGCGGAGCGGGCCGGCGCACGAGGCAGTAGAGATAGGTGGCGGTCGCGGTGGTCATGATCGTCCGGCCGGCTCCGGCCGGCTCCATCGGGTCGCCCAGCGCGCGAGCGCACGCGGCCCGCGCGGCGGGGGGTACTCGGCGGGGGCGGTCAGTATAGCGGGCGCGTGGCGCAGGCTCCCGGCCAGCTCGTGGACCGTTTGGAAGAGCGCGGCCGCCCGCCGCCGGCAGCGGGAGCAGTCACCCTCCGGCACCGCGTTGACGATCACCGCCGGTACCGAGACGCCGAGCCCGCCGTCCTCCACGGTCCCGGTGAGCCGCGCCACCAGGCGCCGGGTCTCGGAGAGCGGCAGCGCCCCGCCGCGGGTGACGACGGCGAAGCCGCACCGGTCGGGGTCGGAGAGGAGCGTGCGCAGGCGCTTGAGCCGTTTCGACAGGTCGACCAGCTCGGCGGCGAGCCCGGCGGGCAGGCCGATCGCTTCGCGGTACTCGAGGAGGATCGCGAGCAGCGCGTGGTCCCACTCGAGGGCGATCGCGGGCAGCTCGAGGAGGCGGAGGGCGTGCCCGGTGGGCGCGGTGTCGACCACCACCAGCTGCGCGGCGCCGGAGTCGCTCACGCCCCCGGTCTCCGCACCGCCGTCCTCCGTCAGCTCGCTCAGCTCGGCGAGCGCCACCAGCTCGTCGAGACCGGGCGGCGTCGCCTCGAACAGCCGTTCGACCACCGCCCGGTCGAGCGGCGCGTCGACCCCCTTCGACCGCGAGCCGCCGGCGCGGGCGAGGCCGGAGAAGGCCGACTCGAGGGCGTCGCGGTAGCGCGCTTCGAGCCGCGCAAAGGCGGCCGGCGCGTCGAGCTCGCGCGCCCGGAGGCCGGGGACACCCGCGACCGGCGCCGGCTCGTCCGAGAGCTCGGCCTCCAGCACGTCGCCGAGCGAATGGGCGGGATCGGTCGAGAGCAGGAGGACCGGCCGCCCCGGCCCGTCCGGGCGCGCGCGGGCGGCGAGCAGGGCGATCGCGGCGGCGCAGGTGGTCTTGCCGACCCC
>CAZLLV010000485.1:0-8480 GCA_964560325.1 uncultured Thermoanaerobaculia bacterium | reverse complement strand
GGCCAGGCGGTGCGCCGCGGCCAGACGCTCTTCACCCTCTACAGCCCGGAGCTCTACGCCGCCCAGGAGGAGTACCTGGCGGCGCTCGACAGCCAGCGGACGGCGCGTGGCACCGGCGCTCCGGACCGGGCCGACTACCTGGTCGACGCGGCGAGGAAGCGCCTGCGCCTCTGGGACCTCTCCGAGGCGCAGATCGACCGGCTGGCGGCGACCGGCGAGCCGGTCGAGTACATCCCGATCGCCTCGCCCGCCTCCGGCTTCGTGGTGGAGAAAAACGTCGTCGCCGGAGCCTCGGTCGAGCCCGGCGTGCAGCTCTTCCGGATCGCCGGCCTCGACCGGGTCTGGGTCGAGGCCGAGGTCTACGAGTCGGAGCTGCCGCTGGTCGAGGTGGGGCAATCGGCGACCGTCACCTTCCCCTACCTGGCGGCCGAGACCTTCCGCGGCCGGGTCACGTTCGTGATGCCGTTCCTCGACGCCGCGACGCGCACCGGACGGGTGCGGGTCGAGCTCGCCAACCCGGGCCTGATGATCAAGCCGGACATGTACGCCAACGTCCTGCTCGAGCGCGCTTCCGAGCCGGCGCTGGTGGTGCCGGACGACGCGGTGCTCTACGCCGGCGAGCGGGAGTTCGTGTTCGTCGACCTGGGCGAGGGCCGCCTCCAGCCGCGGCGGGTGGTGACCGGCCGCGACCTGGGCGAGTCGGTGGAGATCGTCTCCGGCCTCGCCGAGGGGGAGGAGATCGTCACCTCCGGCAACTTCCTGATCGCCGCCGAGAGCCGGCTCAAGCTGGCGATGGAGCAGTGGCAGTGACCCCCGCCGGCACCGGACCCGAGCCCCGGCTGGGCCCGATCGAGAGGACGATCGCGGGCAGCGCGCGGCACCCGTTCCTGACGGTGCTGCTGGTGGCGGCGCTCACGGTGTGGGGGTGGTACGCCCTTCTCGGCTCGCCGCTCGACGCCATCCCCGATCTCTCCGACGTGCAGGTGATCGTCTTCACCGAGTGGCCGGGGCAGAGCCCCGACCTGGTAGAGGACCAGATCACCTATCCCCTCTCGTCGAGCCTGCTGGCGGCGCCGAACGTGCGCTACGTGCGGGGCCAGTCGATGTTCGGCATGTCGTTCCTCTACGTCATCTTCGAGGACGGCACCGACGTCTACTGGGCGCGCTCGCGGGTGCTCGAATACCTGAACGAGGTGCAGGGGCGGCTGCCGGAGGGGGTGACGCCGACCCTCGGGCCGGACGCCACCGGCGTCGGCTGGGTCTACCAGTACGCCCTGGTCGACCGCTCCGGCCGCAACGACCTCCAGGAGCTGCGGAGCCTCCAGGACTTCCAGGTCAAGTACGCGCTCGAGAGCGTGCCCGGGGTCGCCGAGGTCGCCTCCATCGGCGGCTTCGTCAAGGAGTACCAGGTGCTCCTCGACCCGAACCGCCTGCTCGCCTACGGCATCACCCTCCAGGAGGTGGTCACCGCGGTGCGGGAGTCGAACGAGGAGGTCGGCGGGCAGGTGCTGGAGCTCAGCGAGCACGAGGTGATGGTGCGCGGCCGCGGCTACGTGAAGGAGCCGGAGGACCTGGAGACGGTGCCGCTCCGGGTCGGCGCCGGCGGCACGCCGGTCATGCTCGGCGACGTCGCGCGCGTGACGATCGGCCCGGCGCCGCGCCGCGGCTTCGCCGATCTCGACGGCGAGGGGGAGGCGGTCGGCGGCATCGTGATCATGCGCTACGGCGAGAACGCGCTCGAGGTGATCCGCCGGGTGGAGGAGCGCATCGAGTCGCTCGAGGCGGGGCTGCCCGAGGGGGTCGAGGTGGTGCCGGTCTACGACCGCTCGGGGCTGATCGAGGAGTCGATCGGCACGCTCCGGCACACGCTGATCGAAGAGATGCTCGTCGTCTCGCTGGTCATCTTCCTCTTCCTGCTCCACGCCAGGAGCGCCCTGGTGCCGATCCTCACCCTCCCAGTGGCGGTGCTCCTGTCGTTCATCCCGATGTTCTACCAGGGGTTGACCGTCAACATCATGAGCCTGGGCGGCATCGTGGTCGCGATCGGCGCCATGGTCGACGCATCGATCATCCTGATCGAGAACGTCCACAAGCGCCTGGAGGAATGGGACGAGGCCGGGCGGCCCGGCGGCAAGGCCGAGCGAGTGCCGGTGCTCGTCGGCGCCATGCAGGAGGTCGGGCCGTCGGTTTTCTTCTCGCTCCTGGTGATCACCGTCTCGTTCCTGCCGGTCTTCACCCTGGAGGGGGTCGAGGGGCGGCTCTTCCGGCCGCTCGCCTTCACCAAGACCTACTCGATGGGGTTCGCGGCGCTCCTCGCCGTCACGCTGACGCCGGCGCTCGCGGCGCTCTTCGTGCGCGGCAAGATCCGCGGCGAGCGGGCAAACCCGCTGAACCGCTGGCTGGTCGCCGCCTACACGCCGGTCGTGCGCTTCGTCATCCGCTTCCGCTGGGCGGTGGTGGCGCTCGCCGGGGTCGCCATGCTCGCCACCGTGCCGGCCTTCCTGGCGCTCGAAAGCGAGTTCATGCCGCCCTTGAACGAGGGCGCGATCCTCTACATGCCGACCGCCCCGCCCGGCATGTCGTCGACCGAGGCGGCGGCGGTGCTCCAGTCGATGGACGCCCGCCTCGCGGAGTTCCCGGAGGTGGTCTCCGTCTTCGGCAAGATGGGGCGCGCCGAGACGGCGACCGACCCGGCGCCGATCGGCATGGCCGAGACGGTCGTGATGCTGAAACCGCGCGAGGAGTGGCGCGAGGGGCTCACCTGGGATGCGCTGGTCGCCGAGATGGACGAGGCGCTCGACTACCCGGGCATGCCGAACATCTGGTGGATGCCGATCCAGACGCGGACCGAGATGCTCTCGACCGGCATCCGCAGCCCGCTCGGGGTCAAGGTGTTCGGTGACGACCTGGAGACGATCGAGGCGGCGGCGCTTTCGATCGAGCGGGCGGTGGCGGAGATCCCCGGCACCCGGAGTGCCTTCGCCGAGCGCTCGACCGGCGGCTTCTATCTCGACGTGGCGATCGACCGCGAGGCGGCGGCGCGCTACGGCCTGCGGGTGGCGGACGTCAACGACGTGGTGCGTACCGCGATCGGCGGCATGGAGGTCTCTCGCACCGTCGAGGGACGCGAGCGCTACCCGATCTCGGTCTCCTACGCGCGCGATTTCCGCGAGACGCCGGAGGCCCTGCGCCGGGTGATGGTGGCGACGCCGACCGGCACGCAGGTGCCACTCGGCCAGGTGGCGCGGCTCATCTTCGAGACCGGGCCGCCGATGGTGCGCAGCGAAGACGGGCGCCTGGTCGGCTACGTCTTCGTCGACACCGGCGAACGGGCGGTGCCCGACTACGTGCGGGAGGCGAGGGAGGTGGTGGCCGAGGAGGTCGAGCTGCCCGACGGGGTCCGCCTCGAATGGGCGGGGCAGTTCCAGTACTTCGAGCGCGCCAAGGAGCGGTTGAAGCTGGTCGTGCCGGTGACGCTCTTCCTGATCTGCCTGCTCCTCTGGTTCAACACCCGCTCGGCGCCCGAGGTGGCGATCGTGCTGCTCGCGGTGCCGTTCTCGCTGATCGGCGCCGTCTGGCTGCTCTGGGCGCTCGACTACAACCTGAGCGTCGCCGTCTGGGTGGGCCTGATCGCGCTCGCCGGCCTCGACGCCGAGACCGGCGTCGTGATGCTCCTCTACCTGAAGCTCGCCCACCGGCGCTGGAGCGAGCAGGGGAGGCTGCGCTCGTTCGGCGACCTCACCGAGGCGATCGTCGAGGGCGCCGCCCAGCGCGTGCGGCCGAAGCTGATGACCGTCCTGACGACCATGATCGGTCTGCTGCCGGTGATGTGGTCGACCGGTACCGGAGCGGACGTGATGAAACGGATCGCCGCCCCGATGGTCGGCGGCCTCACCACGTCGTTCCTGCTCGAGCTCACCGTCTACCCCGCGATCTTCGCCATCTGGCGAGGCCGCGGGCTCGGAGAATCCGAAGAAGCAGTGGGAGAATACGAACCGACCACGGAGGGTTGAGAAGACCATGAATCGCAAGAGCTACCTCGTCCTCGGCGCGGCCGTGCTGGCCGTCGCCGCCCTCGCCACCTTCGCCTTCGCCGGCAACGCGGCGGAGCCGATCACCACGGTCCACGGCATCGAGCTCCACGACGTGGCCTCCCAGACGGTCGAGTTCATCGGCTACGACGACTCGATCGAGCTCACCCCCGAGCAGGAGGCGGTCCGCGTCGAGGCGCTGTCGGCGCTGCCGGCGCCCTGCTGCAACGACAACACGGCCGCGACCTGCTGCTGCCCGTGCAACATGGCGAAGTCGACCTGGGGCCTGTCGAAGCACCTGATCACGGAGAAGGGCGCCACGGTCGAGGAGGTGCGCCAGGCCGCTGCGGACTGGCACCGCTTCATCCAGCCGGAGGGCGGCTTCTCGGGCGACATCTGCTACACCGGGAGCTGCAACAAGTCGTTCCACGACAACGGCTGCGGCGGCATGAACCCGAAGAATCCGATCACCTGAGTTGACAGCCATCGGATTCCGATATAGGTTGTCGCCATGAAACCGATCTCGGTCCACGTCGAAGAGGACGTCTACGAAGAGCTGAAGCGGATCGCGTCCCGGCGCCACCGGCCGGTGGCGGAGGAGATCCGCGAGGCGATGGCGGAGTACGTGGTGCGGGAGCGGCGGAGCGGTCCGTCGCTCTTCGACCGCCCGCCGGCCGACGTCGGCGAGCAGGTCGCGCCCTTCCACCGGAGCGAGCTCTTCGGCGAGATGCTCGAAGAGCGGGTGCCGGGCTCCGAGGCCGACCCCGCGTGATCCTGGCGGTCGACACCGACGTGCTGGTGAGCTGGGCGCTCGCCGGTGCCGACCGGCACGCGGAGGCGCGCAAGCTCCTCGAGCAGGAGATCGCCTGGCGCGGTCAGCGCCTCGGCCTGACCGCCCAGGTTCTCTACGAGCTGATGCACGTGGCGACCGATCGCCGCCGGTTCACCCGGCCGCTGCCGATGGAGGAGGCGGTCGATCTCGCCCAGGGTCTCTGGAACGCACCGGAGATCGAGCGGATCACGGCGCCGCCCGGGGTGCTCGACCGCGCCGTCGAGCTGCTGCGCCGCCACCGCCTGGGCAGGAAGCGCATCCTCGACACCGCCCTCGCCGCCACCCTGGAGGCGGCCGGCGTCTCCCGCCTCGCCACCTGGAACACCCGCGACTTCGAGCTCTTCGGCTTCCTCGAGCTCGTCGGCGGCCGTCCCACCTGACATCCGGGCGAGCAACATTCGCCGCGCTACACCAGCGGCCAGGCGACGAAGATCGCCACGTCCCAGAGGAGGTGGCAGACGAAGGGCGCCACCAGGTCGCGGCGGAGGAGGTAGAGCGCGCCCCACACGACGCCGCCCCCGACCGCCGCGGCCAGGAGCGCCCAGTTGCCGGCGACGAGCTGCGGCACGGCGTAGACGGCGGTGGCGAGCGCGAGCGCCGGAGCGCCGCCGAGCTTCGGCCGCAGCGCGTCGAGGAGCACCGAGCGCCAGACCACCTCTTCCGAGAGGACGACCAGGAAGACCACCGGCAGCGCCGCGAGCGGCCCCGGCGGCGCCTGGAGGTCGGCGTAGAGGCGCTCGACCAGCGGGCGGAGAGTGGGCAGCGCTCCGTCGAGGAGCCGGAAGCCCGCGTGGGTCGCGAGCACCATCGCGACACCGGCCGCGAGGCCGATGCCGAGGCTGGCGACGAAGCGTCCCTGCCGCCTCCCGGCCCTTCCGAGCCCCGGCGCGAGGCGCGGCACGATCCGGCGTCCCGCCGCCCACAGCCCGAGGGCGAGGATGACGGCGCCGACGATGCCGGTGACCAGCCAGAGATTCACCGTGTGGAGATAGAAGAGGACGGCGGCCATGAGCGCCGTCGCCACCGCCACGGCGAAGAGCGCGCGTCGCGTGCGCGGGACCTCCTCCCACCCCGCCCGGCTCACCGGCTCGCGCTCTCCGGCTCCGCGTCGGCACCGGCGACGACGCGCGCGCGGATGGCCTCCTCCCGGTGCGCCGTCGGGGCGCTCTTCCAGGCGTCCGCCCTCCCTCCCTCCTGCCCTTCGTCCTCGATCGCCTCGCGGATCGCCCGGTCGAGCGGGGTGGGGCGCCGGCCGGGCAGCCGGTCCCAGATCGACTCGCCGCTCGGCAGCAGATCCGAGGTCAGCCCTTCCACCAGCTCGCGCGCGAGCGAGAGATCCGCACCGCTCACCAGGCCGATCCAGTAGCTCGACAGGCGCGGCGTGACGAACGGCACGTCGACCATCCTCGGCTCGAAGCCGAAGCGCTTCGCCACCCGGACGAGGAGGTCGCGATGGCTGACCACCTCCGGTCCGGGGAGATCGAACCAGCCGGAGCCTTCGAGATCGAGCGCGCCGAGGAGCGCTACCGCCGCGTCGTCGACGAAGACCGGCGACGAGCGGTTGTGGAGCCAGCTCGGCAGCACCATCACCGGCAGGCGCTTGGCGAGGTCGCGGACGATCCGCCAGCTCGACCCGCCGGTACCGGCCACCATCGCGGCCCGCAGCTCGACGGCCGGCACCTCGCCGGCGCGCAGGATCTCGCCCACGGCGAGGCGGCTCGCCAGGTGTCGCGACGGCTTTCCGGGGGGCGCCACGGCGCCCAGGTAGACGATCCGGTCGAGCCCGGCCCGGGCGGCCGCCGCCGCGAAGTCGCGCGCCGCGCCGGACTCCCGCTCCACGTAGTCGCTCTCGTCGCCGTCTCCGCCGCCGCCCATGCCGTGGACCAGGTAGAAGGCCTTGCGATGGCCGGCGAGCGCCGGCTCCAGCGTGTGGGGCCGATCGAGGTCGATCTCGACCCACTCGCGCTCGGGGAAGCGGCGCCGGGCGCGCTCGGGGTCGCGGGTGCCGCAGACGACGGCCAGACCGGCGGCGTCGAGCGCGGGGTAGAGGTGACGGCCGACGAAGCCGGTGGCGCCGGTCAGCAGGATCGAGCCTTCGGGAGAGCGGTGGGTGGTCACGGTGCTGCTGCGTTGCAAGCCGCGTGCGCGTGGCCGCGCCGGGCGGCCGGGGGGCGATCGCGGTAGAGTCGCCGCACCACCCGAGCAGGCGAACGACGGAGGAGTCGAGAGATGCGGAGATCGATCGGGATCGTGGTCTGGGCGCTGTCGCTGGCCGGCCTCGCGGCCGCCGGCCCGGCGCTCGCGCAGGATGCGGGAGAGGGCGCCGAGGAGCGCGCGCGAGCGGCGGCCGCCGAAGCGGCGCCGGCCGTGCCGTGGGAGGAGCAGATCGAGACCTTCTTCGAGCGCGTGGAGGCGGGGGAGCCGGTCGAGGCGATCGACACTCTCTACGCCGGCAACCCGTGGGTGAGCTCGGTCTCCGACCAGCTCACGACGCTCCAGACTCAGTTCGGCGGCCTGTCGGACCTGGTCGGTGGGTACCTGGGCAACGAGCGGCTGGCCGTGCGGCGGATCTCGGACCGGTTCGTCTACGCCTGGTACATCGGCTTCTACGAGCGCCAGCCGCTCCAGTTCCACTTCAGCTTCTACCGCCCGGACGACCGCTGGCTGCTCTACCAGCTCTCGTACGAGGAGGGGGTGGTCGACCTCGCCCAGGAGCTGGCGCGCGAGGATCTCGCCGGGCAGCCCTGACCGGGGAGCGTCAGAGCACGAGCTTTCAGCCGGAGAGCTCCCGCAGCAGCTCTTCGAGGCGCGGGAAGTCGACCGGCTTGACCAGGTGGCGGTCGAAGCCGGCGTCGCGGGTCTTCTTCCGGTCGCTCTCCTGGCCCCAGCCGGTGAGTGCCACGAGCGCCGCGTCGCGCCCCCACGGCTCGGCGCGCAGACGGCGGGCGGTCTCGAAGCCGTCGAGCTCCGGCATCCCGAGATCGAGGAGCACGACCTCCGGCCGCAGCGTGGCGCCCGCTTCGATCGCCGCCGCGCCGGCGTAGACGGTCGTCACCCGGTGGCCTCGGAGCTCGAGCAGGGTCCCGAGCGCGTCGGCGGCGTCCCGGTTGTCGTCGACCAGGAGGATGCGGAGCCCGGAGCGCGCCTCGCGAGCGTCGTCCGGCTCCGGCGCCTCCGCGGCGCCTTTGGCCGGCTCCTCCTCCGCACCCTCCGAGGAGAGGAGCGGCAGCCGAACGGTGAAGACGCTGCCCCGGCCCGCGCCCTCGCTCGCCGCCGTCACCCGGCCGCCGTGGAGCTCGACCAGCGAGCGCACCAGCGTCAGCCCGATGCCGAGCCCGCCCTCTTCGGGGATCTGCGCCGAGGCTTCCGGGTCCCGTTGATAGAACATCTCGAACACCCGCTCGCGCGCCTCGGCGCTCAGGCCCGCGCCCGAGTCGACGACGCGCACCACCGCCCAGTCGCCGCCGTCCGCCCGCTCCCGCGAAGTCTCGATCCGCACCGTTCCGCCGCGCGGCGTATAGCGGGCGGCGTTGTTGAGCAGGTTGGAGAAGACCTGGGTGAGGCGGGTGGCGTCGGCGTCGAGGAGCAGCGGCCCGCCGGTGAGATCGGTCTCCAGC
>CAZLLV010000484.1:0-5714 GCA_964560325.1 uncultured Thermoanaerobaculia bacterium | reverse complement strand
CTGGTCGAGCAGGCGATGATGGCGGCGATCGGCGCCGGGCTGCCGATCACCGAGCCGTCGGGCAACATGATCGTCGACATCGGCGGCGGCACCACCGACGTGGCGGTCATCTCGCTCGCGGGCACGGTCTACAGCCGCTCGGTGCGGGTGGCCGGCAACGAGATGGACGTGGCGATCATCCAGTACCTCAAGCGCAAGTACAACCTGCTGATCGGCGAGCGCACCTCGGAGCTGATCAAGATGGAGATCGGCTCCGCCTATCCGCTCAAGGACGAGCTGACGATGGAGATCAAGGGCCGCGACCTGGTCGAGGGCGTGCCCAAGACCCTGACCATCTCCGACGCCGAGATCCGCGAGGCGCTCGCCGAGCCGGTGCAGACGATCGTCGAGGCGGTCAAGATGGCTCTCGAGCGCACCCCGCCGGAGCTCTCGGCGGACATCATGGACAAGGGGATCGTGCTCTCGGGCGGCGGCGCGCTCCTGCGCAGCCTCGACCAGCGCCTGCGCGACGAGACCGGCCTGCCGGTGGTGCTGGCCGAAGACCCGCTGGCGTCGGTGGTGCTGGGCACCGGCGCGGTGCTCCAGGACATCGACCTCCTCCGCAAGGTCTCGATCCGCTGACCCTCGTGCCCGCCTTCGGCGACAGCCGGGACCACGCTCCGGAGGGACCGTGAGCGAACGCCACGTCCTCTGGGTCCTGATCGTGGTCCTGGCGGCCCACCTGCTGCTGCTGGCGTTCCAGGTGCGCGGCGACCACGGCAGCCTGATCGAGAGCGCCGCCGTACGCGTGGTCTCGCCGGTGCCGCGGCTGGTCTCCTGGCTGTCGGGCTCGATGGACGACGTGGGCCAGAGCTTCCGCACCCGCGACGAGGTCGAGGGCGAGAACCGGGAGCTGCGCGAGAGGCTGGAGGCCGTCGAGCTCGAGCTCTTCCGGCTGCGCACCGTCGAGGAGGAGCGCGACCGCCTGGCCGCGGCCCTCGAGTTCACGCCGCAGGTGCCGGGCCGCCTGCGCCCGGTCGAGGTCGTCTACCTCGACCACTCGTCCTGGCTGCGCACCCTGGTCCTCCACCTGGGCGAGCTGCCGGCGCGCATCGACCAGCCGGTGGTGTCGCCGGACGGCCTGGTCGGCCGGGTGATCGAGATCGCCGGGCCGTACGCCAAGGTCCAGCTCATCACCGACCGCGCCTCGGCGGCGTCGGCGGTGATCGACCGCACCCGGCGCCAGGCGCTGATCCGAGGCGGCGGCGAGATGCTCGACCTCGACTTCGTGCCGCTCCAGGCGTCGGTCCTGCCGGGAGACCGCGTGATCACCGCCGGCGCCGACGGCATCTACCCCCGCGGCATCCCGATCGGCACGGTGGTCGAGATCGGCGAGGGCGGCGAGCTCTTCCGCGAGATCCGGGTGACGCCGGCGGTCGACTTCGCGTTCCTCGACCGCGTCTACCTGCTGGAACGCGAGCCGATCCCCGCGGAGCTGACCGAGGAGGACGCCGGTGCAGGCCGTTAAGTTCGCGGCCGCCCTGGTCCTGGCCCTGGGCGTCCACGCCGTGGGCACCTGGATGCTGCCGGAGCTGCCGCGCTTCCTCGACCTCTTCCTGGTGGTGACCGTGCTCAACGCGCTCGGCGGGTCGAGCCTCGGCGGCCTCTTGGGCGGCACCGCGGCGGGGCTGACCCACGACGCGCTCTCCGGCCGCCTGTTCGGGCTCCACGGCTTCGCTGATACGATCACGGGGTACGCGGTCGCCCGCGCGGCGCAGCGGCTCGACCTGGTGGGGCCGGGGGCGGTGCTGGTGACGGTGGCCCTCGCGACTCTCTTCGAGGAGTCGGTCTTCGTGCTGCTCGCCCTCCTCTTCACCGACCCCGAGCCGCCCGACCCGATCTGGGTCGTGGTCCAGGCCCTGGCGAACGCCGCGGTCGGGACGATCCTCTACCTGCTCGCCGGCCGCGCCCGGTCGCTGCGCGAACGTGCCGAGCGCCGCCGGCTGTCGAAGATCAGGCTGTGAGGCGCGGAACGTTTCGGGGGCGGATCGGAGTTACCTAAGATGATGCAAGTCCGAGAACATCGAGAAGACCTCGTCCGGCGGGTCAAGCTGCTCTCCGGCCTCGCCGTCGGCGTGCTCCTCGTGATCGGCATCACCTTCTGGTCGGTCCAGGTGGTCCACGGCGACTACTACCGCAGCCTGGCGGAGAACAACCGGCTCCGCAAGCTGCCCGTACGGGCGCCGCGCGGCCTGATCTACGACCTCGAGGGGCGCCTGATGGTGGAGAACGTCCCCTCCTACGACCTGCTGATCGACCGCAGCCGCGCCCTCGACATCGAGGACAGCGTCCGCTTCGCGAGCGAGATCCTGGACCGTCCCGAGGAAGAGCTGCGCCAGGCGCTCGAGGCGGCCCGCAACGCGCCGCCGTTCAAGCCCGCCCTGGTCGCCCCCGACCTCACCCTCGCGCAGGTCGGCCGCTTCGAAGCGAAGAGCCTGGAGCACCCGGAGTTCGAGGTCGACGTGCGGCACCTCCGGCTCTACCGCCACGGGCCGCGGACCTCCCACATCCTGGGCTACCTCGGCGAGGTCTCGCCGCAGGAGATCGAGACCGCCGAGGGCGCGTACCAGCCGGGCGAGCTGGTCGGCAAGAAGGGGGTCGAGAAGACCTACGACCTCCACCTGCGGGGCGACGGCGGCGAGCGCGTGGCGGTGGTCGACAGCCGCGGCCGGGTGCTCGAGGAGTACCGGCGCGAGCGGGCCGAGCCGGGCCTGCCGCTCACCCTCTCGCTCGACCTCGAGCTGCAGCAGGAGGCCGCCCGCCTGATGGAGGACAAGATCGGCGCCGTGGTCGCGATGGACCCGCGAACCGGCGAGATCCGCGCTCTCTACTCCGCCCCGTCGTACAACTCGAACCTGCTCGCCCGCGGCGTCACGCAGTCGCAGTGGCAGGAGATCCTCGAAGCGCCCTTCAACCCGCTCCAGAACCGGGCGACGCAGAACACCTACTCCCCCGGCTCGGTGTTCAAGGCGGTGATGGGCGCGGCCGCGCTCAACGAGGGCGTGGTCGACCAGGGCAGCCGCTTCTACTGCGGCGGCGCGACCGTCATCTACGGCCACCGCTTCCGCTGCTGGAAGCGCGAGGGCCACGGCAGCGTCGATTTGAACGGCGCCATCAAGGGCTCGTGCGACATCTACTTCTACAACGTCGGCAAGATGCTCGGCATCGACCGGATCGCCCGCTACTCCCGCATGTTCGGGCTCGGCTCGAAGACCGGCATCGAGCTCGAGGGCGAGAAGGCGGGGCTGGTGCCCGATCCGAGCTGGAGCCTGGAGGTGCGCAAGCACCCCTGGTACCCGGGCGAGACGATCTCGGTCTCGATCGGCCAGGGCCCGCTCCTGACGACGCCGCTCCAGATCGCCTCGCTGTTCGCCATGATCGCCAACGACGGGCGCGCCGTCGTGCCGCACCTGAAGGCCGGCGAGACGATGGAGGCCGAGGCCGGTCTCGACCTGCCCGAAGGCGCCCTCGAGCCGGTGCGCCACGGCCTCTGGGCGGTGGTCAACGCCCCGGGCGGCACCGCCGGCCGCTCCCGCCTCGACAGCGAAGAGATCGAGATGGCGGGCAAGACCGGCACCGTGCAGGTGGTCGCCCAGGCAACCTGGAAGATGGGCGACTCGCTTCCGTTCGAGCTGCGCGACCACGCGTGGTTCGCCTCCTTCGCTCCGACCGAGAACGCCGAGCTCGTGGTGGTGGTCTTCGTCGAGCACGGCGGCAGCGGTTCGGGAACCGCCGCCCCCATCGCCAAGGCCATCCATGAGAAGTACTTCGGCATCGATCGCGACGACGACGAAGAGCAGGGAAGCTGACCGCTCGCTGGTCGGGCAGCTCTCCGGCCTCGACTGGGCGATCCTCGTTTCCGCGCTGCTCCTGTCGGCGCTCGGCCTGCTCACCGTGTCGAGCGCCAGCGCCGAGCTGCCGATCGACTACCTGCCGCGGCAAGCCGCCTGGGTGGCTGCCGGGCTGCTCGTGATGGCGGTGCTCTTCCTGCTCGACTACCACCTGCTGATCGATCTGGCGCTGCCCATCTGGCTGGCCTGCTGCGCGCTGCTCGTGCTGGTGCTCTTCGTCGGGTCGGTTCGCGGCGGCGCCCGGAGCTGGCTCGGCTTCGGCACGTTCGGGTTCCAGCCGGCCGAGATCGCCAAGCTCGCGACCGCGCTGCTGCTGACCAAGTACCTGGCAGGAGTCAACCGCCGCGTCCTCGGCCTGAAAGAGATCGCGGTGGCGGGCATTCTGGTGGCGATCCCGGTCGCATTGATCTCTCTCCAGCCCGACCTGGGCACCGCCGCCATGTTCGCCCCCCTGGTCGCGGGCATGCTGCTGATCGGCGGCATCCGGTTGAAGGTCTGGATGGTCGGCTTCGCCCTGCTGCTGGTGCTGGGCGGAGGCTACTGGGTCTTCGGCATGCAGGACTACCAGCGCCAGCGGGTGCACACGTTCCTCGAGCCGAGCTCCGACCCGCTGGGGGCGGGCTACCAGGTGCGCCAGTCGAAGATCGCCGTCGGCTCCGGCCAGCTCGCGGGCCGCGGCTATCGGCAGGGTACGCAGAGCCAGCTCCGCTTCCTGCCCGCGCGCCACACCGACTTCGTCTTCGCGGTGCTCGCCGAAGAGTGGGGATTCCTCGGGGTGCTCACCACCCTCGGCCTCTACGCCGTGTTCATCGTCAACGGCGCACGCATCGCCATGCGGGCGCGCGACCGGGAGGGGATCCTCCTGGTCGTCGGGCTCCTGTCGTTCATGGGGTTTCACATCCTGTACAACACCGCCATGGTGGTCGGGCTGGTACCGATCACCGGCATCCCGCTGCCCTTCCTGTCGTACGGAGGCTCGTTCACCCTACTCATCTTCGCGGCGACCGGCCTGATCCTGGGGGTCGACGTGCGCCGCTACGTGAACCGTTGATGGCGAACGAGACCGACCGCAAGATGGTCGTCACCGGCGATCCGCACGAGACGCGGATCGCGGTGCTGGAGGACGACCGCCTGACCGAGATCTTCGTCGAGCGGCATCGCCACCGGGGGCTGGTCGGCAACGTCTACCTCGGCCGCGTGACGCGGGTGCTGCCCGGCATGCAGGCGGCCTTCGTCGACGTCGGCCTGGAGCGCGACGCCTTCCTCTACGTCAGCGACGTGGAAGACGAGAGCGCCGAGCGGGACCCGGGCGCCGCGGCGGACGAGGGCGCGCCAGCCGAAGGGCCGGCCGACGACGGCACCCTGAGCGGCCTGCCGCGCGAGCCGCAGCGGTCGATCGACGAGCTGCTGGTCCAGGGGCAGGAGCTGGTGGTCCAGGTGGTCAAGGACCCGCTGCCCAACAAGGGCGCGCGCATCACCACCCACGTCACCCTGCCCGGCCGCTACCTGGTGCTGCTGCCGACCGTGCGTCACTTCGGCGTCTCCCGCCGGATCGAAGACGAGGCGGAGCGGGAGCGGCTGCTGGCGCTGCTCGAGGCGATGGCCGGCGAGGAGCGGCACGGCCTGATCGTCCGCACCGTCGGCGAGGGCAAGGAGCGTGGCGACTTCGAGAGCGACCTCGAGTCCCTGGGCAAGCTCTGGGGCTCGATCCGGCGCCGGGCCGAGACGGCGTCCCCGCCCCACCTCCTCCACCAGGAGCAGGACCTGGCGCTGCGCACCGTGCGCGACCTCTTCTCGTACGAGGTCTCGGTGCTCTGGGTCGAC
>CAZLLV010000483.1:0-7314 GCA_964560325.1 uncultured Thermoanaerobaculia bacterium | reverse complement strand
GTGCCGCCCTCGGGCGGTACGTCCTGCTTCATTCGATCGGTGCCGGCGGCATGGGGGAGGTCCACGCCGCCTACGACCGGCGCCTCGATCGCAAGATCGCCCTCAAGCTCCTGCACCCGAAACGGAGTGGCGATGTCGAGGCGGCCCGTCTCCTGCGCGAGGCGCAGGCCCTCGCCCGTCTGTCGCACCCGAACGTGGTCGCAGTCCACGACGTGGGTGTCTTCGACGACGGCGTCTTCGTCGCCATGGAGTTCGTCGACGGGGGGACTCTCCGCCGCTGGCTGGCGGCGGAGCCACGGCCGTGGCGTCGAGTGGTCGAGGTGCTGACGGCCGCCGGCCGCGGTCTCGCCGCCGTCCATGCGGCCGGTCTCGTCCACCGCGATTTCAAGCCCGACAACGTGATGATCCGGGCCGACGGCCGGGTCCTGGTGATGGACTTCGGACTGGCGCGGCCGGTGCCGGACGCGGCGGTGCCGCCGCGGAGCGAGGATGCGCCCGGTTCGGCGCCGGTGGAGCGCGCCCCGAGCGAAGGGCTGATCGCCCCGGCCCTCACCGAAACCGGCACCGTCGTCGGCACTCCCGGCTACATGGCGCCCGAGCAAATGCGCGGGGAGCCGGCGGATACCCGGAGCGACCAGTACGCCTTCAGCGTCGTGCTGCGCGAGGCGCTCGGTTGGACTCGCGACGAGAGGGCGCCGGCGCCGCGCGTCCCCCGGTGGCTGAGGCGGGTGATCGAACGAGGCGCCGCCGCGCGGCGTGACGATCGCTACCCCTCCATGGAGGATCTGCTCGCGGCGCTCGCTTCGGGTCTCGGACAGCGGCGCCGGCGGCTGGCCGCGGCGCTCGTCGGGCTGCTGGCTCTCGGCGGCGGCGGCGCCTTCGTTCAGGTGGAGGCCGCCCGTAGCGTTCGCTGCGGCGGCGGCGAAGCTCGAGTGGCGGCGGTCTGGAACGGTGGCGCGAGCGACGCGGTGCACGCGTCGTTCCTCGGCACCGGCGTGCCCTTCGCCGAATCCGCCTGGCGGTCGGTCTCCCGGGGGCTCGACCGCTGGAGCGGCGAGTGGGTGGCGGAGCGCCGCTCGGCCTGCGAGGCGACGCGGCTCCGTGACGAGCAGTCTCCCCGGCTGCTCGATCTCCGGATGGCTTGCTACGACCGGCGGCTGCGCGAGGTCCGGGCGCTGGTCGCGCTTCTCGCGGACGCCGACGCCCAGGCGGTGGAGAACGCCGCCGAGGCGGTCGAGCGCCTGCCCCGGCTGACGAGCTGCGCCGACACCGAGCACCTGCTCGCCCGCGTGCCCCCCCCGGAGGACCCGGCGGTGCGGGCACGGCTGACCCTCCTCGAGGACGAGCTCTCGGAGGTCGAGGCGCTGCGGGACCTGGGTCGCTACGACGCCGCCGCCGAGAAGGGGAGGGCGGCGCTGGCCTCGGCGCGCGAGCTGGGCCATCCACCCGCCGCGGCCGAGACCGCCTACCTCCTGGCCGAGGTCGAAGTGGAGCGCGGCCGGAACGCCGCCGCCGAGGATCTCCTCCACGAGGCTCTGGTGGCCGCGAAGGCGGGCGGCGACGACGCCCTCTTCGGCCGGGTCGCCGCCGAGATGGTCTGGGTTCTGGGCGCCAACGACAGCCGCTTCTCGGAGGCGGAGCGCTGGGTCCGGCTCGCCGACGCGGCCCTCACGCGGATCGGCGACGACCCGGAGCTGGAGGGCAACGTCCGCGCCCACGAGGGCGCGATGCTGCGCTCCGCCGGGCGGCTGGAGGAGGCGGTGGCGCCGATGCGCCGCGCCCTGGAGCTCGACGAGCGGGCGTACGGACCTGCGGGGGTCGAAGTGGCGAGCTCGCTCAACAACCTCGGCACCACGTTCGCCGACCTCGGCCGCTACGAAGAGGCGATCGCCGCCTTCGAGCGGTCGCTCGCCATCAAGGAGTCCGTCAACGGCCGGGAGCACCCTGGGGTGGCGGTGACCCTGAGCAACCTGGCGGTCTGCCACAGCTACGCCAATCGTTACCGGGACGCCTTGCCGCTCGAACGGGAGGCGCTCTCGATCCGCGAGCGTACGCTGCACCCGAACCATCCGGCGATCGCGAAGAGCCACGCGAATCTCGCGTTGATCCTCGTGGAGGTCGGCCTGCTGGAGGAGGGCCTGGAGCACGGGCGGGTCGGCCTCGAGATGCGCCGCGAGCTGCTGGGCGAAGATCACTACGAGGTCGGCATCTCCTACAACAACCTGGCGACCACCTACCAGAAGCTCGGGCGCCACCAGGACGCCCTCGCCAGCCTCGACCACGCCCTGTCCATCTTGGAGGGCGCGTTCGGACCGGAGCACCCGACCGTGGCGTTCGCGCTCAACAACCAGGGTGCGTCGCTCGAGCTCCTCGGGCGGCCGGAGGAGGCGATCGCGGCGCTCGAGCGGGCGCTCGCCATCCGGCGCGGGGGCGGCGTTGCGGACAAGGACCTGGGCGTCACCCTCTTCCATCTCGCGCGCTCGCTCCATTCCGCCGGCCGCGACCCGGCGCGCGCCCGCGCCCTGGCCGAAGAGGCGGTGGCGCGCTACCGCGCCGCCGGAGACGGCTACGCCGGCGACGTGGAAGCCACTCGCGAGTGGATCGGGCGGATGACGAGCGCAGGCGGAGCGGCGTCGTGACGACGCCTTTCGTCCTCGAGGTGCTCGATGCCGAGGGCCGGGTGGCTCATCGGTACCCTCTGCCCCCGGGCGAGCACGTGGTGGGAGCGGGCTCCGAGGCCGGAGTCGTGTTCCGGGGGGCCGGGGTCTCGCGCCGCCACGCATCGCTCGAGGCGTTGGCCGACGGCGGTGTGGTGGTCGAGGACCTGGGCTCGAAGAACGGCACCTACGTCGACGGTCGGCGGGTGCGGCGCGTGGCGGTGGGGGAGGGAGTGCGCCTCGCGTTCGGGCCGGCCGAGGCGGTGCTGCGGCCGAGCGATCCGCTGGCGGAGTCGATCGCCATCTCGCCGGCCGGAGGCGAGACCGTGGCGGGCGAGCGGCCGCAGCTCGCGGACTCCTCGACTCGCGGCGTGGCACCGGTCGAGCGGGCGGTGGCCGCGCTCCGCGACGCGCTGCTCGGCGCCGGCCCGGCACCCGATCCGGGTGCCGCGGCCGTCGCCTTGGTGGAGGCGTGGCGTGCCACCCTGCCTCTGGAAGCGGTCTCGATCCTCCGGCGTGCCGGCGAGGAGCTGGTGATGGTGGCCCACGCCGGACGGACGCCGGAGGCGCTGGGCGAGCCGAGCCTGCGCATCGACGGCCGCTTCGCCGTGCACGCCTGGCCGGCCGGCCCCGGACCCGCCGGGCCCACTCTCGACCGCCTGCGCCCCTGCTTCGAGCTCGCCGCGGCGTGGCTCGCGGAGCGGGAGGCGGGGTGGTCGGCGGCCGGGACGCCGCACCCCGTTCCGGCCGGTCCTCCCGCCGCGCCGGCGCCGCCGGTCGGCCCGCCGGTGAGCGCCGACCCCCGCCTCGCCCGCGTCTGGCGCGAGGCGGAGCGAGGGGCGCGCGGGACGATCCCGGTCCTGGTGCTGGGGGAGTCGGGCGTGGGCAAGGAGGTGATGGCCCGCTTCGTCCACCAAAGCTCGCCGCGGGCCGGCGGGCCCTTCCTGGCGATCAACTGCGCGGCGCTCTCGGCCGATCTGCTGGAGGCCGAGCTCTTCGGCATCGAGCGCGGCGTGGCGACCGGGGTCGACGCGCGGCTCGGGCTGCTCGAGCGCGCATCGGGCGGCACCCTCTTCCTCGACGAGCTGGGCGACATGCCGCTGCCGCTCCAGGCGAAGGTGCTCCGGGTGCTCGAGGGCGCGAGCTTCTACCGGGTCGGCGGGCGCGACGCGATCGAGGCCGACGTGCGCTTCGTGGCGGCGACGCACGCCGACCTGGAGCGCAAGGTCGAGGACGGCTCCTTCCGCGCCGACCTCTACCACCGCCTGTCGGCTTTCCGGGTGGAGATCCCGCCGCTGCGCGAGCGGCCGGAGGACGTGCCGCTTCTCGCCGCCCGCTTCTTCCACGCCGCGCTCGGCGAGCGGGGCGTCGCGAGCCCCGGCATCACCCGCGCCGCTCTCGGCGCCCTCGTCCGGCATCGCTGGCCGGGCAACGTGCGCGAGCTCAAGAACGTGATCGCCCGCGCCGTGCTGATGCTCGAGCCGGGCGAACCGCTCGACCTCCACCACCTCTCGGAGCGCCTGCGCGGAACCAGGCCGCAGGCGCCGCCCCTCTCCCTCGCCGAAGCGCTGGCGGAGGCCGAGCGCCGCGCCTTCCGCACCGCGCTCTCCGCCGCCGCGGGCGACGCGGGGCGGGCGATGGAGCTGCTCGACCTGCCACGCTCGACCTACTACCGCAAGATCAAAGAGCTGGGCGCCGGCTGAACCTTCCGGGGCTCCCACCGGTGGGACGGCTCGAGCGCCGACACCGAGGCGCGGTCCCGCCGATGGGAGCTTGACGAGCCAATAACGCCTGTTTTTGCAGTGGTTTGCGCCTGGCACACCGGGTGCAATCTCTCTCCCGCGAACGACACGACGCGGGCCCGCCGGACGCTCCGGCGCGGCCATCCAAACCGACCGGCCGCGCCGCCGGACCGAAAGTCCCGGCGCGGCCCCCCGAAGGGAGAGGTGTATCCACATGAACGCCAAGAGAGTCCTGCTGCTCGCCGCCGCCGTCCTGGTCCTGACCGCCTTCACGCCCGCCGCCCAGGCGCAGCACGCGCCGGTCGAGGGCGCCGCCTACCACTGTCTCTACTACGACGCCGGCGGCAGCTACGTCCACGGGCTGAGCGGCGTCTCCGTCTTCACCTGGACCTACCAGGACACGCAGACGCTCAAGCGCGGGATCGAGAACTACTGGCTCAACAACGGCACGGTCGACAACCGGAAGGTGACCTTCGCCCACAAGGGTCCCGGGCCGAACGGTACGAGCAAGTGGGAGTTCACGATCAACCCGTCCGGGCCGCAGTGCAAGGACACGTTCGTGAGCGCCGGCGGCGCCACGATCAGCTTCGGCGCCTGCACGGACGGCCACACCCGGTTCTGCTTCCGGTAGCGGAGGCTCCGGCGCGCGAGCGCCGGACGGCGGCCCGGCTGGAATCGTTCGGCCGGGCCGCCTGTTTCGACCCCTTGGACACCCGCCCGCTTCAGGTCGTAGACTCTTTCGTACCCGTGATCCGACTCCGCCTCACGCTCCTCGCCGCCGCCGCGCTCGCGCTCCCGGTGCCCGCCATCGCGGAGCTCGTGGTGCTCGACGACGGTCGCTTCTTCAAGGTGACCGCCTACGAGGTCGCCGCGGAGAAGGCGCGGCTGACGCTGCGCGAAGGGGGCCTGGTGACCCTGCCGCTCGCGCGCGTGGCGCACGTGGTCGACGACGAGTGGGTGGCGCCGCCGCCCGAGCCGGAACGAGGGGACCTGGCGATCACGCTCGCCGAGCGGACCTGGCGCTTCGACGAGGCGCTACCGGTGCCGGACGTGCCGTTCGGGGAGATGATCTACGAGGCGGCACGGCGTCACGACCTGCACCCGGAGCTGGTGGTCGCGGTGGTACGCGCCGAGTCCGCCTTCGGCCGGTCGGCGGTGTCGCACAAGGGGGCGCGCGGGCTGATGCAGCTCATGCCGGCGACGGCGCTCCGGTTCGGCGTGACGGCGGAGCGGATCCACGACCCGGCGGCGAACCTCGACGCCGGCACCCGCTACCTCGCCTGGCTGCTGGAGCGCTTCGATGGCAATCTCGCGTACGCCCTGGCCGGCTACAACGCCGGGGAAGGGACCGTCGACCGCTACCGCGGCGTGCCGCCATACCGCGAGACCCAGGGCTACGTGGCGAAGATCTTCCGCTTCCTCGGCCTTGACCCGCACGACGGTCAAAAGATCGCGGCGTTGTAGCCGATCGCCGGGTCGATCAGGACGTGTAGCGCATCACCACCAGCGTCCGGTCGTCGCGGGCGGGGCGTCCTTCCGTGTGCGCCTCGACCGCCGCGAGCAGCCGGTCGCGCACCTCGGCCGCCGAGCGCGCCGGCCCCTCGATCGCCTCGCGCGTGCGCTCGAAGCCGAACGGCTCGTCGTCGCCGTCCGCCGCCTCGATCAGCCCGTCCGACAGCCACACCAGCACGTCGCCGTCCTCGAGATCGACCCGTCGGTGTCCGTACCGGTGGCCCAGGCCGCCGAGCGGCGAGCCCGGGAGCAGGATCTCCTCCGTGGCACCTCCCCGCAGGTGGTAGACCGGCGGGTGCCCGGCGTTGGTGATCTCGATCGTCCCGGCGCGGAAGTCGATGCGCGAGAAGACGGCGGTCACGAAGAACCGCGACTTCTCCACCGAATCCGGGCTCGGGCGGCCGCCCGAGCGGACCGTCGCGTCGAGCCGGCGGAGGATCTCGTCCGCCTCGTGCGTCTCGACCACCAGGATGCCGAGCGCCGCCTTCACCATCGCCATCCGCAGGCCGGTCGGCAACCCGTGGCCCGAGACGTCGGCGACCACCACCGCCAGCTCGTCGTCGGAGAGGCGGAGCACGTCGAAGTAGTCGCCTCCGATCGCCGCGCTCGGCTCGAACAGCGTGGAGAACTCGATCTGCTCGCTGGCCGGGAGGTTCTGCGGGATCAAGCTCTGCTGGATCTGTCGCGCGATCTGGAGCTCTTTCTCGAGCAGCTCCTTCTGCGCCGCCGTCGCCACCAGATCCTCGAGGTTCTCGGCCATCGTGTTGAACGAGCGCTGGACGGCCCCCACCTGGTCGCGGCGGCGCACCGGGATGCGCACCGAGAAGTCGCCCGCTGCGACGCTGCGGGTGGCGTCGTAGAGCCGCGAGACCGCGCGCGAGAGGCCGACGATCATCGCGATCGCGACCAGCTCGGCGACGGCGTAGATGGTCAGCAGCAGGAGCGAGGAGACGAGGAGCGCGACCCAGAACCCCTGCACCAGCTCCGCCTGGCTGCCGAAGAGGCTGCGGGAGACCATGCGCGGCGTCGCCTGCAGGAAGATGCCGACCCCCTCCTCGAGCGCCTCGCCGCTCTCCACCACCACCGGCCGCTCGGCCAGGGTGACCCAGGAGAAGTACGGGCGGTCGGCGAAGCTGCGGGTCTCCTCGGTGCGCGCGGCGAAGAAGCGCTGGCGTTCTTCCTCGGCGCCGGCGGCGCCCTCCTCGGACTCCTCGGCGGCCTCGGCGCGGTCGTTCTCGTCCTCCTCGTCCGGCTCGGCCGCGGCGCCGCCCGGCCTGTCGCTCTCGCCGATCTGGATCGACACGCTCCGCACCCGGATCGCTCGGCGGCGCGCCTCGTCCGACAGGGCGATCCACATCCCCGAGCGTTCGCGGACCATCGCCTCGGCGTCGCCGTCGTAGAAG
>CAZLLV010000482.1:0-12228 GCA_964560325.1 uncultured Thermoanaerobaculia bacterium | reverse complement strand
GGCGATCGAGGCGCTCGCGCCGGTCCACCGGGCCCGGCCCTGGGACCGGGAGGTCCAGCACCTGATGCTCGACGCCCTCTTCGCTCTCGGCCGGACGGCCGACGACTACCCGTGGATGCTCGAACCGGAGATCGTACCCCTCGGCACGCCGCTCCTCGGCGAGGTGGCGATCCTGCTGCGCGCCGAGGGTGGCCCGGTGACGGTGCTCGACCTGATGCTGGCCGTCACCGAGCACGGCTACCCGACCTTCACCGCCCGCGAGCTGGCGGCGGCGCTCGATGCCGACCGGCGATTCCGGTTGCACCCGGCCGGGCTCGCGGCGGAATGCTCGGTCGTCACGCGAACATTTACTTGACATGTCAACAATTGCCACGTAAAGTGTCCCTCATGGCACCGTCCGAAGGCACCCTTCGACACGAGATCCGGCAGTCGCGGCCGTTCCGGTCGCGCGGGCAGGAGGCGATGCTCGGAGTGCTGCGGACGGCGAGCCTGGTGCGTCAGAAGGTCGCGGAGATGATCGAGCCGTACGACCTGACGATCCAGCAGTACAACGTGCTGCGGATCCTCCGCGGCGCCGGCGGCGAGCCGCTGCCGACGCTCGAAATCGGGGAGCGGATGATCGAGCACTCCCCCGGCGTCACCCGGCTGCTCGACCGGCTGGAAGGCAAGGGGCTCGTCTCGCGCGAGCGTTGCGCCGCCGACCGGCGCCAGGTGTTGTGCCGGATCCGTCCGGCCGGGCTCGACCTGCTGGCCGCGATGGACGGGCCGGTCGACGCGATGGAACAGTCGGCCCTCGAACAGCTGACCGTCGAAGAGCTGGACACTCTGATCGGCCTGCTCGACCGGGTGCGGCAAGCGGCCCGGTGAGCCGGCCGGCGTTTTCGAAACACGAACCACCATCGACCCAGAGGAAACTGTCATGAACCGTCAACAGAACGTCTTCGTCACGGGGGCTCTCGCGCTCCTCTTCGCCGTCACCTTCGCCGCGGCGCCCGCTCAGGCCGCGACCTGGACCGTCGACACCGTCCACTCCCAGGTCGGCTTCAAGGTCCGCCACTTCCTGACCCAGGTACCCGGTCACTTCGGCGACTTCGGCGGCACGGTGGTGATGGACGAGGCGAACCCGGAGAGCTCGTCGGTCGAGTTCTGGGTCGACACGGCGAGCATCGACACCAACAACGACAACCGCGACGAGCACCTGCGCTCGGAGGACTTCTTCCACGTCGAGCAGCACCCGCGGATCACCTTCGTGAGCGAGTCGATCCGGAAGACCGGCGACAACACCTTCGACGTGACGGGCAAGTTCACCATGCGCGGCATCACCAAGACGATCACGCTGCCGGTCACCTTCCTCGGCACGATGGACACCGGCCGGGGGATGAAAGCCGGCTTCGCCACCGAGACGGTGCTCGATCGCAAGGAGTACGACATCGTCTGGAACCGGGCGCTCGACGCGGGCGGCGCGGTTCTCGGCGACGACGTGACGATCGAGATCAACCTGGAGATGGACGAGCAGCAGCCCGAAGCGGCGAGCACGAACTGAGGTCGCGAACCTCGCGAGCGAGAGCGGCCGACTAGGATACGCCGGTGAATCCGGCGCTCCCCGTCCTCCTCGCCCTTTCGCTCGCGGGCCTCGCCGCGTACCGCTTCGGTCGTGGCGAGGCCTTGCGCGAGCTCGGTCTGGCCTGGGCGCTGGCGGGGCTGGCGGCGACGCTGCTGCTCGCCCCCGCCCTCGCCCTGCCCGACGGCATCCCGAGCTCGGGAGCGAACCTGGGCCGACAGGTCCCCTGGCAGTCGGCGCCGAGCGACGCCGAGCCACTCCTCGACCCGGACGCGGGAAACCCCCACCTGCGGGACATCATCCAGCAGGTCCAGCCCTGGCTCCTCTTCACGCGCGCCGAGCTGCGGGCCGGCCGCCTCCCCTACTGGAACCCGCACCAGTTCTCCGGCACGCCGTTCTGGTCGAACGGCTCGTCGGCGCCGCTCTTCCCGTTCCACCTCCTCTTCGCCGCCCTCCCGGTGCAGCTCGGCTTCGTGCTGCTGCCGTGGATCCGGCTGGTGGTCGGCGGCTGCGGCGCCTTCGCCCTCGCCCGCCGGCTGGGGACGAGCCGCGAGGCCGCCCTGGCGGCGGCGGTCGCTTACCCGCTCTCGGGCATGATCGCCTCCTGGGTGCTCTACCCGATGGGGAACGCCCACGCGCTGGTGCCCTGGGTGCTCTGGGCGACCGAAAGGCTGGCGCGGCGGCCGCGCGGGGAGCCGGGGCATGCCTGGCGCGGCTGGGGCGCGCTCGGTCTCTTCGGCGGGCTCCAGCTCGCGGCCGGGCACCCGGAGACGGCGGTCTTCACCGGGCTCCTGACGCTCGTCTACCTGGCGGCGCGCGGCGGCACCGGCGTCGTCGTCTGGACGCGCTACGCGCTCGGCTGGCTGGCGGCCGGCCTGGTGGCCGCGATCCACGTGCTGCCGCTGGCTCTCACCCTCTTGCGGTCGAGCAAGTGGCTGGCGCCGCACGGGAACGAGCCGGTGCCGCTCCCGCTGATCGGCGAGCTGCTGCTCCGGCTGGTGCTGCCCGACCTCCACGGCAGCGCCACGCTCGGCACCTGGTGGGGGCCGTTCAACCAACCGGGGACGGCCATCTACGCCGGCGCGGTGACCCTGCCGCTCGCCGCCGCCGGCCTGACGCGCCTGCGCGAGGACCGTCGCTGGGCGGCCGTGGCGGCGTTCACCCTCTTCGCCCTGCTCGCCGCCTACCAGGCGCCCGGGATGCGCCACCTGCTCGGCGTCCTGCCGGTGATCGAGAAGAGCCTCACGCACTACCTCAAGTTCGGGCTCGACCTGGGCCTCGTGCTCCTCGCCGCCCGCGGGCTCGACCGGGTGCGGGCGGGGGCGGGGCGGCGCGCGACGGCGATCGCGGCCGTCTTTGTCCTGGCTCTCGTCGGGCTCTCCTGGCTTCTCTTCTCCGGTCCGTGGGCCGAGCACGGGCTGACCGGCCGGCAGGCGGCGTGGACCGGAGGCATCGCCGTGGCGGTGCTGCTGACGGCGGCGGCCCCCCGGCTCGGCGAGCGCCACCGCCGGCATTTCGCGCTCTCCGTACCCGCGCTCCTCGCCGTCGACCTCGCCCTCGCCCACGCCTGGACGAACCCGGCGCTGCCGGCCTCGAAGCTCTACCCGGAGACGCCGGCGGTGCGCTTCCTCGACACGCGGGCGGACCGTGGCCTGACCCGGATCGCGGGCGTCGGCACCGTCTTGCAGCCGAACGCGGCGCTCGTCTACGGCTTTTACGACGTGCGCGGGGACACGCCGGTCAAGCTCGAGAGCTATCAGCGGGTCTACGCCTCCTTCGCTTCGCCCCACCCGGTCTACTACCGCCCGATCCGGGACTGGGACAGCTCCTGGCTCGACCGGCTGGGCGTACGCTACGTGATCGGCCCGCCGGCCGGCCCGCCGCCCCCCGAGGCGCGGATGCCGGGACGGCGGTGGCGGCGGGTCTACGCCGGCGACGACGCGCGGATCTGGCGGCGGCCGGGCGCGCCGCCGGTCGTTCGGTGGGCCGAGGCCGCGCGGGGCAAAGACGCGCCGGGCACGCTCGACGTTCTCGCGCGGGCACCCGGGAGCTGGCTGATCGCGTGGGAGACGGACCGGGCGGCGGCGATCGAGGTGGCGGAGACCTGGGACCCTGGCTGGCGGGCGACGGTCGACCGGGCGGGCGGCGGCAGCGGGGAGGAGGTCGAGGTGGAGGCGGTCGACGAGGTCCTGATGGGCGTCGCGGTCGGGCCGGGGCGGGGGCGGCTGGCGCTCGTCTATCGGCCGGAGGGGATGGAGTGGGGAGTGGCGCTCACGCTCCTCGGTTTCGCCGGTTGCGCGTGGGACCTCGGTCGCCGTGAATCGGCGCGGTGACCTTCACTCCTCCGGCAGGACCGGCTCGAGCTTCCAGATGTCGCGGTTGTACTCGGCGATCGTGCGGTCGGAGGAGAAACGGCCGCTCGCGGCCGTGTTGAGGACGCTCGACCGGCTCCACGTCTCGGTCTCCCGGTAGGCGCGGGCGACCCGCTCCTGCGCCTCGAGGTAGGAGCGGAAATCGGCGGTCACCATCCACGGATCGCCGCCGTCGGTGAGCTGGTGGACGATCGGCGCGAACACCCCCGCCTCCCCCCGGTCGAAGGCCCCACCGGCCAGCAGCTCCATCACGCGCGCGAGGTCGGGGTCGTCCGCGATCACCTCCCGCGGTTCGTGGTGCGGGCGGCGCGCGGCGGCCTCGTCGGCCGAGAGGCCGAAGCGGAAGTAGTGCGACCCCTTCTCGTCGATCCCCCCGGTCAGCACGTCGAGCGCCTCGAAGATCTCGACGTTGGCGCCGTCGAGCGTTCCGACGGTCAGGGCGCCGTTCATCATCAGCTTCATGTTGCCGGTGCCGGAGGCCTCCTTGCCGGCGAGCGAAACCTGCTCCGACAGGTCGGTCGCCGGACAGATCGCCTCCATCGCGGTCACCCGGTAGTCGGGGTAGAAGACCGCCGCCAGCCGACCCTCGGTCTCCGGCGCCTCGTTCACCGTCCGGAAGACGTGCCCGAGGAGCTTCACGATCCGCTTCGCCATCTGGTAGCCCGGGGCCGCCTTGCCGCCGACCAGCAGGAAGCGCGGCGTGACGCCGTCCGCGCCCGGGCCGCCGCGCACCAGCCGGCCGTAGAGGTGGATCGCGTGGAGGACGACCAGGAGCTGCCGCTTGTACTCGTGGATGCGCTTGACCTGCACGTCGAGCAGCGCGTCCGGGTCCAGGCGCACGCCGGTCGCCTCCGCCACCCGGGTGGCGAGGCGCTCCTTGTTCGCACGCTTGATCGCCCGCCAGCGCTCCCGAAAGGCGGCGTCCTCGGCGAAGGGGGCGAGCGCCTCCAGCCGGTCGAGATCGGTCACCCAGCCCTCGCCCAGGATCTCGGTCAGCAGACCCGCGAGACCCGGGTTGCAGCCGGCCATCCAGCGCCGCGGCGTCACGCCGTTCGTCTTGCTGTTGAACTTCTCCGGCCAGAGCTCGTGGAAGTCGCGGAAGAGGTTGCGGGTCAGCAGATCGGTGTGGAGGCGCGCCACGCCGTTGACCGAGAAGCTGCCGACCACCGCCAGGTGCGCCATCCGGATCCCGGGATCGGGCGCGTCGTCGACGATCGCCATCCGCCGCACGCGCTCCGGGTCGCCCGGGAAGCGCTCGGCGAGCTCGGCCTGGAAGCGGCGGTCGATCTCCTGGACGATCTCCAGGACGCGCGGCAGGAGCTCCCGGAACATCCGCACCGGCCAGCGCTCGAGCGCCTCGGGCATCAGCGTGTGGTTGGTGTAGGCCATGGTCGAGCGGGTGATCTCCCACGCCGCGTTCCACTCGAGCCGGTGCTCGTCCATCAGGAGGCGCATCAGCTCGGCGACGCCGACCGTCGGGTGGGTGTCGTTGAGCTGGAAGCAGTTCTTGGCGCCGAACTCGCCGAAGTCGGAGCCGTGCTCGCGCGTCCAGCGGCGGATCACGTCCTGGAGGCTGGCGCTCGCCAGGAAGTACTGCTGCCGCAGGCGCAGGCGCTTGCCGGCCTCGCTGTCGTCGTTCGGGTAGAGGACCATCGAGATCCGCTCGGCCCGGTTCTTGGCGGTCAGCGCGGCGGTGTAGTCGCCGGCGTTGAACTCGGTGAGGCTGAACTTGTCGGTCCCGACCGCCTTCCAGAGGCGCAGGCCGGTGATCACGCCGTTCTTGTAGCCGGGGATCGGCAGGTCGTGCGGTACCGCCCACACGTCTTCGGTGCCGACCCAGCGCACCCGCAGCCGGCCGCGCGCGTCGGTCTCCGTCTCGGTCCGACCGCCGAAGCGGACCCGCTGACTGAACTCCGGCCGCTCGACCTGCCACGGGTAGCCGTGGAGCAGCCAGTGGTCGGGCTGCTCGAGCTGGCTCCCGTCGACGATCCGCTGCCGAAAGACGCCGTATTCGAACCGGATGCCGTAGCCCATCACCGGCAGCGCCAGCGTCGCGCAACTGTCGAGAAAGCAGGCGGCGAGCCGGCCGAGGCCGCCGTTGCCGAGGCCCGGGTCCTGCTCGTGCTCGGCGAGCGTCTCGAGACGGGTGCCGACGCGCGAGAGCATCGTGCGCACCGGCTCCTCGACGTCGAGGTTCAGGAGCGCGTTCGACAGCGCCCGGCCGAGCAGGTACTCCATCGACAGGTAGTAGGCGCGCCGCCCCTTGCGCCGGTATCGCGCCGACGCGGAGGCGGTCCAGCGCTCCATCAGCCGGTCGCGCACCGAGTGGACGAGCGCCTCGTGATCGTAGAAGGCGTTGCGCGACCAGGTGTCGCGGCCGTAGGTGTAGGCGAGGTGACGGCGGAAGTCGCGCTCGAACGCATCCGCGTCGAGCCCGAGGCGCTCCCCTTCCACGAGATGTGACTGCATCGGCTCCATTCTCTTCGGGTACTCCGGCCGGGGCCGGATCGGGATCGCTGGTCCCCGAATATAGCAGCGCCGTCACCGGCCCGTGACGGCGCCGCCAACGCCTGCCGCTACCGTGGGAGCGGCGGAAAGCGCCGGAGCGGTTCTTGCAGAAAGCCGGTTCTTGCGATTGCCGTCCCGGCCGCCCCGGCGGACCCGGAGAACCGCAGCTCACCCGAAACCCGCAGCACGACGGAGCCGTTCGATGACGTTGCCGAGCCGTACCACGCAAGACGAGTCTCTCTCCCGCTCCCCCTCACCTCCGCCCGAGCTGACCGACGCCCGCACGGGCCGCTTCGGTCCGCACGGGCGCATCCTCGTCGCCTCCCACGACCTGCCCGTCTCGCTCGTGCGCACCGGTCCCGATGCCCCCTGGGCCGTCCGCGCGACCGACGGCGGACTGGTGCGGGCGGTCGAGCCGGCGCTCGAGGCGCGCGGCGGGATCTGGCTCGGCTGGCCGGGAGTGGCGCGGGAAGAGGGCGCGCCCGAGGGAGACCTCGAGCTGCCGGAGGCCGGCCTCCCCTACCGCCTGCACGCCGTCAGCCTCGGCGCGGAGGAGATCCGCGGCTACGATGCCGGCTTCGCTTCGCAGGTGCTCTGGCCGATCTTCCACGGTCTGCCCGATCAAACGCTGATCGACCCGCAGGCGCGCGAGGCGTACGTGCGGGTGAACCGCCGCTATGCGAAAGAGCTCGCCTCGATCCACCGGGAGGGCGACCAGGTCTGGGTGCACGACCACCACCTGCTCGAGGTCGGGCGCGAGCTCCGGGAGCACGGAATTACAAAGGGATTGTCGTTCTTTCTCCACACGCCCTTCCCGCCGCCCGAGCTCTTCTACCGCATCCCCTGGGCCGAGCGGATCCTCGACGCCCTGCTCGACTACGACCTGCTCGGCTTCCAGACCGCCCGCCACGTGGCGAACTTCCTCGCCTGCCTGCGGCGCCTCGATCCGGACCCCGAGCTCGGCGCCGGGCACCCGGTCACGATCGGCGCCACGATCGGCGGACGCCGGCGGCGCTTCCGGGTCGGCGCCTTCCCCACCGGCGTCGACTTCTACGCCATCGCCCGGAAGGCGGCCTCGGCCGACGTCGCGGAGACGCTCTCCGAGCAGCGCGAGCACGTCAACGGCCACAGGATCCTCCTCGGCGTCGACCGCCTCGACTACACCAAGGGCGTACGCCACAAGCTCAAGGCGTTCGGCGCGCTGCTCGAGCGGCATCCCGAGTGGCGGCACAAGGTGACGCTGCTCCAGGTGGTCGTTCCGAGCCGCGAGGGCATCCCGGCGTACGACGCGCTCAAGGTCGAGATCGAGCGCCTGGTGGGCGAGATCAACGGCCGCTTCGGCCTGCCGGGCTGGGTGCCGGTCCAGTACCGCTACCGATGTCTCTCGCAGACCGAGCTGATCTCCCACTACCGGCTGGCCGACACGGCGATCGTCACCCCGCTCGAGGACGGGATGAACCTGGTGGCCAAGGAGTTCTGCGCCGCCGACCTGGAGGAGAGCCGGGTCCTGGTGCTCTCCCGCTTCGCCGGCGCGGCCGCGCAGCTCGAGGACGGCGCGGTGCTGGTCAACCCGTGGGACGAGGTCGGTTTCGCCGAGAGCCTGCACCGGGCGCTCGGTCTGACGGACGAGGAGCGGCGCCAGCGGATGGAGCGGCTGCGCGCGACGGTACGCAACGAGGACGCCTACCACTGGGCGGCGAGCTACCTGGCGGCGGCTCTCGCGAGCGCGCCCGGCGAGGAGCGGCCCGAGGTGGTCGCGCATTAGCTCGTGGACGCGCCCCGGTCGGCGTATCATCGGCCGGTGACGGGCGGAGGCGCAGCGTGAGCCGGTGGCGGGGCCTGGAGGTCGAGGCCGAGGGCACCGGCATCTCCCGGCCGCTCTCCGAGCAGATCAACCTCGTCGGCACCCTCCTGGGCCACGCCATCCGCGCCCAGGCCGGCGACGCGACGCTGGCGCGGGTCGAGGAGCTGCGCCTCGCCTGCAAGCGGGCGGCGCAGGAGGGCGACCCGGCCGCGCGCGAGGAGGCTGCCGAACGGATCGCCGGCCTCGACCTTCCCGAGATCCGCTGGCTGCTCCGCGCCTTCACCACCTTCTTCCACCTGGTCAACCAGGCCGAGAAGCGGGAGATCGTCCGGATCAACCGGGAGCGCTCCCGCGCGGCCGACGGCGAGCCACGCCCCGAGTCGATCGATCAGGCGGTCGGCCGGCTCGCCGCCGAGGGCTGGAGCGCCGAGCGGGTGCGCGAGCTGTTCGGGCGCCTGGACGTCCAGCCCACTCTCACCGCCCATCCGACCGAGGCGCGCCGGCGCACGGTCCTGGTCAAGCTCCAGCGGATCGCCGACCTCCTCGCCCGGCTCCAGGGCGGCCGGGAGAAGGAGCGCGAGCCGGGCGGCCCGACACCCGAGGAGCGGGAGGAGGCGCTCGACCGGCTGTACGTCGAGATCGCCCTGCTGCTCGCCACGGACGAGGTCGCGGCCGAGCGCCCGAGCGTGCGCGACGAGGTGGAGCTCGGTCTCTACTTCCTGGGCGGCACCCTATGGGAGACGGTGCCCCGGCTCCACCGGGACGCTGGCTTCGCCCTGCGCAAGCACTTCCCCGAGGACGAGGGCGGGATCGAGCCCGGTGCCGCCGCGGCCCCGCCACCCTTCCTCCGCATGCGCTCGTGGATCGGCAGCGACCGGGACGGCAACCCGAACGTCACCCCCGAGGTCACCCGCTGGACCGTCGACCTGCAGCGCCGCCGGGCGCTCGGCCTCCTCCTCCACGAGCTCCGGTCGCTGCGCGCGGAGCTGTCGCTTTCGGACCGGCAGGTGAAGGTGTCGGAGGCGCTCGCGCGCGGGGCGGCGGCGGGCGGGGACCGTCAGCTCGCGCACGAGCCGTTCCGGATCGAGGTCGATCGGTGGATCGGGCACCTGGAGGCGCTGCGGAGCGCCGCCGGGGACGACGGAGACCTGGACGCCGAGGCCGAGCGGTACCGGCTCGACGACTTCCACGCCGACCTCGAGCGCCTCGCCCGGGCGCTCGTGGAGAGCGGCTTCGCCGAAGCGGCCTCCCACGGGCGCCTCCACCGGGTGCGGGTCCTGGCCGGCGCCTTCAGCTTCCGCCTCGCCGGCCTCGACGTGCGCCAGCACAGCGGCGTCCACGAGGCGGCGCTCGACGAGATCTTCCGCCTCGCGGGCGTCACCTCCGGCTACGCCGATCTGCCGGAGGAGGAGAAGCTCGCGGTCCTCGAGCGGGAGCTCGATCAGCCGCGTCCGCTGCTCGCGCCGGGCGCGGCCCTTTCGCCGCCGACCCGCGACCTGCTCGAGACGCTCCGCATCGCCGGCGGGGCCCTCCGGCGCGATCCGGGCTCGCTCTCCTGCTTCGTGGTTTCGATGACCCACGAGCCGAGCGACCTGCTGGAGGTGCTGCTGCTCGCCAAGGAGGCCGGGCTCTGGCGCGCCGGATCGGAGGGCGGCGAGCGCACCGCCTGTCCGCTCGACCTGGTGCCGCTCTTCGAGACGGTCGAGGACCTGGAGGCGGCGGGCGAGCGAATGGCTGCTCTCTTCGCCCACCCCGCCTACAGCCGCCACCTGGAGGACCGGGGGCGCTTCCAGGAGATCATGCTCGGCTACTCGGACAGCAACAAGGACGGCGGCTACTGGATGGCGAACTGGGCGCTCCACCGGGCGCAGGAGGCGCTCGGGCGGGTCTGCCGGGAGCACGGCGTCGACTTCCGGCTCTTCCACGGCCGGGGCGGCACGGTCGGCCGGGGCGGCGGCCGAGCGGGCCAGGCGATCCTCGCGATGCCGCCGGTGGTGCACGACGGGCGGATCCGCTTCACCGAGCAGGGGGAGGTGATCTCGTTCCGCTACTCGCTCGAGGCGATCGCCCGGCGCCACCTGGAGCAGATCGTGAGCGCGATGCTCCTGGCGACCGCGGGCGAGGGCGAGGAGGCGAGCGGGGAGCGGATCGACGCGGCGGCGGCACGGCTGATGTCGGCGGTCGCCGAGCGCTCGCAGCGCGCGTACCGGGAGCTGATCGACGATCCCGGCTTCTGGCGCTGGTACACGGCGGCGACGCCGATCGAGCAGATCAGCAACCTGCCGATCGCTTCGCGGCCGGTGTCGCGCGGCTCGACGGACGAGGTCGATTTCGAGGGGCTGCGGGCGATCCCGTGGGGCTTCGCGTGGACGCAGACGCGGTACCTGGTGCCGGGCTGGTACGGGATCGGGCGGGCGCTCGCGGAGGTCTTGGAGGGGGAGCCGGGGGCGCGGGAGGCGCTCGCGCGGCTCTACCGGGAGTGGCCGTTTCTGACGGCGGTGGTGAACAACGCGCAGCGGGAGATGGCGCGGGCACGGCTGGAGATCGCGGAGCGTTACGCGCGGCTGGCGGCGGAGGGGGACGAGGAGGAGGGCGCGAGCGATTTCCACGCCCGGATCGCGGAGGACTTCCGGCGCGCGCGGGAGGCGATCCTGGCGATCACGGGGCAAGAGGAGCTACTCGATACGAACCCGGTGATCCAGAAGTCGATCGCGCTCCGGAACCCGTACACGGATGTGCTCAACCTGCTCCAGATCGAGCTGCTGCGGCGGCACCGGGCGGCGACGGGGGAGGAAGAGAAGAAGGCGCTGCGCGAGGCGATCTACCTGTCGATCAACGGGATCGCGGCCGCGATGCAGAGCACGGGGTGAGGCGGTCGCGGGATGGCTCCCCTGGACCGGGGTGGGGAGGTTGGATGGGTGACTTTCAACGATCATCATGCGCCGATCACGGAGAGTGACGATGGGATACACCATGCCCTGGAAGGCCGCCCCCCTCGCCGTCACGCTGGCGTGTGCGGCGATGACGACCGTCGGGGCCGGCACGGCCGCCGCCCAGCGGGGGCTCAGCGCGGAGGAACGAACTTCGATCGACGTGACCCGCCGGGCGACACCGGCGGTGGTCGGCATCCAGACCTCTTCAGGGGCCGGTTCGGGCGTGCTGATCCGCGGCGACGGGGTGATCGTCACCAACGCCCACGTGGTGGGTAACGCGGAACAGGTGAGGGTCTCTCTCGCCGATGGATCCGAATACGTCGGCGCCGTTCTCGGTCGGGACCCGTCGATCGACATCGCGGTCGTTCGCATCGCGGGTACCAACCTTCCCGCCGCTCCCCTCGCGGATTCCGATCAGATCGAGGTGGGACAATCGGCGATCGCCCTCGGGAATCCGTTGGGCTTCGAGAGAACGGTGACCCGCGGCATCGTCTCCGGGCTGAACCGCGCGCTCGGGAATCAGCTGGATGAGCTCATCCAGACCGACGCGGCCATCAATCCCGGCAATTCCGGCGGGCCCCTGCTCAACTCGTCGGGCGAGGTGATCGGGATCAATACGGCGGCCGTGAACCCTGGCCTGGCCAGCGGCATCGGCTTCGCCGTTCCCATCAACCTCGCGCGCGACGTCGCGGAGCAGCTTCTCACGACCGGCGTCATTCGTCGCGCCTTCCTCGGTATCCAGTACGAGGAGGTCACTCCCGAGATCGCGGCGCAGCTCAGACTTCCCGTTCGCGAGGGGATCATCGTGGCGTTCGTCGAACCGGGTACGCCGGCGCAGGCGGCCGGTCTCGCCCGCGGGGACATCATCACCCGCATCGACGACGCTCCAATTACCGGGGGCGGAGACCTGCGCCGCTTCCTCAGGCAGAAATCTCCCGGTGAGGAGATCACCATCCTCGTCAGCCGCGCCCGCCAGGAGGTGAGGCTGCGAACCCGTCTCGGTGAGATCCTGGCCCGCTGACGCGCATTCTTCCGGCGTCCCGCGATCGA
>CAZLLV010000481.1:0-2790 GCA_964560325.1 uncultured Thermoanaerobaculia bacterium | reverse complement strand
AGGCCCAGGCGAAGAACTCCTTGCCCTCGGCGGCGTCGCGGAAGGCGAAGGTCGAGGTCTGGAAGACCGGCGGTTTGATCGACCCCTCCGACCACTCGGGGTGGTAGCCGTAGCTCATCATCAGCGACTCGGGCCGCGCGTCTCCGGCGGCGGGGTGGGTGACGTTCCTGCGCTCTTTCTTCATGGTGTGGGCCTCGCGTATGTCGTTCGGGGCGGCCGGCGACGAGGCGCCGGGCCCGCGACGTGGGGTGTCGGATCGAGTATGCCTTCCTCGGTCTCCGAGCGCACCACGCCGTGGGGTGGGCGGGCAAGGGGAGCGGAAGGATCTTCCCGGATCGGCCGCGCGGTGCGAGAATCCCGGAAACCGATCGAGACGCCGGCCGCCGTCGCCGCGGCGGGACGGCCCGCGAAAGGAGGATGGAGGATGCCGTCCCGTCTCCGGAGGTCGAACCGCACCCGCAAGGCTCCGATAAAGCTCGGGATCTCCAAGCCACTCAAGTGGTCGAGGGAGGAGAAGAAGAAGCTCAAGAAGCGGATCCTCGCCGAGCTCGGCGGCAGCCACCAGCGGTGGTACGGGTTCGAGTATCCCGACCTCAAGCTGGTCATCGACCGGCGCCACCTGTACGTCCAGGAGTGGCAGCGCTTCCAGGTCCAGCAGCTCGGCGAGGCCTTCGGGTGCCACACCTGCCGCACCTACCTGGACACCGACAAGAACCAGCCCTGGATCGGCGACCACGTCCCGCCCACCGAGCTCAAGTGCCGGCCCCTGGTGGCGAAGGACCTGGGTTGGAACGACGACGTCCAGGTGCTCTTCCCCCAGTGCGACGAGTGCGCGGTCCAGCAGGCGGCCCTCGTCAAGCGGCTCAACGGCTACTCGAAGCAGGAGGCGCTCCGCCGCGCGAAGCTCCTGACGGGAACCGAGCGCAAGCTGATCTTCGGCGGCCTCGATGCCCGCCTGAACCAGAACTGCGTCGCCGCGACCGGGAGCAAGGTGACGTCGAACCAGGGCCTGAGGATCCAGACCATGGGGACGCAGAACGGCTGTCACAGCTGCGGCAGCGCCTACCCCCGGAAGATCTACATCGCGGACCACGTGGTGCCGAAGGAGTTCTGTACCAACTACATGCCCCAGGTCTTCGAGGTCCTGAAGATCGACGAGGTCGACTGGGAGTCCCTGGAGCTGCGCCCGCAGTGCCCCCGGTGCTCCCACCTCCAGGGCGGCAACATGAGCGGCATCACGAAGAAGGCTCTCGAGCTGGCCCAGAGCGAGGGGTTGATCCTCTACAAGTAGAATCCGGCCCGTCATGCCGGAGCTTCCCGAGGTCGAGGTGCTGCGCCGCAGCCTGGAGCCGCTCCTCGGCGGGGACGCGGTCGAGCGGGTCGAGGTGCGCTCGCCGGCGCTGCGCGAGCCGCTCGACCGGGAGGGCCTGGAAGAGCACCTCGCCGGCCGGACGATCGAGCGCCTCGAGCGGCGGGCGAAGTACCTGCTGATCGAGGTCACCGGCGGCTCGACCCTGGTCGTTCACCTGGGGATGAGCGGCCGGCTGACGCTCGCGCCCGGCGGCGCCGAGCCGGAGCCGCACGAGCACCTCGTGCTCCGCCTCGCCTCGGGCCGCAAGCTCCGCTTCCGGGACCCGCGCCGTTTCGGGCTCGCCTTCGCCCTGCCGACCGAGGCGGTGCCGGACGACCGGCACTTCGCGCACCTGGGGGTCGAGCCGCTCTCCGAGGGCTTCTCCGGCGAGACTCTCCGGGAGCTGGCCCGTGGGAGACGCGGCCCGGTCAAGACCTTCCTGATGGACGCCACCGCGGTGGTCGGCATCGGCAACATCTACGTCTGCGAGGCGCTTTTCCGGGCCGGCGTCCACCCGAACCGCTCGGTCGCCCGCATCTCGCGCGAGCGCTGGGACCGCATCGCCGGCGCCGTGGTCGAGGTGCTTTCGCAGGCGATCGAGGAGGGCGGAACGACGCTGAACGACTTCCGGAACGGCGCCGGCGAGAGCGGCTACTTCCAGGTCTCGCTCGACGTCTACGGCGGCGAAGGCGAGCCCTGCCCGCGCTGTACTTCGCCGATCCGCCGCGCCGTCCACTCGAACCGGAGCACCTTCTACTGCCCCCGCTGCCAGAGATAGGGTGCCCGAGGTAGACGATCGATGAAGGACCACTTCTTCCTCGGGGTGACCGGCGGCACCGGCTCCGGCAAGACCACCGTCGCGCGGGCGATCCTGGAGGCGGCCGGCCCGGAGCGGATCGCCCACGTCGAGCAGGACAGCTACTACCGCGACATCGACTGGGAGGCGGCGGATCACGATCCGGCGTCGTACAACTTCGACCACCCGGCGGCGCTCGACCACGAGCTCCTGCTCCGCCATCTGCGCGAGCTCGCCGCCGGCCGGCCGATCGAGCGGCCGGTCTACGACTTCACCGTCCACCGCCGCGCCGCCGAGACCGTCCCCGTGCCGGCGCGGCCGGTGGTGCTGGTCGAGGGGATCATGCTCCTCGCCGAGCCGGAGATCCGCGATCTGCTCGACTTCAAGATCTTCGTCGACACCGACGCCGACGTGCGGCTGATCCGGCGTCTGCGCCGTGACGTGCACGAACGGGGGCGCGACCCGGAGGACGTGCTGCGCCAGTACGAGGAGACGGTGCGGCCGATGCACCTCGAGTTCGTCGAGAGCTCCAAGCGCTGGGCGGACCTCATCGTGCCCGAGGGGGGCGACAACCGGATCGCGATCGATCTGCTGATCCGGAACTTCCTCAGCCTCACCGAAGTGTAGGGCGCGCGTAGGGCGC
>CAZLLV010000480.1:0-13712 GCA_964560325.1 uncultured Thermoanaerobaculia bacterium | reverse complement strand
GGGGGGGGGCGGGGGTGGCGGGGGTTGGGTTCGGCGGGGGGGGGGGGGTTGGGTGGGGTGGGCCCGGGGCGGGGCCTGGGGGGGGGGCCCCCGCCGGGTGGCGGGCTGCGGCGCCCGCTTCGGGGTGGGCTGGCGGGGGGGGTGGGCGTACCTTCGGTGCACCGCCAGTGCCCTGCGACCGCCGGGACCCTGGTCGAGCGGTGCGGACTTCGACCGGGGTTCGAGGTCGGCCACCTCTCACGCCTCCGGCAGCGTTCGTCCACCCGGGCCCGGCAAGGCGGGCGCCTCCTCCGAGCGCCGGCTCGGGACCCCTCGCCCAGGCCCTACCGGGGGTGGCGAGGCCGCGGGTCCGGGCCGGGGGCGCTCGGGGTGGACCCTCGACGTCGGGGTGGATGGACGGGTGAGGTGTCGGGCGGTCGCTGCGCTCCGCCGTGGTCGGCGTTAGGAGGTCGAGCGCTGTGGACGAGCGGCTTTCCGCACCGTGGCTCGCAGAACCGGCGCTGACCAGACACGGCTCTCTCATTGCACCAGGCCCCCTTTGTCATCCTGCCTGCCCTGAGCGAAGCCGAAGGGAGCGCACGCGAAGGATCTGGGCGGGGGTCGGAGAAGCGGAGCCCCAGACCCTCCACCTTCGGGGCACGGGGGTTAACGGATGTCTCGCCGCTGGGTCGCTTTGGAAAACCTGACGATCTATGGAGCCCTGATCAGCGAGCCGGGGTTGGGCGCCGGCTCGCGTCCTACCGCCGACCTCGTCACGAACTAGCCCCCCCCCCTCACCGGCTCGCCGGAGGCAACCCCGGAGGGACGGGGCGAGGGGTCCCGAGCCGGCGCTCGGCGGAGGCGCCCGCCTTGCCGGGCCCGGGTGGACGAACGGTTCCGGAGACGTTGCCGGCCGGAGATCACCGGCCATTCTCGAAGTCCTCACCGCTCGACCAGGGTCCCGGCGGTCGCAGGGCACCGGCGGTGAGTCGGAGGCACGCCCCTCCGCCGGGCAAGCCCACCCCGGAGCGGGCTCCGCAGCCGACGACCGGGCGGGAGCCCCTCGCCCCGTCCCGGTCGACCACCGTCCCCCCGCCCAGACCCTTCGCTGGCGCTCAGGGTGACAAAGAAGTCCGGCCACTCACCACCCGCGCTACAATCCTCGCACCGGAACGGACCCGTCAAAACGTCGAGAGAGGGAGCATCGCATGGCCATGTCCAGAGGGTTGGGTTGTCTCGGAGCCGCCGTCGCCGCGCTCCTGCTCATCGTCGGCGTCGGAGGATGCTGGGGCGTCGGCATGTACAACGGCCTCGTCGACTCCGAACAGACCGTCATCGCCCAGTGGGCCCAGGTCGAAAACACCTACCAGCGCCGCGCCGACCTCATCCCCAACCTCGTCCGCACCGTCCGCGGCTCCGCCGACTTCGAACGCGGCACCCTCGAAGCCGTCGTCGAAGCCCGCGCCCGCGTCGGCCAGATGAACGTCACCCCCGAAGTCCTCGAAAACCCCGGCGCCTTCCAACAGTTCGAACAGGCCCAAGACGCCCTCTCCTCCGCCCTCTCCCGCCTCCTCGTCGTCGTCGAGCGCTACCCCGAGATTCGCTCCACCCAGGCCTTCCAGGACCTCATGTTCCAGCTCGAAGTCACCGAAAACCGCATCGCCGTCGAAAGACGCCGCTACAACGAAGTCGCCCGTGACTTCAACAGCCGCATCAAACGCTTCCCCGCCAACGTCGTCGTCTCGCTCCTCGGCTGGCCCTTCGAAGAGAAGGCCTACTTCGAATCCGAAGCGGGCGCCGAAGAGGCCCCCGAAGTCGAGTTCGACTTCGGAGAGTGACCGGGCACCAGGCCGGGGCGCGCAGTCGCGCCTCCGGCCGTGCGCCGCACCGGAGGGGAGAGGTGGGAAGACCGCGTGCGTCTTTTCGCGTTGCTTGGAATGAGCGCGAATCGATGCACGACGGGAACGTTGGTCCCGCCGCTCCGTAAACACCTCCGGATGTCCGATCTCCTCCACACCCTCGCCCCCACCCGCGCGGCCCGCGCGGCAGGACTCCTCGCCCTCGTCGCCGCCTTCGCCGGCTGCGGCGGCGCCGACGCCTCCGCGACCGGGCGATCCGAGGCGGCCTCCGCCGCGCCACCCGCCCCCGCCGCCGAGCGCATCGCCCACGAAGAGCCGCTCGAACACCGGGTCCTCCTCACCGGCTCGCTCGAAGCCGCCCGCGCCGTCCATCTCCAGGTCCCGCGCACGCCGACCTGGCAGCTCGACCTCCGCTCGCTCGCCGAGGACGGCGCCGCGGTGCGCGCCGGGGAGACCGTGGTCGAGCTCGACGACTCCAACTTCGCCAACGAGCTCGAGAACCTGGAGACCGCCCTCGCCGAGCAGGTCGCCGAGCTCGAGCGCCGCCGGGCCGAGACGCTCGGGGAGACGCGCCAGAAGGAGCTCGAAGTGGTGCGCCGGGAGGCGGAGGTCGCGAAGGCGGAGCTCGAGGCCGAGGTCCCCGACGGCATCGTGCCGCGGCAGGAGCTGGAGGAGCGGCAACTCGCCCGCGCCCGCGCGGAGATCGAGCTCGACAAGGCGCGCGCCGACCTCCAGGCCTACCGCCGGGCCTCCGCCGCCGACCTGGAGGTGCTCGAGATCGAGATCCGCAAGGCCCGGCGCGAGATCGAAACCTCCCGCGGCGCGATCGACGAGCTCCGGATCGTGGCCCCGGTCGACGGCGTCTTCCTGCGCGGCACCCACCCCTGGCACGGTCGCAAGCTCCAGGTCGGCGACACGGTCTGGGTGGGCCTCACCCTCGCCACGCTGCCCGACCTGGCGTCGCTCGTCGTCGAGGCCCGGCTGCCCGACGTGGACGACGGTGACATCTCCCCCGGCATGCCGGCGATCGTCTCGCTCGACGCCTATCCGGACGAGACCTTCCGCGGCACCGTGCGCGAGATCGCCCCGGTCGCCCAGGAAGAGGAGGGGATGTCGACGCGGCGCTTCTTCCGCACGCTGATCGAGCGCGAAACGCTGGACGAGGCCACCCGCGCCCGGCTGATTCCCGGCAGGGCGGCGCGGATCGAGGTGATCGCCGGCCCGGCGGCCTCGGCCGGAGGCGCCCGATGAGCGCCGACGGCCGCACGACGCCGCTCCGGCGCCGCCCGCTCGCCTGGCTCGGTGCGCTGGCGCTGATCGCCGTCCTCGGCGGCGGCTGGCTGCTCTCGGCCCGCGCCGGCGAGCTGGGGGACGACCAGCAGTGGGCGAGCGCCGAGCGGGGCGACCTGGTGCTCGGTGTCGAGGTGACCGGCGAGCTGGCGGCGATCGACGCGGCCACGATCACGGCGCCGCACGTGCGCCGGGTGCGCGACCTCCGCATCGCGATGCTCGCTCCCGAGGGCGCCTCGGTCCGGGCCGGCCAGCCGGTGGTCGCCTTCGACACGACCGAGCTCGAGGAGCGGCTCCAGGAGCGGCTCGCCGACCGCGACTCGGCGGATACGGAGATCGAGAAGCGCCGGACCGATCTCGCCAAGCGCCGCTCCGAGCTCGGCATCCAGCTCGCCGAGGCGCGCGCGCGGCTGCGCAAGGCCGAGCTGGAGCTCGAGGTGCCCGAGGATCTGGTCGCGGCCAAGGAGCTCGCGATCCAGCGCATCGACCGCGACCTGGCGGAGCGCGAGATCGCCTCCCTGGGAGAGCGGATCGAGCTTCTCGATCGGCAGACGGAGGCCGAGATCGGAACGCTGGTCGAGCGGCGGGCGCGGGCGGCCTCCGGCGTGCGCGAGATCGAGGAGCAGATCGCGCGCATGCGGATCGCCGCCCCGCGCGACGGGATCGTGATCTACGTGGCGAGCTGGCAGGACGAGAAGCCGAAGGTCGGCGACACGGTCTGGCGCGGCTCGCAGGTCCTCCAGATCCCCGACCTCGATCAGCTCCGCGCCGAGGGAGCGATCGACGAGGCGGACGTCGGCGCGGTCGCCGTCGGCCAGCCGGTCGTCCTTCGCCTCGACGCGCACCCCGACCGGGAGATCGCCGGAACCGTCTCGCAGATCGGCCGCACCGTCCAGCCCCGCTCGCCGGTCGATCCGGTGAAGGTGGTGACGGTGGAGATCGCGCTCGACCGCGTCGAAGGGGATTTCATGCGCCCGGGGATGCGCTTGCGCGGGCGGATCGAGACCGACCGCTCGAAGGACGCGGTCCTGGTGCCCGCCGCCGCCGTCACCGCGACCGCGGACGGTCCCCGGATCTACCGCCGCACGGCCTTCGGCTACGAGGTCGTCGAGCCCGAGCTCGGCCGGCGCAACGCCGAGTCGATCGAGGTGGTGCGCGGCCTCGCCCCCGGCGACCGGGTGGCGCTCGGCATGCCGCCCGGAGAAGCCGGGAAGGGCCGGGCCGGGGAGGCGGCCCCGTGAAGCGCCGCACGGTCCTGATGGTGCTGGCGCCGCTCCTCCTGGCGCTCACCGCCGTCTTCGCCTTCGGTCCCGTCCGGTCGGAGGACCAGGTCCCGGTCGCCACGGTCGAAGGGGGGGACTTCGAGCGCTGGGTGAGCGCGGACGGCGCCCTGCGGGCGGCGAGCTCGACCCTCGTCCGTGTGCCGCCCCAGACGCCGGGCCGGCTCCGGATCGCCTGGCTCGCCCCGGAGGGGAGCTATCTCGCGGCGGGAGACGTCGCCGTGCGCTTCGATCCGACCGAGGTCGAGATCACCCTCGCCGACCGGCGCGCCGATCTCGAGAGCAACGACCTGCGGCTCGAGAAGCAGGCGGTCGAGGCGGAGACCCGGATCGAGAACCTGTCGCGCGACGCCGAGCTCGCCCGCCGGGACCTTGAGCACTCGCGGGAGTTCGCGACGAAGGACGACCTCATCTACTCGCGCTCGGAGATCCTCGAGTCGCGGATCGACCAGGAGCTCGCGCAGGCACGCCTCGAGCAGGCGCGGGACGACGCCCGGCGCGAGGAGGTGCTGACCCGGGCCGACCGCGAGATCCTGGCGATCGAGCGGCGGCGGATCACGACCGACGTCGATCGGGCCGAGAGCACTCTCGGCGCGCTCGAGGTCCGCGCCCCGCACGACGGCTACTTCATCTACCAGCGGGACTGGCGCGGCCAGGAGCCACGGGTCGGCGACACGGTCTTCCAGGCGCTCCCGATCGGCGAGCTGCCGCGCCTGGGCGAGATGGAGGTCGAGGCGTACGTGCTGGAGGCCGACGCCGGAGGGCTCGCGCCGGGCGATCCGGCGCGGGTCCACCTGGAGGCGCACCCGGGCACCGTCTACGACGCCGAGGTGATCCACGTCGACGCGATCGCCAAGCCCCGCCACCCGGCCTCGCCGGTCCAGTACTTCGCGGTTCGGCTGCGACTCGCCGAGAGCGACCCGGAGGTGATGAAGCCGGGGCAGCGGGTGCGGAGCGAGATCCTCCTGGAACGCCAGGAGGACGCGCTCACGGTGCCGCGGCAGGCGGTCTTCGAGCGGGAGGGGGAGTCGGTGGTCTACCGGCGTGCGGGCGGCGGGTTCGAGCCGGTGCCGGTCGCCGTCGGCGCGGCGGGGCGCGGCCGGGTGGTCGTGACCGGTGACCTCGACGCCGGCGCCGCGGTCGCCCTCGCCGATCCGACCGCGCCGGCCGAGAGCGAGGGCGAAGCCGAGGAGGAGGAGGACGAGCCCACGCCCGCCGCCCAGGCGCCGCCGGCCGCCGCGTTCGGCCGTGGAGGCCGGCGTTGAGCCCGCGCGAAGCGGTCGGCTCCGCCCTCGGTAGCCTCGGCTCGCACAAGCTGCGTTCCGTTCTCACCATGCTGGGGATGATCTTCGGGGTCGGCGCGGTGATCGCCATGCTCTCGATCGGCGAAGGCGCCGAGCGGCGGGCGCTCTCGATGATCGAGCGGCTCGGGCTGCGAAACGTTCTGGTGCGCGACGTCTCCCTCGGCGGCACCGAGCTCCAGGAGGTGCGGAAGAAGTCGCTCGGGGTCTCGTTTCGCGACGCCGACGCGATCGAGGCGGCGGTGCCGGGGGTCGAGGCGATCTCGCCGCGAATCGAGGTCGTGCCCTACAAGGTGCTGGCGGCCGGCGGCAAGACCGACGCCCAGGTCTTCGGCGTGTCCCACCGCCACGCCGGGCTCCTCGACCTGGAGCTCGCCGAGGGACGCTTCCTCGACCCGACCGACGAGGCGGAGCACGGGCAGGTGGCGGTGATCGGACACGAGGTGCGGCGCGATCTCTTCGGCTTCGGGCCGGCGGTGGGGGAGCCGCTCAAGGTCAACGACGTCTGGCTGCGCGTGGTGGGGGTGCTGGTGCCCGGGGCGGGCGCGGGCGGGGACGTCGAGGGCGTGTCGGTCGCCGGCACGGGCCGGCAGATCCTCCTGCCGGTGACGACCGCCAGCCGCAAGTTCGAGCACGACCCGCTCGCGGCACCCCTCGACGAGATCGTGGTGCGGCTCGCGCCCGACGCCTCGGCGCGCCGTACCGCCGACGCCATCGACGGGCTCCTCTCCCGCCTCCACTCCGGCGCCCGCGACTACGAGCTGGTGGTGCCCGAGGCGCTCCTCGCCCAGGCCCAGCGGACGCAGAACCTGTTCAACCTGGTGATGGGGGCGATCGCCGGCATCTCGCTCCTGGTCGGCGGCATCGGCATCATGAACATCATGCTCGCCACGGTGCTCGAGCGCACGCGCGAGATCGGCGTACGCCGGGCGGTCGGCGCCCGCCAGAGCGACATTCGCTTTCAGTTCGTGGTCGAGTCGTTCACCATCAGCCTGCTCGGCGGCCTCGCCGGCATCGCCGCCGGCGTCGGCCTCGCCTGGGGCGTGGCCGCCTGGGCCGGCTGGGACACGGTGGTCACCCCGGGCGCCGTCCTCCTCGCCACCGGCGTCGCGGTCGCCGTCGGCCTCTCCTCGGGCATCTACCCCGCCCACCGCGCCGCCGCCCTCGATCCGATCGAAGCGCTGCGGTACGAGTAAGTAGCCCTTCTCGGTTTTCTCTTCGGATCCCTGCCTTCCGCCGAGCACGCTACGGGGCGGTCGCTCAGGGAAGGGTTGACGGCCTTCCTGCTCTGGAGGCATAATTGAACTGCTAATACGTAGCTGTCTTTCGATAAATCGATTGCCGGGCGGCCCTGCCGTCCGCGACGAGGAGAGAAGCGTGTCCGAAAGCCCCCGCGAACCCGTAGCGTCGGAGCCCCCCGCGGCTCGACCGTCCTCCGACGATTCTCCGAAGAGCACGCTGAAGAGTCTCTGGCGCTGGCGTCGCCTGATCTTCACGATCGTCTCGGTCTTCGTCGGAAGCGCCTGGCTGTCGCTCAAGTTCATCATCCTCCCGTCCGTCGCCTCGACCGCCGTCGCGGCGTACGCGGAGTCGCAAGGGATCGAGCTCGCGGTCGGCGACTGGAGCGCCGATCTGCTCGATCTGACGGTGACCGCCCACGACGTCACGGCATTCTCCCGCGGAGCGTACGCGCAGCCGGAGGTGTTCACAGTTCACGCCCTCGACCTCGACCTCTCTCTCTGGAGCGGTCTCTTCGGTGAGCGCTGGCTCCAGGAGATCCGGGTCCGGGAGCCGAAGATCTACCTGGAACGCCTGCTGAGCGGCCGGTGGAACTGGGAGGATCTGGCGGCCGTGCAGCTCGCGCCGTCGGTGCAGGCGACGCTTCCGCCCAGCGGGAGCGCCCCTTCGGCTCCGGGCCAGCCCGGCGTGCGGGCGGCCTCGCACGGCGCGGGTGACGCGGCGCCGCCGCGAGCCGAGGGGGACGGCTCGTTCGTCGTGCCCCGGATCCGAGTTGACGGCATGGGCCTTCAGTGGGTCGAGAATCTGCCCGCGGAATCGGAAGGAGGCATCCTCCAGGAGCTCAAAGCGTCGCTCTTCCTCGACGACGTCGCGCTGACCGCCACCGACCTCCACGGCCTCGTCGACCTCCGGCCGCAGCCGAGCCGGCTCAACCTCGAGGCCCGCACGGGCGACGGCACGATCTCGTTCGACGGGCGGGTCAACCTGTTCTATTGGGCGCAGCCTCCGGCGCCGGCGGAGGGCAACGCGTTCGCGGCGCTCCAGGGGCCGCTCTGGAGCCCGACGCTGGAAGCGAAGCTCTACCTGGAGAACGTCGGTGCCGGGGCCTTCGCGCGTCTCACGCCGGACGCTTCGATCGTCCCCGCGCGCGGGACGATGACCGGAACCGTCGACCTGCGGATGGCGTCGCACCAGGTCGAGTGCGTCGCCAACGTCGCGCTGCGCGACGTGACGTTCGCGGTCAACGAATCGTCGCCCCTGCTCGGCCGCAGGCGCCAGTCGGTCGAGGCACAGCTCGCGGACTACCGGGTGACCGGCCAGTACCAGTTCCCGTGCGGCGGACTGCTGGCGGAGGAGTACCGGCCGTTCCAGGCGTTCCAGGCCAACGTCGTCCGCCAGGCGCTCTCCGATGCGCCACGGCAGGTTCAGGCGCTCGCCGCGATCGAGCACGCCCGTTACTCCGAGGAACCGATCGAGCCGGAGCTGCAGGCCGAAGCGTCAAGGATCGCCGGTGGCGTCGCCCCCGAGGTGCTCCAGTGGATGGACCTGGCGGAAGAGATCCACCGCGTGGCGCCGGTCGGGCGCCGCGGCGTGCCGATCCCCACTTCGAGCAGGATGAGCTTCCCCGGCGGTCGGTCGATGCCGGGCCGGAACCCTCTCGGCGGGCTTCCGAACCTGGGCGGGAGGCTCCGGCCGCCGGGCCCCCCTTGACGAGGTCGGACGGAGTGGCATGATGGGCCCATGGAGGTCCCTCGCTTCGACGACTTCACCCAGGCACCGCCGCGGCTGGGGAACCAGTACGCGGAGGACCGGGTGCTGCGCTCGTACCTGGCGCGGGTGCTGCCGGCCGAGGTGCTGTCCGAGATCGAGCCGGAGCTGGCGGCGGGGGAGCTCTACGACCTCCAACTCGCCGACCGAGAGAACGAGCCGCGGCTCGTCTGCTGGAGCGCCTGGGGCGAGAGGGTCGAGCTGACGCCGCTCTGGCGGCGGGCGCGCCACCGACCGGCCGGAGGCTCTCGCCGTTCCGGCGCTCTTCGAAAGCTGAATCATGGACATCTACGCCATCGAGCGGCCCGATCGGTCGCTCTTCCGCTACTACCTGCTCGCGTCGTTTCTCGCCGGGCCGTTCTTCCCGATCGCGATGACGGTGCTCTGGTTCCGCTACCGCACCCTGCGCTACCGGTTCGACGACGAGGGAATCTCGATGAGCTGGGGCGCGCTCTTCCGGCGCGAGATCCACCTGACCTTCGCCCGCATCCAGGACATCCACCTGGCGAGCAACGTGGTCGAGCGCTGGCTCGGGCTGGCGCGGATCGAGATCCAGACCGCGAGCGGCAGCGCCAAGGCGGAGATGACGCTCGAGGGGATCCTCGAGTACGAGGCGGTCCGCGACTTCCTGTACTCGCGCATGCGGGGGATGCGTGGTGTCCCGTTGCGACCCGAGCGGCAGGGCGAGGCGGCGCCGGCTCCGGCGGCGGACGGTGCCGCCGAGACGCCCGCGGGCGTGCCGCCGAACGACGGCGAGCTGACGGCGGTGCTCCGCGAGGTGGCGGGCGAGCTGCGAGCGCTCCGCCGAGAGCTCGGGCGGCCGGGCGTGGGCGAGGCGGGCGAGGCGGGCGAGCCTCCGGGCGGGGGTGCACCGGTGGCGCGGCCGTGAGCGAGCCGGCCGCGGCCTCTCGCCGCACCCTCTACGACCGCCTCGAAGAGCGGGTGGCGCGCTGGCTCCGCGTGCCGCCGCGGCCGGCGGTGCCGGCAGGGAGCCCCGGCTCGGTGCGCTGGTTCCAGGCGGCGCCCGGCTTCTATCGCTACCGGGTGGTGCAGTGGCTCCTCAAGCAGGCGGGCGCCCTCTGGGGCCTGATCATCGGCCTCGCCTTCGTCGGCTTCATCCCCGACGAGATCCCGTTCTCCGAGAACTTCATCTGGCTCGAGATCGCCGGCGTCGTGGCCTTCGTCCTCCAGCTTCCGCTGAGCTTCTTCCTGGTTCGTCTCGACTTCGAGAAGCGCTGGTACCTGGTGACCGACCGGAGCCTGCGCATCCGCGAAGGCGTGTGGAAGGTCCACGAGCAGACGATGAGCTTCGCCAACGTCCAGAACCTGGCGATCCGCCAGGGCCCGATCCAGCGCCTCTTCGGCATCTCCGACCTCCAGGTGAGAAGCGCCGGCGGGGGAGGCAAGGGCGACGCGGGCAAGGGGGACGACGGCGAGAAGAAGGACCTTCACCTCGCCTTCTTCCGCGGCGTGTCGAACGCCGAGGAGATCCGCGACCTGATCCTCGGCCACCTGCGCGGCCTGCGCGGCTCCGGCCTGGGCGACCCGGAGGACGAGATGGAGGCGGCGCCTCGCCCGCGGACCGTGACGGCAGGGCCGCCGGACGCGAATGCAGTCGCCGCCGCGCGCGAGCTGCTGGCCGAGGCGTCGGCCCTCCGATCCGCCCTCTCTCGGGCGCCGCGCTGACGCCCCGCGGCCGTCAGCGCGGCGTGCCGAGGTCCTTGACCGCCTGCACGAACGCCCGCGCGTGATCGGGCGAGGTCTGCTTGAAGATGCCGTGGCCGAGGTTGACGATGTGCGGGCCGCCGGCGCCTTCTTCGAGCAGGATCGCGGTCAGACGCTCGATCTCGTCGACCGGGCCGAGCAGCGCCGCCGGGTCGAGATTGCCCTGCAGCACCTTGCCCGGGCCGACGATCTCGCGCGCCTCGGAGAGCGGCACGAACCAGTCGACCGACAGCACCTCGACCGGCAGCTCGCGCAGCACCGGCAGGAGGTGCGACGAGCCGCGGGCGAAGAAGATCCGGGGCACGCCGGCGCCTTCGAGCGCTTCGAGGATGCGCACCACGGACGGCATCGCGAGCGCCCGCCAGCGGTCGGCGGAGAGGAGGCTCCCCCAGGTGTCGAAGAGCTGGACCGCCTGCACGCCCGCCTCGATCTGCCCCAGGAGGTAGTCGATCGTGACGTCGGCCAGTAGATCGAGGAGGCCCGACAGCCCCTCCGGATCGCGGTAGCTCCATCCGAGCAGGTGGGAGTAGCTGGACGAGCCTCGGCCCTCGGTGAGGTAGGCCGCCAGGGTCCACGGCGTGCCGGCGAATCCGATCAGCGGAACCGGCTCCTCGAGCTCGGCGAGCGTCCGTCGGGTCGCCCGCACGCCGTCGAAGACGTAGCCGAGGCTCTTTCCCACGTCGGGCCGGGAGAGGGCGGCGATGCCGTCGCGGTCGCGCACCGGGTGGCACAGCGACGGACCGTCGCCCTGGACGAACTGGAGACCGGCTCCCATCGCGTCGAGCGGGAGGAGGATGTCGGCGAACAGGATCGCCGCGTCGACCCCGATCAGCCGCACCGGCTGGACCGTGACCTCGGCGACCAGCTCGGGGGTGCGGCAGAGGGTCAGGAAGTCGACCTCGGCGCGCACCGCGCGGTACTCGGCCAGGTAACGCCCGGCCTGGCGCATCATCCAGACGGGGCGGCGCTCGGTCGCTTCGCCCCGCGCTTCTCGCAAGAAGAGATCGTTCGTCATCGCGGCGGGAGGATAACCCAACCGCGCCGGCTCGGGGTCCGCGGGTCCGGGACCCGGGGAACGCCCTATACTCCGACGATGATGGCGAAGATCGACCGGAGCGGACGGGGCGGCGGCGAGCCGGTCCCGGAGCGGCGGCGCGGCGGGGGGGGCTAGGGCGTGCTCCGGCTCGTCGCCTACGCTCCGGACGGCGTCCGGCGCTTTCCGCTCGCGCGGCGCGAGCTGGTGATCGGCAGCCGGCCGGGCTGCGACATCGTGCTCCCGTACGCCGGGGTGGCGCAACGGCACGCCCGCATCGTCTTCGACGGGCGGGTCCTGCGGGTGGAGGATCTCGGGAGCCGCAAGGGCCTGACGGTCGACGGCAAGCGGGTCAAGGAGGCGGAGCTCCGGGTGCTCGACGAGGTCAAGCTGGGGGGCGTGACGCTGCTGGTCGAGGACGTGACGCCGGAGCCGGAGGGGGACGGGGCCGCGGAGGCCGAGGCGCCGGCGGAGCCGGGCGCGGTCGCCATGGACCCCGAGCTGATGATCGAGCACCTGTCCGGGATCAGCCACTGGGTGCTCGCCGACGCCGAGAGCCGCACGACGCTCGAATCGCTCACCGAGCGGCTGCTCGCCGACTTCGGCGGCGGCGCGCTCTTCCTCTTCCTGGGCGAGATCACCGAGGGCGAGGTGGGGGTGAAGTTCGTGACCGCCACCGAGTCCGACTGGATGGCGGCCGGCGACGAGATGCTGGAGCAGGTCCGTGCCCGTCTCGAGAACGAGGGCGAGACCGGGCGCACGTCGTTCTTCGAGGGGCAGCTCCGTGGCGAGCCGGCCTGGATCTTCCTGCGGGTCTTCAGCGCCCTCGACCGACCTTACTTCATGACCTGCGCGCTCTCCCGCTTCGATCCGTCGGCCTGGTCGCCGGAGGCGGCGCTCGACACCCTGGGCGATCTCCTCTCCCTCGGCCTGGTCCACCACGTCGGCCGCTACGAGCCGATCCTCCCCGGCAACCGGGGGGTCCAGGACCTGACCCTCGACCCGCGCCTGGTGATCGGCGAGTCGCGGGCGATGAAGCACGTCCTCGAGCGGCTGCGGGCGGCGGTCGACACCGGCGTCCACGTGCTGCTCCGGGGTGAGCCCGGGGTCGGCAAGGAGCTGCTGGCGCGCTCGATCCACCTGTCGAGCCCGCGGCGCAACGGCCCGTTCGTGGTCGCCTCGGCGGCGGGGGCGAGCCCGACGCAGATCGAGGCCGATCTCTTCGGCTCGGAGGTGGCGGCGAAGAGCGGGACGGTCAAGCGGGAGGGGAAGCTCCGGCTGGCCGACGGCGGCACGCTCTTCCTCGACGAGATCGACCTCCTGCCGCTCGAGCTCCAGGCGCGGCTGGTCCGCTTCCTGCGCTCCGGAGAGGTGGAGCCGGCGGGGAGCACGGAGGTGGTGAAGGTCGACGTGCGGTTGGTGGCGGCGGCGGGGCAGCCGCTCGACCGCGCGGTCGCCCGCGACGCCTTCCGGGTCGACCTCGCCTACCGGCTGTCCCGCTTCGGCATCGACGTGCCGGCGCTGCGCGACCGCAAGGAGGATCTGCCGCTCCTCGTGCAGTCCTTCATCAACCGGTTCTGCCACGAGACCGGCAAGCGGGTGGCGGGGATCACCACCAAGGCGATGACGGCGCTCCTCTCCTACCCGTACCCGGGCAACCTCGAAGAGCTGGAGAACATCGCCCGGCAGATGGTGTACCTGGCGCCCCACGGTCGGCCGGTCGACGTGTCGCTGCTGCCCGACGCGGTCAAGGCGAGCCCGCTCGAGTCGAGCTCGCGGGTCGAGGCGACCTCCGACCTGGAGCTCGAGCGGCTGGTCGCCGGCGCCGAGCAGTCGGCGATCCGAGAGGCCCTGCGCCGCACCGCCGGCAACAAGAGCCAGGCGGCGCGCCTGCTCGGGATCTCCAGGAACACGCTCGCCGCGAAGATGGAGAAGTACGACGTAAGAGGATGAGAGGCCGTGAGGGATAATGCTCGCATGACGACCGTCGAGACCCCCGCGTCCGCCGGCCCGCGCACCGTGCGCGCCGCGCGCGGCACCGAGCTCTCCTGCCGCGGCTGGCAGCAGGAGGCGGCGCTGCGCATGTTGATGAACAACCTCGATCCGGAGGTCGCCGAGCGCCCGGAGGAGCTGGTCGTCTACGGCGGATCGGGCAAAGCCGCGCGGAGCTGGGAGTGCTTCGAGGCGCTGGTCTCGACCCTGCGCCGCTTGGGCGACGACGAGACGATGCTGGTCCAGA